>CANOSP010000019.1 GCA_947569705.1 uncultured Erysipelotrichaceae bacterium
TGCTGCAATAATAAATCGCTCGACTTAATAACGGATAGTGTCTATTACTGTTTGCTTGTGCTTCGATATTCAGGATTAAACCGATGTTTTCCTTTTCGTGCGAATCAGGCAATCTGATTCCTACTATAATATCAAAGATGATCTTAGCACCGAAAACGGAAGTATCTTCGGGATTCATCCCATAAATTTTGTCGACGGCTTTATCAACATTTATGCTCGCAGTCGGATCACTCACTATATAATCCGGTATCTCAGCTAACGGAATATCACGAAATTCTGAAACACACTCTTTAATAATCCGAGCCAATATCTGCTTATTACATATGCTCCTTTTACAATATTCATCATAGGTGAGATTGTGACTGCTGCGATCAATCATTTCATTTAATTCATTTACTTTAATCATAGACGTTATCATCTCCTTTCGCCTGTCTATAATTCAGCTTTAAAAAGCCCCTATCTTTTATATACACGCTAAAAAGAGAGATCCCCAAAAATTTATGAAATTTTTTTAATTTATTGGTTCATCGCTTTTGTAAGTAATCAATCATGCGCATTATCTATTCGACCACTCCCAAAGCATATGCCTGCAGCGCTCAGTGAAGCAGTTTTTAATTTCGTACTAGTGTGCATACAAAAAGATGCTTACCATGCATACACTGCGCTATAAGCATCTTATTCACATTATTTTGCTTTTGATCCTTCATTTATCACTGACGAAACCCTTCGACAACTGAAAACGACGGAAATCACATTCCGCCGTTATCATCAATTCATAAACAATCTGTTACTTCACAGTTACCGGTTTAATATGCCAAATATCATCCGCATACTGCTGAATCGTACGATCACTTGAGAAGAAACCTGACTGTGCAATATTCACAAGACACATTCTCGCCCAAGCTTGTTTCTCTGCATAACGCTTTTCAACATTGCGCTGTGCATAAGCATATGCCTCATAATCAGCCAATAACAGATATTCGTCATTCTTAAACATCAGTTCATTGTAAATAGTCTTAAACGCATTAGGATCATCGCTGAAAGTATTATCCGTTAATGCCGTGATTATTTTCTGCAAGTTCGGATTTTGGTTATACTTATCCCATGCATTATACATATTATCTAACTTAATCAATGCGACATCATCGGCACGCAAACCGAAGATTTCGGCATTTTCAAAACCGACACGCTCAACGATTTCCACATTGGCACCGTCCATGGTTCCCAGTGTAATCGCACCGTTCATCATAAACTTCATATTACCGGTACCGCTTGCTTCCTTGCCGGCAGTAGAAATCTGTTCAGATACATCTGCCGCATTCTGAAGAATTTCTGCCATAGAAACACCGTAATTCGGCAGGAATACTACCTTTAACATAGAAGATACATGCGGATCATTGTTTACCTTATCGGCAACACAGTGAATCAGCTTAATGACTTCCTTCGCAAATACATAAGAAGGTGCTGCCTTAGCCGCAAAGATAAAGGTTCTCGGAGTAATCTTAAAGTTTGGATCCTCTTTCATCTGCAGATATAGATGAATGATATGCATCACGTTTAAAAGCTGGCGTTTATACGCATGAAGACGCTTAGCCTGAACATCGAAAATTGAATTCACATCAACCTCAATACCGGTAGCTTCCTTGATATAATCAGCCAAAATCTGCTTACGCTCTGCTTTCACCTTCATAAAATCATTCTGAAGCTTTTCATCATCTACGTACTTCATCAGATCCTCAAGCTTACTAGGATCGGTTTTAAATCCATCTCCGATATAAGAACTAATCAAATCAGTCAGCTGCGGATTGGAATATAACAGCCAACGGCGATGTGTGATACCGTTTGTCTTATTATTAAACTTGTGCGGATAAATCGTATGGAAGCTTTTCATAACATCTTCCATTAAAATGCGCGTATGCAGTGCCGCAACACCGTTGACACTGTGAGAACCGACAATTGCTAAATGTGCCATATGCACCTGGCCGTCCTTCAAAATCGCAACTTCATTTACCAATTCCGGATGACCGAAATCATGTCCTACTTGGAAACGGAAACGCTGATCAATTTCTTCAATGATCATATAAACACGCGGCAACAGCTTTTGCACATACGCAATATTCCATTTTTCCAGTGCTTCGCTCAATACCGTATGGTTTGTATAAGACATTGTATTGGTAGTGATTTCCCATGCCTGATCCCAGCCATAGCCATAATCATCCATTAATAAACGCATTAATTCAGGTACACATAATACCGGATGCGTATCATTCAGCTGAATGCTTACTTTATCAGCCAGATTATCCAAAGAAGGATATACACGCAAATGCTGCTTCAAAATCGCTGTTAAACCGGCACAAACAAAGAAATATTGTTGTTTCAGACGCAACAGCTTACCGCTTTCGGTTGAATCATCCGGATATACATTCAAATTGATTTCTTCTACATCGTGTACATATTCCGATAAACCGTTTGATTTTACCGCTTCATCCGCAACCTCTGCCGACCATAATCGCAAAGTATTCGTCAGTTTGGTATTATAGCCGACAATCGGTACATCATAAGGCACCGCACGCACGACCATTTCAGGGATATGGTTGACAATCGCTTTGCCGTCACTGCCCATCCACATATCGACATGACCGCCGAATTTCACATCAACCGCATGTTTCGGTTTTCTGACTTCCCAAACATTGCCGAGCTTCATCCAGTTATCCGGAAGCTCCACTTGTTCATTGTTTCTGATGTCCTGTTTAAATAAACCGTATTGATAACGAATACAGTTACCGTGTCCCGGCAAATTCAGGCTCGCCAAGGAATCTAAGAAGCAGGCAGCCAAACGACCTAAACCGCCGTTTCCCAGTCCTGCATCACTTTCCAAATCCTCAAGTTCGTTAATATCAATATCTAAATCAGCCAAGCCGTCTTTTACAATATCATAAATGCCTAAATTCATCAGATTGTTTGTCATCAATCTTCCCATTAAAAATTCCATTGAGAAGTAATGCATCTGTTTCTGTTCCTTTGCGGCAATTGCTTCCTTGCTCAGCTTCCAATTTACACTCGCAAAATCACGAATCATTTCACCCAGCACCATATATTTTTCTGTCTTATGTGCCTGTTCGATAGAACGTCCGTATTTTTCAATTACTCTGCGCTTAAACTCTTCTTTAAACTCATCCTTGTTTTGAAATTTATTTTTCGCTGTTTCCTTTTTCATTCTTTTTCACCTCTCGTAAGCTTTATTTTACCAAAAATTTCATCAAAAGACAAATCCTACATGACAGTACTTTGTGAAGCATGTGCATTTATCTTCTGTTTATAGTATGCACCGATCCTTTTTGCTTAAGCATCAAGCACCCAAAAAAAGGAAGTATTTTTCATAACACTTCCTCATTCCTTAATTATTTGCTTTTAGCGGCAACTGACTTTGCGTCGGTTGTTTTTTTCGATGTCTTTTTCGCTGAAGCTGCTTTTGTCTGTTTTTGCGGCTTCGCTGCCGACTTTGTTGTCGCTGCTGTTTTCGTTGAAGCGGATTTCTTCGACGCAACAGATTTGCTTGTGCTTGCTTGTTTTTTAGCCTTGCTGTCAATGTTTCGTTTGCGCACTTCCAACATTACCGCTCCAAACGGCGCAACATCTACACAGATGCTTCGCTCCATATTGTTATAAGGTATTTTCTCTGCCTTGATTTTATTCGGGTTGGTTATATTACAACCGCCCCAAGTATCAGCCTCACTGTTTAAAACTTCACTGTATGTGCCGTTGCTTAAAACACCGAAGCGATGCTTTTGATAGGCATTCGGTGAAAAGTTTAAAATAACTACAATATCTTTCGTTGCGCCTCTGCGAATATAGCTGAATAGGTTTTCATCGGCATTATCCGCATCGATCCAGCGGAAGCTTTCATAATTATAATCATCTGCATGCAGTGCAGGCTCTTTTTGATAGAATTCACCCAGCTTCGCAAAATAATTATGAAAAGCATCATGAAGCGGATAGGTTAATAAGAACCAATCGTTTTCTTTGGATTCATCCCATTCTCTGAAATGTGCCAGTTCATTTCCCATAAAGTTCAGTTTTTTGCCCGGATGCGTAAACATATACATATATAAGGTTCTTAACTGAGAGAATTTCTGTTCATAAGTACCCCAAATCTTATCAATAATCGTCTTTTTGCCGTGTACGACTTCATCATGTGAAAATTCAGTCATAAAACGCTCGGAATAGAAATAAGCCATGGAAAAGGTGATTTGATTATGATGCCACTTGCGATAAATCGGATCCTTTTCCAAATATTTCAAGGTGTCATTCATCCATCCCAGATCCCATTTATAGTCAAATCCTAAGCCGTTGTCAATCGTAAGCTTAGTGACATTCGGATAGTCACTGGAATCTTCCGCGATTAACATCACACCCGGAAAGTTTGCGGACAGATTGTAATTCATACGGCGGATAAAGTCCAATGCGCCTTGATTTTCGCCGAGATCCTTGTTTCCGTGCCAGTGGATGATATTGGAAATCGCATCCATTCTCAAACCGTCCACATGATACTTATCCAACCAAAAAGCACCGGCTGACATCAGGAAGGAACGCACCTCTTCTTTCCACAAATTAAAGTTTGCGGTTCCCCACTGAGAATCTGCGTCATGTGCCTTTTCATATTCATACAAAGGTGTTCCGTCAAAATATGACAATGAGAAATCATCTCTGACAAAATGCACCGGCACAAAATCCATGATCACACCGATATTTGCCTGATGCAGCTCATTGATCAAATATGCCAAATCAATACATTCCCCATATCTGCTCGTCACGCTGAAATAGCCGGAACACTGATAGCCCCAAGAGCCGTCAAACGGGAACTCGCACAGCGGCATAAATTCCACATGGGTATAATTCATTTCTTTTAAATAGGCAATTAAGTCTGCGGCAATTTCACGATAATTGATCCATTCCACATCCTCAGGCTTTTTCCATGAGCCGACATGCATCTCATAGATATTCACCGGTCGATCAAAATTCTTTGTTCGTTGACTAAGCCATTTCTCATCTTTCCACAGCGGGAAATCCAAATCGGCAACGATGCTGGCAGTATTCGGACGCAGCTCGCTGTAAAACGCATACGGATCCATTTTATCAACGACTCTGCCGGTTGCCTGTGTCACGCGATATTTATACATATCATGTTCTTTCACATCGGGAATAAACACAGACCAAATACCTTTATCATCGGCACGCTCCATAAAGCAGCCCTCACAGGACCATCCGTTAAACGAACCGATAACCTGAATGCTTTGCGCATGGGGAGCGAAGGTAGTAAAGCGTACTCCCTTTTTTCCGTGTTCTTTGCACAGGTGAGCGCCAAACAGCTCATATGCTTTGAAGCAGTGTCCTTGATAATATGCTTCTACAATTTTATTATTCATAAGGATATCCTCCTAATCCATCTTATACTATTTTACCTTATTTTTAACAGAATTCCCATAGTTATTTTGTATATTTTAATGAAAAATGATAATGCTTTCTTAAATCAGACGCAAAAACGGGATAACAGCGGGAAACCGCATGGTTATGGTTTGAAACACAAATTATTGGAGTGTCAAAGCTTCTGAAAAAATGAGCTTCTGCTTTCAGCTTCAAAAATACAATTCTTTCGTTGCTTATTCTTCCTGTTTCGCTTCATTTGCGTTTTTAATCAGCGTAAAGAATTCCAAGCACCCGTCCGCAAAGCAGCTGTCGACGATATGATCTGCCGCTGCCCTGCATTCCGCTTTGGCGCTTGTTAAGGATACCCCGAGCTGTGCCTGTTTAATCATTTGAATATCACTGAAGCTGTCTCCGATTGCCGCGGTGCTTTGCCAATTCATCAAGCCTTGATTCACAAGTTCTTGTAAAGCGGCTTCCTTGCCGCAGCCTTTAGCCAAAAGATCGATAATATTTGCGGTGCTGTAATAGACCTCATACGGATAATGCTCTTCCACTGCACTTTTTATTTTCGGAAATACTTCTGCGATAATCGCTGCTTCTGCCGAGAGTGAACATTTCATAATCGCATCCTGCATTAAAGCTTGCGGATGATTGGTCACAATGTAATCAATATCACAATTTTGATGATCCAAGGCAAACCCTTTGGAAAATCCGGAGGCAACCATCTGTGTCTTTTGTGAAAAGGCAAAATCAACTCCGTATTCCTGAGAAAGCTTCCATAGCTGAAGGACATCGTCTTTTGCCATCTCATGAGAACAGAGAAGTTGATCACGCTTCACATCGTAAACAGATGCCCCGTTTTCAGCGATAATATAACCGCCGAAGTGATCCATGTTCAGCTGTTTCGCAATCGGCAGAATACCTGCATAGGCTCTCGCAGACGCCAGTATGATCTTCACCTGACGCTCTTCCAATCCTCGCATTGCCTGTGCCACCGCTTCCTTTAATACAATGCCGTGATCGGGAGGCATCAATGTCCCGTCTATATCACATACCACTGTTTGATATTTCATAAAATCGCACTCCTTTGTATTTCTCAGTTTTTGTTCATCATATCATAAACAATCAAAACTTTCCATCTTCACAATAGGTTCCTTACTGGCATTTTCTAACAAATTGCGCTATAATAGCGTTCATTAGGAGGGAATGCCATGAATGTAATGAAAAAATTTATCAGCTATTATCGCCCGTATAAAAAGATTTTTATACTGGATATGATCTGTGCATTTACCATCAGTATCATTGATTTAGCTTTTCCGCAAATATTGAATTACTTAAATAAGACTTTATATTTAGATACAAAAGAGGCGATCATGAACAGCCTGTTGTATTTGTTTATCGGTTTATTGATTCTGTATATCGTGCGTGCATTATGCCGTTATTATGTAAACGGACAGGGACATATTATGGGAGCGCGAATGGAAAGCGATATGCGTCAAGATCTTTTTAATCATTATGAAAAACTGTCTTTTTCTTATTATGACCAAAATAATACCGGAGAAATGATGAGCAAGCTTGTTTCCGATTTATTCGATATTTCGGAATTTGCGCATCACGGTCCTGAAAATCTATTTATTTCATTGTTAAAAATCTGCGGCAGTTTTATCCTGTTGGCAATGATTCATATTCCGTTGACGCTGATTTTATTAGCAGTCACAATGGTGATGCTCGTATTTTCTTATCATCAAAACAAGCGAATGCAGGAAACTTTCAGTGATAACCGCAAAAAAATCGCCGGTGTCAATGCTCGCTTACAGGATTCGCTTGCCGGGATCCGCGTGGTGAAAAGCTTTGCGAATGAGGATTTAGAGCGTGAAAAGTTTTATCAGTCGAATCAGCGTTTTTTGAAATCCAAGGAAAACAACTATAAAATTATGGGGTCATTTTACGGCTTTAATAATTTCTTTCAAGGCTTGTTATATATCGTGATTTTGGTAGCGGGCGCTTATTTTGTCGCAGACGGCTCACTCGCTCCTACTGCACTTGCGACTTATGCGTTATATATTAATATTTTTGTAGCACCGATTGAAATTTTGGTAGAATTTACGGAGATGTTCCAGAAAGGCTTCTCCGGCTTCAAGCGTTTCTTAGAAGTCATTGAAACCGAGCCGACGATCGTCGATGCCCCGAACGCCGTGGACTTAACGGACGTTACAGGTGTGATTGATTATCAACATGTGACTTTTGCATATCAGGCAGATGAACCGGTGCTGGAAGATATAAACTTCCATATTGAAGCCGGTAAAAACATTGCATTGGTCGGGCCGTCCGGCGGCGGTAAAACAACCATCTGTTCACTTTTGCCGCGTTTCTATGATGTCAATCAAGGCAGTGTGATGATTGACGGTAAGGACGTACGTGACTTGAGTCTGTACTCTTTGCGCAAGGCAATCGGTATTGTCCAACAGGATGTTTATTTGTTTACCGGTACGATTAAGGAAAATATCGCATACGGTAAGCCGAAAGCAAGTGATGAGGAAATCATAGAGGCTGCGAAAAAAGCCAACATCCATGAATTTATCTTATCTTTGCCGCAAGGCTATGACACCTTTGTCGGAGAGCGCGGCACTCGCTTGTCCGGCGGTCAGAAACAGCGTATTTCGATTGCCCGGGTATTTTTGAAGGATCCGAAAATTTTGATCTTAGATGAAGCGACCAGTGCGCTCGATAATGAAAGTGAGCGTCATATCCAAAAAAGCTTAGAAGCGCTGGCGAAAAATCGAACAACCGTGACGATTGCCCATCGTTTATCGACGATTCAAAACGCGGATGAAATTATCGTGATCAGTGAAAACGGCTTGGCAGAGCGCGGGGATCATGAAAGCCTGATGAAGTTAAACGGTGTTTATGCAAAATATTATCTTATGCAGTTTGAGGGACTGGATTTTGATAGACAGACCAATGCAATGCTGTATAGTGATTCTTAATTCGATTTTAACTAGAATCATCACAAATAAATCTGACGAGCTTTCAATCGGAAGGCTCGTTTTTTTGTGGTGTAAAATCGTAAAATTTAATTATTAAAAAATCTAGCGCCTTCAAAAGCGCGTCAGTGATAACATAAAAAACTTGCATAGCCGCAAGCCTTTTCATATTTAAATTTTATTTTTGCTTCATTTTCAATCATTTATTTACGCACAGCGATGATATTCACAACACCATGTCATATGATCGTTAATAATTCCCACTGCTTCTAAATAAGAATAAATGATTGTCGTTCCGACAAACCGAAAGCCGCGTTTTTTCATATCCTTGCTGATAAGATCGCTCAATTCATTATGTGTCGGCACCTCGCTTTGTGCAGAATACGCATTCACAATCTGTTTGCCGTCCGTAAAATGCCATAAATAACGATCAAAAGAGCCGAACTCCTGTTGGATTTTCTGCACACACTGCGCATTGGATACCGCACTTTTAATCTTTAGACGATTGCGGATAATTCCCTCATTTTGCAATAATTCCTGTTGCTTGGTTTCATCATAGGCAGCGACCTTATCAATATCAAACTGATCAAATGCTTCACAAAATGCTTTACGCTTTTTTAAAATCGTCACCCAAGAAAGCCCTGCCTGCATTCCTTCTAAAACCAATAATTCAAACAGCTTTTGATCATGATGCTGCGGCTTGCCCCACTCATTGTCATGATAGCCTTCATTATATTCACCTTTCGCCCAATCACATCGTTTCATGCTCTGCTCCTTCAACCAATGTATAACCCTTTGGTTTTACTTCTTGTTTGATCCAACGGATCGTTTCCTTACAGCCGTGCGCCGCACAATGCCTCAACATTAATTCTAACAGTGCTTTTGTCTGTGGGTGAATGATCACATGATCATAATTGCGCAGAAAATAATTCAAAGCACTGTCATTTTGATAACGTTCTTTTTCATACACCTTAGTTGCGGCAATGCGATCACACCACATTTCAATCACATAGCGTATCGGCATACGAATCGGAATACACACTCCTTTAAACTCCGTCCAGTATTCCCAATGATGCTTGTTTCTCCCTTTATGATGAAGCCATGCGGCGGAATAACCGAAGCGTTCGCGCTCTACTCCGTTGGGACTGCGAAAGCCGCAATAATATCGAACACCGGTAGAAAATTCAGTCCATGTGTATTTAGATAAATCATGTAAAATCCCCTGCTTATAATATCCGCAGGCAAAGCATAGCTTCATCACAATCCACTTATGCCGGGTGATTGTGCAGAAATGTCCCCATAGCTTCTTCATGGCAAGCCTCCTATCCTTTTACGTAACTGCCGACTTCAATTTCTTTGTGCAGTGACAAAGAATAAAGATATGTACGAATCTGTTTCTTCGGATACAGTTTGTACATCGCCTTCGCATACACATCTAACTGCTCCCGATAGCGTTTGATCAATGCTTCCGCCGTTAGTCCGCTGTCAGTTTTAAAATCAATAATGATTATATCTTCGCCAATCGCCGCAAAGTCAATAAAGCCGTGAATAATTTCATGATCGATACATACCGAGAACGGGTATTCATGATAGACTTCCTGATAAGAGAGTGCTTTGCGATACAGGGCATTTTCATTCAGCGCCTGTAAAACGATGCGTTCATGATCACTCGGCAACGGCGTCAGTGAATCATAATCCGATGCATTCCAAATACGATTCGGCAGTGCTTCAATATACGCATGGATTCTTGTACCGTATTGCATGGCACCCTGCGCATGAAAGGAAAGCTGAGTCTGTGACATTTTTTTCGATGTCGCACTCACGATGTTCCATACCGGATCCACGCCTTCATAAAGCATCAGCTTTTGTTGCGGACGAAGCACTTCACTTTGAATTTCCTCCGTCCATAAATGACGCACCGGAAGGATTCGCATAAGCGCAGTATCATGATGTGCAAGGTGACTGTGCAACAGCCATGAGGTATAACCGCCGCGCTCATAGACCAGCGAAGCACTCAATGTCCGTTCATAGCTTGCCGTATTTTTCACACAATCCACTATATGCATCTGTTGTTGGGCGCGTGTAGTCGCAACATACAGGATTCGCATTTCTTCTTCTAATTCCTCTTTGTTTTTCTTATGCTCAATCGACATTCGCTGTACAGTTGTGCGAATAAAGCGACGATCCTCATCGACATGCGACAGCGCAATTCCCATATCACTGTCACAGACCATCAGGGAGCGAAAATCAAGCGCACTTTGGCGTGAATTAGACCACAGAAATACCACCGGAAACTGCAGTCCCTTGGATTGATGAATACTCATCACACGAACGACATCATCTTCACTGCCGATCGGCATTGCCTCACTGCTGTCCGTATGCTTCATATGATCGATCTGATGTAAAAAGGCAGACAGATTATGCGGATGCTTCTGTTCAAAGGCAATCGCTTTTTCATATAACAAATCAAGATTACAGCGTTCCTGTTCATTCGTATACAGCGTATAGTAATCAGCCTGTGCATACAGCGCGTTTAATAACTCACAGATGGAACATGTATGAAGCATGGAGCGCAATGCTTCAAATTGATCCATATGCAGACAGTGCTGTTCCTTCATATATGTATAATAGGAAAGCTCTTTTTTGGCTATGCGAATATCGGCTAATTCCTGCATACTGTAATCAAACAGCGGTGAACTCATTGCCGCAATAAAATGGATCTCATCACTTGGATCTGCCAGTGCATAAATTGCCGACAAAATAATCTGTACGGCATTGGATTGATAAAAGCCGTTTGATACATCAATAAAGTTTGGAATATTCCACTTATCAAATATGCGTTTTAGATCCTTTTTGCGTTCGTTTGCTCGTACTAAAACCGCAAAATCTTTCCATCTGCGATTTTCTTTCTGCTTGATTTCAATAATCTGTGATGCAATATAACTTGCTTTACATTCATTTGCCGAAAGCTTCACTTCGCTTTCTTCCTGCAAATCTTCTAAATAAAGCGCATGAAAATATGTCGGCTGTCCGCCTTCTTCCTGTGCCTTAACACCGATATTCACATCGTCTTCTTTCGCATATCGACAGGAAAATCCCTGTAAATTCATTAATTCATAAAACAGCTGATTATTGAAAGCGACAATTTCTTTTTTAGAACGATAGTTATGTGATAAATAAATGATTTCGTCTTGATCTCCCGCATGATCGATTAAACCGCGCATCAGCTGCGGCTTGGCATGACGAAAGCCGTAGATCGACTGCTTAATATCCCCGACGCGAAATACATTGTTTCCGCGGCTGATTAAATTCACTAAATCATTTTGAATATCATTGGAATCCTGAAACTCATCTACCATAATTTCCGCAAATAAATTACGGTAATGATCTGCCACCTGCCCGTTGTGATTGCGTAACAGCCATAAGGCGTAATGTTCCATATCATTAAAATCAATCCCGTTGCTCAGACGTTTGATCTGTGCATAATGATGCATATATGCTTTGCTCATTTCAATCAGCTTATGGATCAGCGGTTGAATATCTTCCATGTCCTGTAATAACAAACGCTCATCATAAAGCTTTGCCGCCAATGTATCCTCGATCGCCAAGATGCGTTTTCGCGTTTGTTCATACAGCTGATCGCTTTTATCCGGATTGGTCGGCGGCACAAGATGACAAGCTGCCAAAAACGCCTGTTTAAAACCACTGTAATCACGATTTTGAAGATGCTCATCCAAGCATGAAAGTCCCAGACATTTCTTTTGAATCACTTCCTGTTTCGCCGTTTCTTCTGCGTAACGCTGTTCATAAAAGCCGTATAACGCCGTACAGGCATCCGCATATTGTTCCACTTGTGCTTGAAGATAAGCGAAAAAGCGATCTAAAGTGGCACTCGACAGGTCTTCGATTGCGATACTCGGTTCACAAAATGCTTTGCACTTTTCAAACCATTGTTCACTGTCACTTTGTGAATTTGCTGTTTCCGCTATTTGCCGAATTGCACTTCTAAGGCTTTCATCATCTTCACTGCGGGCAGAAAACACGGCACAGAGCCGTTCAAACACCGGATCTGCCATTTTGTATTGTTCTTTCAGCACTGCTTCCATCGCACTTGCCTGAGCGCTGTACATTTGAGCTTCATCCATCACGCTTTCAATTGCTTCCGCCGATAAATCGGATAAATAATAAAATTCCTGCAAAATCGATAAACAAAACGAATGAATCGTTGAGATATGTGCCGTCGGCAATGCCGCAAGCTGTTCATTGATATATTGCTTTTCTGCTTCATCGCTACTTGTTTGATATAATGCATGAAGCTCTGCCGCTAAACGCTTTTTCATTTCATTGGCAGCGGCTTCGGTAAAGGTCATCGCTAAAATATGCTCAATTCCGATGCGATTATTGATCACAAGCTCTACCAATCGCGCAATCAGTACCGTTGTTTTGCCCGCACCTGCCGATGCCGAAACAAGGACATTTTTATGCTTGGTATAGATTGCTTTGATTTGTTCATCATTCCATGTCGGCATATGCTTTCTCCTTTGTTTTCTGATCGAAGCTTACGATCGGCTCCGCAATACGAACATAGCCGTGGAAGCGGCAAATATCGTGATAAGGACAGAATGTACAAGCATCCTCACTCGGTTCACACGCTATGTGACCGGACAGAATCTGCTTGGAAATATGTTCCAGCACATTCATCATTAACAGCTTTACGTCTTCGATCGGGTACATTTTCGTCGCTTTAATTTCCTGATTTTTATTGCATTTCACACCATAGATATGTGTGCCGTCATCATCCATCGCTTCGATTGCCGGATCCATCACCCAGCCGCGCAGCCGTTGTGCATTTTTGCGCTGTTCTTCCCAATCACTGTTATCATAAGGCACAAAGCCGATCGGGCGACGTTTTATCTTTCCTGCATCCGCATTGATATTTTCCTGCTTAAAGGAATAATAAAAGGCTCCCAGCATCCGCTTTTGCCATGTTTCATGCACATACAGAGCATAAGCACACAGCTGCAGCTGCATCCCGGCACAGAAGTCTGCTTCTGACATTGTTTTTTTAGAGCTTTTGTAATCAATAATGCGCATAAAATCATCATTCGCATCAATGCGGTCGATAAAGCCGTGCAAACACAGCTGCACATTTTTTAAATCAATATCCCACCAAAACTCATGTTCACATTCAAACGGATGCAAAGAGGAGTGTGCTTCCGTTTCCCGCAGCTGTTCAAGATTACAGCGAATCGCTTTAAGCAAGCGCTTTTTCAAACTCATCAAGCGATCACTTAACAGCGGATAAACAGCTTTGACACTGTTTAATTCATGATCGAGCAATTCCTCAATTTCGCTGTCTTTCGCATTTGGATAAGCTTTTCGGTATCGTCTCACAAGTGTTTCAAGAACATAGTGCATTAATGTA
Organism: uncultured Erysipelotrichaceae bacterium; assembly: GCA_947569705.1. GTDB lineage: Bacteria > Bacillota_I > Bacilli_A > Erysipelotrichales > Erysipelotrichaceae > C-19. Next base: position 13,837 of record CANOSP010000019.1, read on the forward strand.
CCGATTCTGCTTTGGGAAAATTCGTAATCAATCGGTTCTTTCATATTTAAACCGTAGGTTAAAAAATACGCAAACGGACAGCGTGAGTATTTTTCTAAAGAAGAGATAGAACCATACAGCTTTCCTTGACACAAAAATAACTGTTCGGCACTTTCTTTACTGATTTGATGTCGTGGCTCTTTTTTGAAATACTGTCGATACGGTTCTTTTAATACCGCATTTTGTTTTAAAAGCTGTTCCATTTCAAGTGCGCTTTCATTGCTTTTTCCGTCATATCCGCCCAACGGATACGATACAAACAACACAGAACAAGCAAACAGATACGCTTCCAACTGTTTCAGATAACGCTGATAGCGTGTCATTAAACTTGGATAATGTTCAATTTTTGCCAAATAGGCTTCATGAAAGAAACCGGTCTGTTTCGGAAATGCCGGATATAGCTTCTGTGTCGCACCGGCAATAATTTGAATGCGGCTCGGCAACAGCGGTTCATGAAGGGTTGTGGTCAAAACTCCGTGATATTGTTTTTCTTGTTTTTGTTCCTTTTGATTCGCTAACAGTTCAAGTAAAAAACTAATGTCGCTTCGCTCATGAAAATAGGATACAAAAACGACAAACAACGCCTGCATTTTTTTCAGCATCATGATTTGATCATAATCATGTTTACCGATGCCTTCTCGAATGAGCGCATCTACACAGCTTAACATTTCCTGCGGTGTATTCGCACAATCCAGCTGTTCAAGTATCGGCATCAGTGCGTTTCGACATTCGTTTGCCTTTTGTTCCAAGCGCAGTAATCGTTCAAGATCAAGCTTTGAAATCAACCGGGAAGGTGCACCTTTTGTTTTAATATGATCAAAGCTGTCATTGAGTTCTTTACCGAACAGTGTCACATAATCGATATATTCTTTTTGATAAGGAACTTGAACCGCATGTGTTTCCAAAATCGCAATAACGGCTGCTTGATTCGGCGTTAAAAGATATTGTAAAAGTGCTTGTGCCTTTTGCGCAATTATGCTCGGCATCGTTTGTTTCATAATTGTAAAGGGAATATGATAACGCTCAAAGACTTGTTGAAACAGCTGTGCATAGGAAGTGTCACAGACGGTAATTTGAATGTCATTCGCACTCAGCCTTTCCTGAATCAGCCATTGTGCAATATATTCTGCTTCCTTGCGTTTATTTAACGTATGTACATATTGAATTTCAGGTGTTTGCTTAGGCAATTCTTGATAAACTGCGCCTAACGAGGTCAACCGATTAATACGCTCAAAATCCGCTTCATTAGGCATCGGATAAATGATTCGCACATGATCAAGCGTTTGTGCCGCAAGCTTTTTCCATGTCGTATTTTCATCATCCTGCGGTGTATGAATCGGATACAGAATCGATACAATCTGTTTCAACTCCGCTTGTTTCGCATCTTCACACGGCAATGCATCCGCAGGGATCTGATACAGCTTCAATGTTTCGATCAGCTGAAAGCATTGTTCAAGAAATTCCGGTGAGGACAGGATATTTTGATACAGCACTGCCTGAAACGGTTTCAATGCTTCCCAATAGCGCAGAATGACTTCAATCGGATCTGTTATATCCTGTATTTCGCGCCGCAGAAAAGCGGATATTGTTAATATTGTGACTGATTGCGGCTGTTGATCACGTTGTGCAAGCTGAATGCGCAGCTGATCGTGAATATGCGCAGGTGCCAACAATATCGTACCCGTTTGTTTCATCTGTGTTCCTCCCTTCGCAATTTAATAATCATATTATAGCGTTTTTTAGTGTGTTAGACAAATCATTTCCGTTGGAAAAATCTAGCTTTCATTTTAATGAAGCGTATCGTTCAAGCAAGAAAAATAAACATTGCTTATTCTCTTTCTTTAAGATTCACTGCGCTTTAGATCGCATATTTGTTTGCGAGGCAGTCTTATGTGCGGTATAATGATTCAAGATAATCAGGAGACAGTGTATGATCAGAAAATTAACCGAACATGATATTGATGAAGTAATGAATATTTGGCTTACTGCCAATCAAAAAGCGCATTCTTTTATTGAGAATACGTATTGGATCGATAATTATTCTACGGTCAAAGCAATGATTGCTCAAGCAGAGGTTTATGTATATGAATGCGATAAGTCAAAACGAATCGTCGGCTTTATCGGTTTAGATGATCACTTTATTGCCGGAATTTTTGTTCAGGCTCATGTTCGATCAAACGGAATCGGAAAACAGCTGTTGGATTATGCAAAGGCGATCAAATCAAGCTTAAAGCTGCAAGTCTACGCAAAGAATGAGCGAGCTGTCGCTTTTTACCTTCGCGAACAGTTTCGTATTCAAGATGAATGGATGGAAGCTGTTCATCACGAAAAAGAACTCTTGATGACTTGGAATCAAACATAATTTTATCTTGTTTAGGTTTAAACCGTTTTTTTTCGCTCATACTCCTTTATGACAGAAAGGCAATGTGACACAAGTCATGAAAGGTGAAACGATGAAAACAAAATATTATTTATTGGCAGCGACAATATGGCTGTGTGTATTAGGCTGTGCCGTAAACAGTAAAGCCAATGCTTTAACCTATACGGTTTATTTTGATACAAACTCAAACAACAGTGCAGAAGTAAAGCAAGGAATTTTAAATAACTATCGAGAATTGATTCGCGGTGTCCATGAAGAAAGTGAAGCAGTCCTGATTGCACATAATCTGGCTTATTTTATGTGGGATGATCAGATGGATGCAAAATGGGACAGCGGTGAATTGGTCGTAACGATCGGAGACGGTCAAGGGGCGGTCATTCACGGTGATTTAGAAGCGAATGAAACGTGTCTTCCCGAAGTAAAAACAAAATCTTGGCTTTTGGAATGGCTGGATTTCGATTAATACTAACCACAGAAAAAGCTGCCTTCCGCATAGTGCGGAGAGCAACTTTTGTTAGTTTTGTAAAGCACTGAGCTGATTATTTAAGTCATCATTCAGTTTGTTTAAACGCGTAATTTCACTATTTAACTCAGTGATTTTGGAATTTGCTTTCTCATATTTCTCTTTATATTCATCTCTCTTTTTTTCTAAAACTTCAACTTCATCTTTTAATGGAGAGAGTTCTTTATTTAAAGATTCCATTTCCTTAACCTTTGCTTCCTCATCAAAATCTCCGCAAAGCTCATTTTCTTCATCAGGTGTCGGACACTGTTTTTTATAATTTTCAATTTCTATTGAGATATTTTCAATTAAACGGATTTTATTGTCACGCTCAGTCGTTTTCTTGACCAACTCCGCTTCTTCCTCACTACTCATCGTATTTTCTTCTCTAACTTTTTCCTGATCTTTAATTTGCTCGTTATATAATGCTATTTGCTTATTATTAGCTTCGATATTACCCTTAATTTCCGCAATCTTCTTCGTGTTGTCCTCAACCGGCGGTTCTTCATTCTCTTCCGGTTTATTGTTCGCATTATCATCAGGCGTTGTGATCGGCTTGTTATTGTCCTTATCCTGATTATTATCTTTGTCTTTATCTTTATCCTTGTCTTTGTCTTTATCCGTTTCCGTCAGCGGTTTATCATTTGAATTAAAGAACATCGCTTTTACACCAAAGCCGACACCGACCAATAAACAAATTGATACAAGGGCAATGATCACTGTTGTCACGATCTTATTCATCTTTTCAGGATCCATCGGCGGCTTATCTCCGCCCTTTTTATTTTCTCCTAAAAATTCATTAATATCATCTTCGGTAATTTCTTCTTCGGTCACTTCATGATTATCATACAGATAAACAGATTCTGTATCCTCTGATTGCTCATCTTCATCATAATGAGGACGCTCCATAACTACCTTTGTTTTACCGTATTCAGCTTCTTCATAAACAGTGGAATCATCCTCAACTGTTTCCTGCGCATTTCCCTGATAAGCAAAAGCACTGTAAATTTCAGGTTCACCGCTTGTTTCAAATTCATCAGAATAACTGTCGCTTTCCGTTTGAGCCTGTTTCATCGCTTCTATTTTTCTGCGTAATTCGCTGTCTTCTTCGTATTCATCTATCATTGCCGATAAATCCAGCAACTCATCATTGGAATTGTCTTTTTTCATAAGAATCCTCCTTAAACTACACCCTTTATATTACCACAGGTAATCAAGATTGTGAATCGATTTTCAATAATTATTTCAATTCACAAGTACAAAATTAATAATTTTTTGCGAAAAAACTACTTTACAGGTAAATTTTAAACAGCTTAAATTCATAAGATGCTTTTAAGCACATCGTATTTTAAGATGATCAAGCAAAAGATATTGTGAACTGTGTGAACACTCATCTGAACAAGCTTTTGAAATTTAAAGCTAATCAGTATCGGTTTGTTCGTTTGTTGTATGAGTTTCATTTTGCACAGCGTCAACTTCAGGTTTGATAGGTTCAGCTTGTACATCATTCAAGATCAAGACACTGTTGTCAGCTTTTCTGAGACTGTGCGCAAAGCGAAATGATGCATGTTTATTGCGATGGATCAAATCATAAATACACGGCACGACAAACAAGGTCATTAATGTCGCATACAATAAACCGCCGATCGTGACAATCGCCATCGGCGCCAACATATCAGCTCCGCTGCCGATTCCTAAAGCCATTGTAGAAAGACCTAAAATGGTTGTTAAAGCCGTCATAATAATCGGACGAATACGAATCTTACCGCTTGTTAAAAGCGCTTCTCTTTGCGGCATTCCGCCTTCTTTTAATTGATTGACGCAATCCACAAATACGATTCCGTTATTTACAACAATTCCCGACAGAATCAAAAAGCCTAACATCGCAATCATTGAAAGATTGCTGCCGCTGATTAACAATGCCAGTAAACCGCCGGTAAATGCCAACGGCAAGGTAAACAAGACGATAAACGGTGATTTCAGTGATTGAAACTGCGCTACCATAATTAAATAGATGAACACGATCGCTAACGCTATCATTTTTACAAGATCCTTCAGCGTTTCATTGATTGTTTCATTCTCGCCGTTCATTTCTGCTGTATATCCTTTCGGTAATTCATAATGATCCAGCAGCTCGCTTACCTCTTTACCGACAATGCCGATATTGGCATCATCTTTTATAGATGCATTGACACTGATTGTACGCACTTGGTTATCATGATGAATCGATTTTAAGGATCCCTGCTTCGTAACTGTTACAAGCTCTTTCAGCTTCACCTTTGTTTCCGTTTTCGTTGTCAGCTCATGTTCCAACAGCTGATCCAATGATTCTGTCTGCGTCTTATTACTGATAATAATCGGAAGCTCACTGCCGTCTTGACCTGTCAATGAAGTAGATTTCGTCTCCTTGCTTAACAAGGCAGCCGTTTCCGCATATACTTGTGCAACTGTCAGCTGATGCTTCATCGCTTCATTTTTATTCACATGTAAAACAATTTCCGTTCCGTCTGACTCTGATCCGTCGGATGCATTTTTAATACCGCTGATTTCTTTCACCTGCGTTTTTATATCTTTCGCAATACTTTGAAGCTGATCTAAATCCTGTCCTTTGACATCAATTTGAATACCGCTTCCCATTAATGCGGACATATCCATTGAAGATCCGCTGGCATTGATACGCAGTCCCGCTTCCGGCTTCAGCGCATTAATCTCAGCGGAAATTGTCTGTGAACTCATTGAGCGCTTCGGCTCCAAAATCAAATACACGCTCATTGAATTGCCTTGAGAACTCATCGAACTGCTCATGGCTGAACCGCCTTCCATCACACCGACGGTTTGAATCCCCTCCGTTTGTTCCAAGGTCGGAAGAAACGCTTCTACCTTTTTACGAAATTCAGCTTTACTCCATTCCTTGTTTCCGCTGATTGTCGCCGTAATCATTTCTGAATCCATCGGCGGTATAAATTCCGTTCCCATCCTTGTCACCATATAGCCGCTGAATCCAAATAACAATACTACCGCACTTAGCACTGCCGTCTTTTTATTCAGACAGAATTCCAATAGCTTGAGGTATCCGTTGACGATCCGATCAAAAAGCACATGCGGTTTTTCTTTTTCATGATTCAAAAGCTTACCGGACAGTGCCGGAACCAATGTCAAAGCGACGATAAAGGAAGCGATCAATGAATATGCGATTGTCAAGCCCATATCGGTAAACAGCTGTTTTGTAATACCCTCAGTAAATACAATCGGTAAAAAGACACAGATTGTAGTCAGTGTAGAAGCACAGATTGCCCCTGCCATTTGTTTCGTTCCGTTTACGGCAGCCGCTTTTAATTCACTGCCTTCTGCCTTTAAGCGATAAATATTTTCTACTACAACAATACTGTTATCCACAAGCATACCGACACCTAATGCCAATCCTGCTAACGATATAATATTCAGGGTAACACCGCTGAAATACATTAAAACAATCGCAAACATTAAAGAGATCGGAATGGATAAAGCAGTAATAAAGGTTGTTTTCAGATCCTTTACAAACAGAAACAGTATCACTGCCGCAAGGATCCCGCCGGTGATCAAATTATTCAGCACGGATCCTACAACAATTTCAATCATCGCACCTTGATCACTCAAGACTGTCATATGAAGCTGCTTATTTTCTTTTTGAAGCTGTTCCATTACTTGATGCAGTTCCTTGGATACTTCAGATGTACTTGCGGTACTTTGTTTTTGAATCGTAAACAATAACCCGTCATTGCCGTTGATCTTCGCAAAGTTTTCCTCTGCGTTATTGATGATTTTGATTTCTGCCACATCGTTTAAAGTGATATGAAGATCCCCTTGATCAATTAATGTCAGCTGTTTGACTTCCTCAATGCTTTTAAATTCATCACCGATTTTTACTAATGTCGCTGCCTGATCCACTGTTAAATAGCCTGCCGGCATTTCCATATTTTCGGCACTCAGAATTTGATTCAGCGATTGCTTGCTTAACATAGAGGTTAAACCGGCTGCCTGATACGCATTTTTACTCGCTGCGTCAAAAGCGGCCTTGCCTTGAATAACAGCGCGCTCTCCTGCCTCTATCTGTGCATATGCATCGGCTGTTTTATCCGCAAAAACACTTTTGCCTTGATCCAACTGATTTTCTTGCGTATTGAGAGCATTCAATGTTTGATGCAACTTCTGATTTCCTGCCGCAAGCTGTTGATAAGAATCATTCGCTTTGCCGAAGGCTTCCTCTAACAGCGAGGTATCAATACCTGCCCCTTGCGCTTCACTCAGCTTCTGTTTGATTTCCGCCATGGTTTCACCCATACCGACAACTGCCTGATCCATGCCCTCTTCACCTGCCGACAGAATCTTTTTTAGATTTTTTATTGTACTTTCGCCCTCGATTAAATTCATCAGCTGCTTTTGTTCCTCAATCCGCAGCTGCTTCTTCGCACTCGCAAGCTGTCGTTCTCCCTCATCCAGCTTTCCTTTGGTTTCTGCCAATGTAGCGTCTACCTGTGCTAAAATCTGTTCATTCAAATGATCGATCTTAGTTTGATCCAGTGAGATTGAAATGGATTCTTCCAATAATCCGTTGCCGCTAACGGATGCCACACCGTCAACGCGTTCCAATGCCGGCAACAGCTGTTCCTTTGCCAATGCGGATACTTCTTTCATTTCCATTTGATCAATATCAATAGCCCCTACCATAATCGGCATCATATCGGGATTGATCTGAATAATTGTCGGATTGGGAATTTCATCAGGAAGATTCGCTAAATCAATTTTAGAAGAAATGTGAATCATCGCGGCGTTCATATCGGTACTTTCATAAAATTCCATAATAATCATACTGACATTTTCATTTGATATACTTTGAATTTCTTTAACTCCGCCGGTTGTCGAAAGCTGTTGTTCCAACGGTTTCGTGACGTTTTTCTCAATCTTTTCCGGTGAATCTCCGACACTTGTCGTCATTACCATCACATAAGGTAAATCCATTGCCGGAAGTAAATCCGTAGACATATTCGTAAATGATACAAACCCTAATATTAACACTAATATAACCCCGACAAATATCGTCAACGGTTTTCTGACACTGAATTCTGCCATGGTAATTCCTCCGCTTCTTTTCTTATCTTTATTTAGATCATCTGCTCATTCAATTTATATTCTTTCATAAGCAATCAATCACTTATCTTTTGCGTATGTTATTGACAGCTTATTATTCTTGAATCATTCAGGGTTTTATTATAACACTGTCAGGGTATCAGTACAATTTATATCAATCTTTAGACGGATACCAATTTTGTAAGATAGATGCATTATAAGGAAAACACGAACAGAAAGTGATGATAAATTAAGCTTTTTAAATCATTACGCTGTACGGATAAAATCTGATTATGATACAATAAAAACAGAAAGGAAAGACAGTGAGTCATGAAAGGGTTAAGCATGTTCGATGTAAAATGCGATTCTTTTCATGATCTGATTTGAGCTAAACTGTCAAAGTAAGAATATGGAACATAACTTTTTATTTATTCAATACCCTAAATGCAGTACTTGCCAAAAGGCAAAGCGTTTTCTGAATGAGCATTCAATAAATTATGAGGATCGCCATATTGTCGAACAAACACCGAGTGTGGATGAGTTGAAACAATGGCTTTCAAACAGTGAACTGCCTCTTACTAAACTGTTCAATACAAGCGGACAGAAGTATCGCGCACTTGGTCTAAAGGATCGTTTAAAAACGATGAGTGAGGATGAAATGCTGGAATGCTTGGCAAGTGACGGCATGTTAATTAAAAGACCGCTGTTTATTGGGAACGGAACCCTGTTGGCAGGCTTTAAAGAAGCACAGTGGTTGGATTTGATTCATTCAGAGAAGCAGTAAATGATTAAATATTATGCTTTTGTATTATGACTGTTAATCTAATGCAATAACAATATTTATAAAGAAACACCACTTTTCAGCGGTGTTAAGATTATAGGAATGTAGGCAGGCGTGCCAACCCTGCATTTCTTTTGACCTGACGGTGCGTAGCAGCACAATCTCTACTTCATACATTCCCTTTTTATTCAAATTATAAAATGTTTATTCCTTTTTCTAAAGCAATTTATGCTTTAGAATGAGTTTATTTACTTCCGCATTATTTACTCTATATGATGTAATGATAGAATTTTTATAATCAGGATTATCCTTTGAATGCTTCTTTAACTGTGCCTGAAACTGCCTTAATTCCTTTTGGCTTTCGCTTTGTTTTCTGTATCACACGTCCCCGCATATTGCCTTCTTTCCTTTTGTTAGCTGACGGGCGACTTTATTGTACAGAAGGAGGTTTGTTTTTTCCACAGTATAACTTCTTTTACCACATGCATAGCATGCGGTATTTGCTTTGCGATGAAAAAACTATTTCTCAGCGAAACAGCTCGAAATAGTTTTTTTTCAATTCATTCATTAAAGAAGTTTGATCGATTTGACGAATCTCTGCCAGTTTTTCAAATGTATGAACCATATACATCGGTTCATTACGCTTTCCGCGGTGCGGATGCGGAGTTAAATACGGACAGTCGGTTTCGATCAGGATGCGGTCCAAAGGAAGCTGTGCCATTACTTCCGGTAAGCCGCGAGCATTTTTAAAGGTCAACGGTCCGCCTACTGCCAAATACATATCCATTTTAATTGCTTCCTGTGCTGTTTCAACACTTCCTGAATAACAATGCAAAATCCCTTTGGTCTGCTTATATTCCTTTAACAGCTGCATCGTATCGCTTGTCGCATCACGCATATGGATTAACACCGGCTTATTACATTTGTTTGCCAATTTCAATTGCTCAATAAAAGCTTTTTTCTGTACATCTCGTTCAATATCACCCCAATGATAATCTAATCCGATTTCACCGATTGCTTTGATTCGATCATCATCCGCAATCATGTACAGATAGTCCCAATCCTGTTTACTCAAAACATCTAAATCACTCGGATGATAACCGAATGCAAGATCGATAAAATCATAACGTTCCTGCAGCGCAAAGCCTCTTGCTAATTCTTTTTGATTCATACAAATACATAAAATGCGCTCAATATTCGCGTCCTGTGCTCTTTTTATAATATCATCTGCCTGCGGATATAATTCCTCACAGGTTAAATGCGCATGAGTATCGATTAACCCCATAGAATTCTCCTTTCAAAATCTTTATCATAGATTAATTGCATCCTGATTTTACTTCATTTTTTCATGAAACATGTAAGATCTCATCGTATATAAATGAAACAGACTCTATTTCCCTAAACAGAAATTCGCAAACAATGTATCTAATAAATCATCACGATGATATTCTCCCAGTATTTCTTTTAAGTTTTTATAAGCTGCTTCTATATCAATCTGTACAAGATCAATTTCACAATGATCACATAAAGCTTGATAAGCCTTTTCCATATGCGTTTTCGCATGATAAAGCAGACCGATCTGACGTTCATTATTTAAAATCGGACTGTTTGCCAGTTCAAAATGATGCTCATATAACTGCTTTAATGCTTGAATGAGCGGATCGATTTCATGATGCATCGCACTGATATAAATCTGATTATCGTCCTTGCGGGAAATTAAATCACTTTTATTGTACACGATCAGGCGCTGTTTATCCGCGGTGCTTTCAATTAATGCACGATCGGCGTCATCTAATTCTCGTTGAGCATCCAGCACCAAAAGGATCAACTGTGCTTCTTCAATCATCTGTTTTGTCTTTGCGATGCCGATCTGTTCAATTTTATCATCACTGGCTCTTAAACCTGCCGTATCGATTAAATGCAACGTGATCCCTTGTAAATGAATACTGCCTTCGACAATATCTCTGGTCGTACCCTCAATATCGGTAACGATGGCTTTTTCTTCTTCCAACAAAGCATTTAACAAACTGCTTTTTCCGACATTCGGCTTTCCGATGATTGCCGTTTTAATGCCTTCCTTAATGATTTTTCCGCTGTCGGAGCGCTCCAAAATCTCATCGATACGCGAAAGCCACTGCTTAATGCTCGGCAACAGAATATCGTTTGTCAATTCCTCGACATCCGTATACTCGGGATAATCAATATTCACCTCAATATGCGCAATTATATCCAAAATATCTTTTATTAACGGCTCTAACAGCTTTTTTACACTGCCTCTGATTCCGTTTAATGCCATTTGCGCACTTAGTTTGTCTCCTGCTTCGATCATATCCATGACCGATTCTGCCTGCGTTAAATCAATTCGCCCGTTTAAAAACGCTCGCTGGGTAAATTCACCCGGCTGTGCCAAGCGTACCCCTTGTGACAGTACCAGTTTTAATATTTCCCCGGTAATAAAGCGTCCGCCGTGGCAGTTAATTTCTACCACGTCTTCTCCGCTGAAGGAATGAGGTCCTTTGAACAGGGAAACTAAAACTTCATCGATTCGCCTGTTTGTTCCGGGATCAATCATAAAACCATAGGTAATCGTATTGGCTTTTTTACTCAATAAGTCTCGATCAAACAGATAATTCGCTGTCGCTATCGCATCATCGCCGCTGATTCGAATAATTGAGATCGCACCGTCTGCCACCGGTGTCGCTATTGCCGCTATTGTATCACTCATTGTATCACCTGCCATACTATGCAGTATTGTATCATATTTTCCCCTGACTGAGTATCACATATAAAAAAATGCCATGAACTAACTCATGACACTCTTTTCATATTTTCTGTAATTATCCGATCTGAAGCTTCAAATAGGCAAAGATGAACTCATCTAAATCGCCGTCCATCACATTTTGAATCTGACTTGTTTCACAGCCGGTTCTTACATCCTTTACTAAGGAATACGGATGGAATACATAGGAACGAATTTGTGAACCCCATTCGATCAGCTTTTGTTCTCCTTTGATTTCTGCAAGCTTCGCTTCCTGTTCTTCAATCATTTTCTGATAGAGGCGTGATTTTAAGATACGCAATGCTTCTTCACGATTTTCATGTTGAGAACGTCCGCTTTGACAGGTTGCCACTAATCCCGTCGGCTTATGCACCATGCGCACCGCGGAATCGGTTTTATTGATATGCTGGCCGCCGGCTCCGCTGGCTCGCTTTGTCTCTACAAGTAAATCCTCGGGCTTAATATCGATTTCAATTTCATCTTGAAACTGCGGCATAACGTCTAATGAGGCAAAGGAAGTATGTCGCCTTGCGCCTGCATCAAACGGTGAAATCCGCACAAGTCGATGCACTCCTTTTTCAGCCTTTAAGTATCCGTATGCCTTTTCTCCTTCCACCAAGAAAGTCACCGATTTAATACCGGCTTCATCACCGGGCTGATAATCCAAGGTGGTGATCTTAAAGCCTTTTTTATTCGCATATCGCGTGTACATGCGATACAGCATCTCTGCCCAGTCGCACGATTCCGTACCGCCGGCTCCCGGATGAATTTCCAAAATCGCATTGGATTGGTCGTATTCATGAGACAACAGAACCTTAATTTCAAAATCGGCAAACTGTTCCGCCATCTGTTCATATTCTTCAACGACAAGCTGAAATAAATCTTCGTCATTTTCCTGTTTTAACAAATCGACGCTTTCCGATAAAGAAGACAGCGTTTGGTCTAAGGAATCATAGGCATCCACAATTTCCTTCATACCGTTGCACTTGCGAATAATTCGCTGTGCCTGATCGGCATTATTCCAAAAATCGGACTCCATGCTTCGCTGCGTCAATTCAGCGATTTTATATCTTTTTTCAGTTAAGTCAAAGTGACTCACTCAAAGAAGCAAGCTTTTTTGAGTGAGTTTCCAATCCTTGTTTTATTTCATATAGTTCCATTACGCATTCTCCTGCTGCGGCTCTTGCGGCTGAACCTGTACCTTTAAGGCAAAGAATACAACTTCACGCGCAATTCGCTGCATCATTTCTTCAAACATTTCATAGCCTTCGGAAACATATGCCTGCAACGGATTATTCTGTGCATAAGAGCGCAGATGAATTCCGCTTCTCAGCTTATCCATCATATCGATATGCTCAATCCAGTTGCGATCCATATTGCGTAATACAATCGTTTTTTCAAACGGCAGGAACTGTTCCTTGACCGGCTCAATTTTTTCTTCATAGCTGTTGAAAATCTTATCGGCACAATAAGTCGCTACCTGTCCGCGATCCATACCGCGCAGCTCTTCCGGCTTAATATGGTCTTCCTCTAAGCCTAACATCACCAAGCCTTGAACGACACCCGATGCATCGATCTTGTCTTCATGATTGGACGCATCGACATTCGCCTCTACCACATTGGCTACGATTCGATCGGTCATATCTTTTACAATGCTGTGTACATCATCGTTTTCCAGCACAAAGTTGCGCTGTTCATACATGATTTCTCGCTGTTTTCTTAATACATCATCATAATCCAACAGTTGTTTACGCACATCGAAGTTATAGCCTTCGACACGTCTTTGTGCCTGTGAGATTGATTTCGTTACCAGTTTGGATTCAACCTGTTGATCACCGATGGTAGCGAACAGTCCTTCTAAACGCTCACCGCCGAAACGAATCATTAAGTTATCCTGAAGTGATACGTAGAAGCGAGAGAAGCCGGGATCACCCTGACGACCGCTTCGTCCGCGCAGCTGATTATCAATGCGTCGTGACTCATGGCGTTCACTGCCGATAACAGCCAAGCCGCCCAAGGCACGTGATTCATCGCTCAGTTTAATATCGGTACCGCGCCCTGCCATATTGGTCGCAATCGTTACCGCTTTTACCTGACCTGCTTTCGCAACGATTTCTGCTTCTCGTGCATGGTTTTTCGCATTCAGCACCTCATGCGGTACCTTGCGCTTTGTCAACATTTCGGAAATTAACTCACTTGTTTCTACCGCAATCGTACCGACAAGCACCGGCTGTCCGCGCTGATATAAGGACTCTACCTCATCACACAGTGCATTGAATTTCAAGTCACGAGTTCCCCATACGGAATCCGAATGATCGATTCGCTGTACCGGACGATTTGTCGGAATCACGATAACACGCATATTATAAATTTCAAGAAATTCCTCTTCCTCGGTTTTTGCCGTACCGGTCATACCTGCCAGCTTTTCATATAAACGGAAGAAATTCTGATAAGTAATTGTTGCCAAGGTACTTGTTTCTTCTTTGATATTTACGCCTTCCTTAGCTTCAATCGCCTGATGCAGACCGTCGGAATAGGCACGTCCCGGCATCGTTCTCCCGGTAAATTGATCGACGATTACAATTTCATCTTCCTGAACGACATATTCTACATCCTTCATCATAATATAGTTGGCTTTTAATGCCTGTTGGATATGATGCACTAACTGTGTATGCTCAATATCATACAAGTTTTTAATTTTAAATTTACGTTCGGCAAGCGTTACACCTTTTTCACTCAGCTGTACTTGTCTTGTCTTTTCGTCAATTTCATAATCACCCTCATGCAGACGCTTTACAAACTGATCTGCCTGAATATACAGATTCGCCGTTTGTTTACGCCCGCCGGATATAATCAGCGGTGTTCTTGATTCATCGATTAAAATAGAATCGACCTCATCGACAATCGCCATGTATAAACCGCGCTGTACACGTTCTTTGACATCTGTCACCATATTATCACGCAAATAGTCAAAACCTAATTCCGAATTGGTTGTATAAGTAATATCACATGCATATGCGGCACGTTTTTGATGCGGCGCAAGCGCACGCATATTGACACCGACACTTAAGCCTAAGAAGCGATAAATCTCGCCCATCCATTCCGCATCACGTCCTGCCAAATATTCATTGACGGTAATCACATGCAGACCCTTTTGTGCAAGTGCATTCAAGTATACGCACATAACTGCAGTAAGGGTTTTACCCTCACCGGTTTTCATCTCGGCAATATCACCCTGATGCATCGCTGCCGCACCCATGATCTGTACCTTGTACGGATATTCATGAATGACACGTCCTGCTGCTTCTCTGGCAACCGCAAATGCCTCTACCTGTAAATCATCTAAAGTTTCGCCTTTTTCATAGCGTGCTTTAAATTCTTCTGTTTTCGCTTTTAATTCTTCATCGCTTAATGATCGCATCGCTTCACTCAGCGCATCTACTTGATTGGCAATATTTTCTAATCTTGCCAGTATTTTTTTCTCACCGCTGAATAAGCGCTCGATAAAATTTGCCATTTTTATACCTCCGTTTTGGATTTTTAATCTTTCTGTAAGCTATCAGTATTATTTTAACACAGTTTCGCTGATATGACGACAACTTTTCTCAACGTTTTTGGCTCGTATTTCTATTTATTTTCTTTCATTTACGGAATTATACGGAAATACGCGGTATTGAATATCGATTAACAGAATAATTTGCGTTGTTCGATGTGTAATAAAGCTTTATTATCTTTATGATAAATGTATAATAAGGGAGATAGCGATGATCCCATACCGGTTTATTAGAGCCAAATTTTTTATATTCTTTTCTGCAGCTGATTCCAATTTTTTTATTTTCTTATTCTTTATCCTTTTTTTGTTTCTTTATCCTTTTCTGTATTTCGGCTGTTTAATCGATTTCTTGTAAAAAGCAGAAACATCACTGCTTCTGCCTCTATCGGTCTTATTCACTGTTTCGGTGTTTGCCTTTGCCGTTTTTATTTCCGTGTCCGTTGCCGTTATGACCGTGATGAGCGTTTCCGCTTGTGCCTTCGCTTGGATCGGAATTATCTTGTGAATACTCATGAATTAAATCATGTATTTCACGCATCGTCATTTGTGATATGGAATCAGCTTCGATTGCCGGATCAAGCTTTTTCAACTCTAAATAAGCTCGATATTTCCCAAAGGAAAGTCCTGCTTCGTGTGCTTTTTGTACATCCCTGCTTGATGCGTGATAACAATACGCATTTTCTTGATCGGCGGTTTCAGCTTTCAATTCAGACAGAATTTTATTTGCCTGTCCCGAATCACTGCCTGCCACCGTAAATGTGATAAGTTCATCATCTGCCAATAATCCGGCTATTGTTTCATTCTTTACGATTGCTTGAATCGCATCGTCGTAGTTTTGATAACGAACATTTAAGTATTTCGCTAATTCTTTGCCGTCATCATTGTAGCTGTTGACAGATATTACTTGATTAAAGCGATTAACATTCAGTTCAATAGATGGATTAATATCGATACTGATTTTTGATGTAGCCGTGAAATACACGCGATGAGCCGTAAGCGATATTAAGATTACACACGCACAAGCAACGGCATATTTTATATATCGAACACTGCTTTTATGCTTTGGATCTTCTCGGTATTGTCGGGCGATATAAGCTTTAGTATTTTCTTTTAATTCGGTTTCGGCATGAATTTGCTCAAATACCGTTTTTATCTTTTTACTCATTTCCGTCATCTCCCAGCTTTTCCTTCAGTTTTTGCTTAGAACGTGTCAATAAAGTATATACAGTATTCACATTCTTTTTTAGAATCTCGCTGATTTCGGGTGCACTATAGCCTTCTACGAAGTGAAGATATACGACATCTCGATATTTCTGCGGCAGTGCATATACTGCTTCTAATACGTCACGATGTTCATTTCGTTGAATGGCGTATTGTTCTGTCACCTCATCCAATGTGACTGTGCGGCGCCGAAAAAAGCTTTTTAAAAGATCCTTGCAGGCGTTGATTGTAACGCGGATCAGCCACGCTTTTTCATGAGCTTGAGACGCGAATTTTTGATCATTTAAGGCGTACTTTAAAAAGACCGTCTGAAATATATCCTCGGTATCTGCATAATTTTTCAAGTAGATCATACACAATCTGCGTATCATATCGCTGTATTGATCAATCGCTCTGTTTACCTCTTGTTCGCTTCGCATAGCCTTTTCCTTTGATGTTATTTTCCGTGGAGCCGTTTTTCCACCGAAACTTATCGATCAATTAGCGGTGGTGTCTGCCGTGATGTCCGTATCCGCCGCCTTGACCATAACCGCAGTTTCCGTGATTATCGCAGATGCCGTCGCCGTTTTCATCTGCGTAGTAACGATGATGGGTACCGTATCCGCCGTTGTGATTACCGCTGTAATGATCGCAGATACCATCCCCGTTCGCATCCTCATAATGATGTCCGTAAGCACCTCCGCAATAGTCGCAAATAATTTCGGCAGGAGCAGTCTGTTCGGTGTTAGGAACTGCCGCTTCTGTCTTCGGTACTGTCGGCACTTCTTCTGTCGGTAATGAAGTTGTATCTTCCGCAACCGTTTTTTCAATTTCAACAGTTTCCGTTTTTTCGTTCGTTTGTGCAGATTGCTTCTCCGTAATTTTTATTTCCGGAATATCGGTCGCTTCATTTGCTTCGATTTTTATGTCATTCATTGAATTCAGCGCTAAGGTTGTTGTCGTTCCTACTGCCGCGACTGTAATAATTGTTGTTAGCGCAATGATTATTTTTCTCATAGATTTAAACCTCCGTAATAATATTTTTTGTTCTCACTTATAATACGATTATAAACTCGCAATCCATTCAAAGAATCATATTTTTTTGTTAAAAAATATTTTTTAGCGTGTGACTTATGATCTAATTATATTATATCCTGTCGCTCAGCTCAAGAAAAGAGCAGAGATTTTGTTTCTCTGCCCTTATGATACTTACTCGCTCTCTCGTTTATAGACGATAAAGAATAGTAAACTTAAGGATAATAGACTGATTCCCATAT
>CANOSP010000020.1 GCA_947569705.1 uncultured Erysipelotrichaceae bacterium
CTTTTAGGACAAAATCAATTTCGTTACATTAAGACATTATCATTTTCGATTCATACACTTATGCTTGAAAACAATAAAAATGATTGAATTTTTCAGTGAAATCGTGTATACTATCGATTGTAAAGCGTTGATCGGGACAAGTACGTGCGGAAAATCTTTTTATCAGGGATAGATGATCAAAGACTGGAAGTCATCTTTAAAAAGCCCGGCGGAAATTCACCCGTAAGTGAGAGTAATGATCTCCCGTACATGACGGTTATCCATGAACAGTAAATAAAGTGTGTCGTCAGACAAAGCAGGATGGTACCGCGCAGTTTTGCGTTCCTGCATCTGATGACATTTTTCTTTGTACAACAGGAAAGGATGAAAACAATGGAAAATCTATCGACAATCAGAAAAGAAGCAGTCGAGAAAATCAAAGCCTGTAAGGATAACGGAGCATTGAATCAGCTGCGTATCCTTTATTTAGGTAAAAAAGGTCCGATTCAGGAAGTAATGAAAACAATGAAGGATCTGTCAAAGGAAGAACGACCTGCGTTCGGCGCAAAAATCAATGAGATCAAACAGGAGCTGTCGGCATTGATTGAAGATCGTAAAACGCTGTTGGCGGAAAAAGAAATGACGGAACAAATGGAGCAGGAAAAACTGGACATCACATTGAGCGGTTATGTGCCGAATGTCGGAAATCTGCATCCGCTTACGATTGTTCAACAAGAACTGGAAGATTTATTTGTCGGTTTAGGCTACAGTGTAGCTGAGGGACCTGAGGTAGAATGTGATCTCTATAATTTTGAACGTGCCAATATTCCGAAGGATCATCCGGCACGTGATATGCAGGATACTTTCTTTATTAATGTAGAGGAACTGCTGAGAACGCATACGACAGCGGTACAGATGCGTCAGTTGGAAAAATATCATGAGGAAGGAAAAGAACTGATCAAGGTCATTTGTCCCGGTAAGGTATATCGCCGTGATGATGACGATGCGACCCATTCGCACCAGTTTATGCAGTGTGAAGGACTTGTGATCGGTAAGGATATTCAGCTGTCCGATTTAAAGGGGACTTTGGAATTTATGGCAAAGAAAATGTTCGGTGAGAGCCGTGTCATTCGCTTTCGACCGAGTTATTTCCAATTTACCGAACCAAGCGTTGAGGTTGATGTTTCCTGTCATATCTGCGGCGGCAAAGGGTGCAGTGTCTGCAAGGGAACCGGCTGGATTGAAATACTGGGTGCCGGTATGGTACATCCGAATGTATTGGAAATGGCAGGCTATGAT
This sequence comes from uncultured Erysipelotrichaceae bacterium, assembly GCA_947569705.1. Lineage (GTDB taxonomy): Bacteria > Bacillota_I > Bacilli_A > Erysipelotrichales > Erysipelotrichaceae > C-19. Next base: position 1,279 of record CANOSP010000020.1, read on the forward strand.
CCGAACGTCGTCAGCGGTTTTGCGTTCGGTGTCGGAATTGAACGTGTTGCCATGTTAAAATACGGCATTGATGATATTCGTAATTTTTATACGAACGATCTTCGCTTCTTGAAGATGTTCAATCGGTTTGAATAAGGAGGATTCGGTATGTTGATCAGTAGAAAATGGTTAAGTCAATATATGGATATCAGCGATTTATCAATTACGGAAATTGCGGATCGTATAACGGCTGCCGGTTTGGAAGTAGAAGGAATTGAAAAAATGAGTGAGGGAACTCATTTAATCATCGGAGAGGTATTATCCTGTGAGGATCATCCCGACAGTGATCATCTGCACGTCTGTCAAGTAAATTTAGGGGATCGTACAGAACAGATCGTATGCGGTGCGCCTAATGTTGCGGCAGGACAGCGAGTGATCGTCGCACAGGTCGGCGCAAAGCTGCCGGGCGGTGAAATCAAGGCAGGAGTTATCCGCGGACAGGAATCCAACGGAATGATTTGTTCCTTAGTTGAATTAGGAGTCGATCCTCATTCATTAAGTGAAGAAAGCAAAAACGGTATCGAAGTATTGCCGCGGGATGCAGTGATCGGACATACTGATCCGTTGGCGTATTTAGGCTTAGATGATGAAATGCTAGATGTCGGCTTAACGCCGAACCGCAATGATTGTATGGCAGCGTGGGCAATGGCGATGGAAACCGGGGCCGTATTAAACCGTGAAGTAAAGCTGCCTCAATGCGAAGGTGTCGCGATGCAAAAGGGCAATCCCACCGAATTACAGGTGGCGAGTGAAAGTGATAAATGCCCGCTGTTTATGGGAAAAGTCATCAATCATGTGACGATCAAAGAAAGTCCGCAATGGATGAAAGAGTTGTTAGCCGCTGCCGGCGTAAAATCGATTAATAATGTCGTGGACATATCAAATATTGTTATGCTGGAAACAGGACAGCCGATGCACTTTTATGACAAGGATGCACTGCCTTCTTTAGAGATTACCGTAAAGGACAATATGAAAACCACCTATACGGCATTAGACGGTGTTACTTATGAAATCGAACCTGAGGATATTATGATCACCAATCAAGGAGAACCGATCGGTATTGCCGGTATTATGGGCGGAAATGATTCTAAAATTGAGGACACTACAACAGCGATTGTTTTGGAAGCAGCGATTTTCCATCATGTATCAATTCGCAACACCGCACGCAGATTGAATTTGAATACAGATGCCAGTGTTCGTTATCAAAAGGGCATTGAACCGATGGCAACTTATAAGGCAATGGATCGCGCAGTTGCTCTGTTGCTTGAATACGCAGATGCATCCGGTCTTGAAGATACGGTTGTATTCGGATCCAATCACTATGAGCCGACCAGTATTACAGTTAATCTGCCGCGCATCAATCATTTATTAGGCACGGATTTTTCAATGCCTGAGGTTTTGGATGTATTACAGCGCTTATCTTTAGAACCGGTTCAAAATGAGCAGGATATTACGTTAACGATACCGAGCTATCGCCAAGATCTGCGTATTGAAGCGGATATTGCCGAGGAACTGATTCGCATTATCGGTTATGATCGTTTAAATGCGACACTGCCGACGATGCCTGCGACCATGGGCGCGTTGGATGCACGCCAACAATTGCGCCGTCGCTTCCGCCAAGTACTAAGCGATAACGGCTATCAGGAAGCGATCACTTATACGCTGGTCAGCGATCAGATGATTGAAGATGCGGTGATGGCACTGCCTGATCCGATTCATTTGGCAGCACCGATGAGTGAGGATCGCAAAACAGTAAGAACCGGAATCCTGCCTTCTTTACTCGGCAGTATCGCTTATAATCAGAATCGTTCGGTTAAGGATATTGCTTTATTTGAAATATCCAATGTATATGGCAATCATCAAATGGAAGAGCATTTGGCGATCGCAATCAGCGGGTCTTTACAAAAAAGTCGTTGGCAGGGTATTGATGTACCGGCAGATTTCTATGCGATGAAGGGAATGCTTGAGCTGTTATGCGAACGGGTCGGTTTCAGCGGAAAACGCTTGACTTGGAAAGTGAACAGTGAGGAAGCCATGTTCCATCCGTATCAGTCAGCTGCTCTGTATTTAGGCAAGGAATTGCTGGCACTGCTGGGTACGATTCATCCGGCAGCCGCAAAGCGTTACGGAGTCAGCGATGTCGTGATGGCAGAGGTAAACTTAGAGGTGCTGTTAAAGAACAAGGCAGCTAAGGTGAAATATCAATCGATGTCAAAATATCCGGCAGTGAATCAGGATTTGGCTTTCGTCGTTGCGGAAGATGTGAAGGTCGGCGATATTATGGCTTGTATCGAGCGTCACGGCAAACTGGAAAAAGAAAATATTATCCAACAGATTGAGGTATTTGATGTTTATACAGGAGAACATATGGAAAAAGGCTTCAAAAGTATTGCTTTATCGGTTTGTTTCCAATCATCAATAAAAACATTAAGCGAAAAAGAAATCATGCAAATGCGCGAAATGATTTTAACCTCATTAAAAGAGGAAGTCGGCGCAAAGCTTCGCTCTTAATACAAAAAATAACGGAAGGTCGATCCCTCCGTTATTTTTTTAGTATAGTATCAATTTCAGAAAGCTGAAGTTATTTATTTTCATTTCTTTGTTTCTTTTTCAGTCTCCTTGGTTTCCGGCTGTTCACTCTTAGGCTCTGTTTTCTTTGCTTCACTGCGCAAACGATAAACAAGCATCTGCGGAGGTGAAAATAAACGCATATCCATTGCCGTAGTACCTAAGCCGTTTGAGACATGAAGGATTGTTTGATTAATCGTGTGTTTGCCGTGATTATACTTTTTCGCTCCTTCATCACTGGATAAAGCACCTAACAGCGGTACATAGATCTGAGCTCCGTGGGAATGACCCGCAAACATCAAATCGATATTACCGCTCGGCAGATCTTCTAAGGCGATCGTATCAGGGCAATGGGTTAATAAAATATTGAATTCCTCTTGATTCACATTAGAGAATGCATTATTCACATCAATCGTACCGCCGACTAATGAATCCAATCCGATCAGTGTAATACTAGCTTGAGATCCGTTTCTTAAGCGTATCGAGCGATTATTCAATAATTCAAAATCACTTGTTTTCAAAATATCAATTACCATATCTCGTACATTTTTATCTACATTATCTTGTTCTCCGAGAACTGCGAATTTTCCTAGCGGTGCCTGCAGCATTTTTAACAGCTGGGATACTTCCTGTTTTGTCGCATCATTGGGAACATAGGTCAAAGGTAAATCAAATATATCTCCGCCGAATAAGATAATATCCGGCTTCACTTCATTAATTTTATGAATCATTTTAGTCAGGCGTTCTTTGTTCATAAAGTGATTGTATTCCAAATCGGTAATGAAAGCAATTTGAATATCATTCATATCCGAAGGGATTTTTTCACTTTGAACAGTATGATAGCTGACAGTTAAATTTTCTACCGATACAAAAATAGAATAAAAGAAAATACCGGCAAGCACTAATGCGATAATGATTAATACCGATACTGTTTTCAGCAGTTTTTTAATCATGGAAATATACACCTCATATTCTTTTTTATTTTAACATAAATCATTCACAATGAAAATGAATAAATGAAAAAAGAAGCTTGTTTCAAGCATTAGCTTTCCTTCAAAACTTCTTCTGTATTTTGTACTTCCTGTTGCTCTTGTGACTGCTTTATCACTTTCGGTGTTGAATTCAATCGATTGTTTCTGATCGCAGCCATTTGTTCCATTGCTTTCTTAGAATTTAAGATAACCGGAATCACAATCGGATTACGATGTGTCTTATGCCAAAGGAACGGTTCCAAGGCACCGCGAATCGTATTTTTCAATTCCGAGAAGGTGGTGCGCTGTACCATTTTCTCTTTCAATGCATGGTATACGACCTGTTCGGCTTCCTTTAACAATCCTTGCGAATCCTTGATAAAGACAAAGCCGCGTGATACGATCACCGGTTTACATAGGATCCGGTTTTCCGAAGAATCAATCGCAGCTACGACTGCCACAAGACCGTTGTTCGCCAAGATATTGCGATCCTTTAATACCGCTGTAGATACACCGCTGATGTCATTGCCGTCTACATAAATATCATCTGCTTGAATTCGATAAGTAGAAGAGAAGACCTTTTGATCACGCATGATCAGGACATCCCCATTGGCACAGGTAAAGATATTTTCTTCCGGCAATCCGGTTTCCATTGCTGTTTCCATGTGCTGTTTCAGCATTTTATATTCTCCGTGAATCGGCATAAAATATTTCGGTTTAATCAGCTGCAGCATCAGCTTCTGTTCCTCTTGGGAAGCATGTCCGGTTGTATGCAGATTCGTCAACACCGATTTTGTCAATACATTGGCACCGGCTCGAAACAGCTTATTCACTACATGATTGACGCTTGTACCGTTGCCGGGGATCGGAGAAGAAGAGAATACGACCGTATCACCGGGGATCAGCTTGATATAGCGATGTGTTCCCGATGCGATTCTTGATAAAGCCGCTAACGGTTCACCTTGACTTCCCGTACACACGATACAGATCTTATTGGCCGGTACATGATTTAATTGGTCGGGAGTGATAAAGTGCTGTTCTCCGACCTTAATAGTACCGAGCTTTCTGCCGATCGTTACGACATTTTCCATACTGCGTCCGAAAATAATTACTTTTCTGCCGCATGCGACTGCCGCTTCCAATATCTGTGCAACACGATGAACATTTGACGCAAAAGTAGCGACAATCAAGCGTCCTTTCGTTTTACGGGTAATATCTAAGATTTCATTCGCTACCTTTTTCTCGGAAATCGAGAAATCCTCAACTCCGGAATTGGTAGAATCACTCATTAACATCGTTACACCGATCTGTCCGATATATGCCATAATCTGATAATCGGCATTGGTTCCTACCGGAGTCAAATCAAACTTAAAATCACCGGTGTGTACAACACGTCCGTTCGGTGTATTGATTAAAATTCCCAAAGAATCGGGAATAGAATGCACAGTATTAAAGAAACCACAAGTAAAGTGTTGAGTCTTAACACTGGAAGTGCTGTTGACCTCATGAATTCTGACTGTTCTTAACAGCTTTCTTTCTTCCAGCTTTTTGTTAATCAATGAAATCGCAAAGCGGGGAGCATAGATGTCAGCGATTTCCACAGTCTTTAATAAAAAGGGAATACCGCCGATATGATCCTCATGACCATGAGTAATAATTAATATTTTTTTCTTCGCTTTGTTTTTAACCAAATGCGCATAATCAGGAATGACATAATCTACTCCCAGCAGATTTTCTTCGGGAAAACGCACTCCGGAATCCACGATTAAAATTTCATTTTCATGTTCAAAGCAGTACATATTTTTTCCGACTTCACCTAAACCGCCTAAAGCATAGATCAGTGTGTCGTTACGTTTATGGTCGATATGATGATAATTGTTTTTATTGTTTCCTTGGGTTCTTGGCGCATTATTTCGATAATTGTTATTCATAACAGCCTCCTTGTCAGCACCTTATCTGATGAATATTATAGCATACTTTTGGGTATTTTATATGCTTTTACGGATAAAAAAACGATTTTTAAGACAGATAGCGCTTACAGCTGATCAAGATGAAAAGACAGCGGTTAAATGTAGGCATTTTCGCTGAAAAGTGAACCGTAAAAGATTTAAAAAACATCAAAAGAATTGAAATGAAAGCAAGCGTTCCGCATAAATAAAAAACCGAAATTCGGTTTTCATAACGCTATTCGATCACAAGTGCTTCCGCATCTTCCTTCCAAGGATTTGTCGGATCGATTCGATCATAGAATAAAATTCCGCTGAGATGATCGATTTCATGTTGAAGGACGATCGCTTCATAGCTGCTCAGCTTAAAGGTAACTTCTTTTTTGGCAAGTGCATCGTACGCTTTTACCGTGATACGGGCATGACGGAATACATGTCCATCATGTTCATTCGCTACCGAAAGACAGCCTTCACCGTTTTTTAAATAGGCATTTCTGACGCTGTGTGATACAATGCGCGGATTTGCCAATGCATATTCGCTTTTTTCACCTTCTCCGTAATCAATAGAAACTGCAATCAACTGCTTTAAGATGCCGATTTGAACAGCCGAAATACCTACGGCTGGTCTTAAATTTAACTCTTGTGCTTTAATCGGATCAATCGAATCTCGCACATATTGCAGCATATCCATTAATAAGCTGTGATCTTCATCGGATAGGGGAACGGATACCTTTTCACTGGAACGACGAATCAAAGGGTCGCTGTCTTTTATAATAGTATCATTGTTGATTAACATAGACTTCCTCCTCACTGTCTATTATTGTACCTGTTATTGCAAAGAAAGAAAAGTGATTTTTTTATTTTTCACTTAAAAACATCTTTACTTTATGGTATCATTATTATAACTGAAAAAGTAAGGAGGACAATTCATTATGGCAAAACAAAAATGGAAGCTTTCATTAAAAATGCCGCGCAAATATGATTTTTGGCTGCATTTGTCCTCTTTGGTATTGATTTTATTCGGTTCTTTAATGATTTTATCAACCAGTGTCGGAAGCACTTCTCAAAGCGATACGCTTGTGGTTGCCCGCGTGGTATTTAAGCAAACGGTCTTTGTGATCATCGGTTATTTTATGATGATTTTCTTGGCAAATAATTTTACTATGTTACGAACGCGAAGGCTGGGGAAGCTGATCGGAATTATTTTGATTATTGCCTGTTTTTCAACACTGGCGTTTGCGGCATCCGGAGGTTCTCGTGCATGGATTCGTCTCGGTCCGGTAACGATTCAACCGAGTGAATTTGTCAAGGTGTTTATGGTAGTGATGATTGCGGTGTCGATCGAAGTAGCGGGAAGGCGCAATTTTGATTGGTGGACGATGATTAAGACACCGTTTATGTTTTTATGTATTTTTGTCTTTATTTTGATTTTACAGCGTGATTTGGGTACTATGGTAGTAATCGGTATGTTATCGATCATTTCTTTTTTAATACCGTCGCATAAGAATTTACGTAAGGCGCAGAAGATAACGAAAATCGGTTTAGTAGCCGCCTTTGTCGGAATACTGTTTTTAATGACTCCGCCCGGCTTGGAACTGGTGACTAAGATTCCTGTCTTCTCTCATGTCGGAACGCGCTTTGCGAATGCGGTCAATCCGTTTTCCGATCCTTACGGGGCCGGCTATCAAAGTGTACAGGGGCTTGTCGGAATCGCTGCCGGCGGAATCTTGGGTAAGGGAATCGGACAGTCACAACAAAAATTCGGCTTTTTAACACAGGCGGACAATGACTTTATTTTGGCAATTGTAATTGAAGAATTGGGAATATTCGGACTTGCGATTATTGTAATCGGTTATACGATCATTATACAGCGGTTATTCCACTATGCCTATCGTACAAAGAGTGAAGGCTATAAGATTATTTTAATCGGTACCGCAATGTATATCTTTCTTCATTTTTTCTTGAATGTCGGCGGTGTCGGCGGATTAATTCCGTTGACCGGTGTTCCGCTGATGTTTATTTCCAGCGGCGGTTCATCGCTGTTATCGGTGATGTGCGCCATCGGTATCTCACAGGCGATCATTGCCAAGATACGCCGACAGGGAGAATAGGAAAAGCATTCCGAGATTCTCGGAATGCTTTAAGAAAGGGAAGAGGAGAAACAAAGATTGGGGGGCGCATCCTTTATCGGATGCACTATTATGTTACCCGAGATCATCGGCTTTATACACGAGGAGTTGAAAAAAATGCGAATAGTTGCAGGAACATATCGTTCAAGGGTCATTCAATCGGTACCCGGTGATTCCACAAGACCGACTCAAGCCAAGATCAAAGAGGCGATCTTTTCCCGTATCGGACCTTATTTTAACGGCGGGGAAATGTTGGATTTGTTTGCGGGCAGCGGCAATATGGGATTTGAAGCATTGTCCAGAGGGATTACGAGCGTTACCTTCTGCGACAGTAATTACAAGGCAATTCAAACGATAAAGGCAAATGCAGCGACTTTAAAGGCAAATTCGCAATGTCATATATTTAAAACGGATTATGAGCAGCTGTTACGGCGGCTGATTCAAGAAAAGCGAACATTTGACTTGATTTATTTAGATCCGCCGTATCGAAAACAGCGGATTCATGAGATTTTAACATTAATTGATTGTTACGACTTGTTAAAAGAGAACGGCAATGTCGTATGCGAAAGCTTAAAGGAAGACAGCTTTTCAGAAAGCTATGGTTCTTTATATCAAGTGAAGAGTGTTGATTACGGAATCACTAAAATTACGTATTATAAGAGGTAATGTTATGAAAACAGCTATTTATCCGGGCAGCTTTGATCCGATAACCATCGGTCATATCGATATTGTAAAACGATCGGCAATGATGTTTGATGAGGTCATAGTCGTAATTTTAAACAATATGGCAAAGCAGCCCTTATTTACAATTGAAGAACGCTGTCAGCTCGCTTCAAAAAGCCTGAAGGGGCTGTCTAATGTGAAAGTTGATGTATTTGACGGCTTGACCTTGGATTATGCACGTCAGGTCAATGCATGTGCATTAATTCGCGGAATCAGAAGCAGTATAGATTTTGAGTATGAGCAACAACAAGCTTTATGCAACCGCCATATCGATTCCGACATTGAAACGGTTTTTTTGATGAGTGATCCTGCGTATTCATTTATATCATCATCGGCAGTCAAGGAGTTCGCAGCCTATCATCAAAGCTTAGACGGACTTGTCAGTGATTGTGTAAAAGAAGCGATCATTCGTAAATTTTAATGAGGTAAGCTTACAAATCATCACGTATGTGGTATACTAATAGCGTGTAAGAGAGGTTGGTTTTATGGATCCGATCAAATATACGGCGCATAAGCTGTTGGAAAAAAATAAATTGTTATTCTTGTTTTGTATTTTATTCATTATGACAAGCTTGTTTCTCACTTGTTATGTTTTTTTCTTTCGTACAATCACGATTGATGTAACGAAACATATGGATATTGTATACAACGGGGAAAGCGGTGACGCAACCGTGAATGTTTCTAATAATGCATATAATTTAAATCAGCGAACACAGGAATTCTTGGATTCAATTACTTATCAGGTAACTCCCAAAAGCAAACTGACAAACGGTACTAAGATTAAGATTGTCGCTAATTATGATCAATCATTGATGAATAAGTATCATATTCAAGTGATTAACGAAACAAAGGAAGTCGTTGTCGAAGGATTGCCGGAGCGTTTCCAAGATGCCAAAGCCGTCGATACGGAATTCCAAAAGACCTTAGATATATATGCACAGCGATATTTTGAAAAGAATCAAGAGGGAATCCTAAAACAGGATTTCACCGATTTCTACAGCGGCTCTCATCGTGAAATGGTTAAAAATGAACGCTTATATCGAGTGTTTTTAAAAGCTGATTCACATGATAATAAAGATAAGATCGTTGATATTTACAAGCTTACCGCAAAGGGTATGGTGAATACGGCAACGACCAAAGAAGATCTTACGGAGCAGGAAGCGGATCTGTATTATATGATTACGTTTGATAATATCAATTCTTCTCGCAAGTTGAAAGAAGAAAATGTGTTTGGTGAGAAAATACTAGGTATTGAAGTAACCGATCAGGAATCTTTAACACAGGCGCTTCATCAGAAATATTTGTTAAGCTATCAATTCTTGATTGTACAATAAGAAGTTATGTCCTCATTTGGATGCTTCTTCATATACTGTGAAGGGGTATTCTATGGAAGAGACGAAAATGAATCTGACGATTATAGCCTTATACTATGCACAGACGTTAATGAAGGATTTATTTGAAAATCATCAAGGGCATGTACTTGTGCTTGATGAAAAAAAAGCACAATTATTGGCATCCATTATTTTATCGGGTGTATATGACGAGAAAATCGCAGAGGAAATCTTGGGTATACCCGTTTCCTTGTTTCAACAGATACGACTTCATTTTCTCAATTAAAAACAGCGGTTATCCGCTGTTTTCTGTTAATACAGACAATCTAAATAAAGCAGTTCGGCTAAAGATTTTAAATTCTGCGGCTGACTTTCCTTAAACTCAATGTTAATTGCATCATTCTCATCATAACGAGGAATCAGATGCACATGGAAATGAGAAACTGTCTGACCGGCAATTTCATGAACATTGCTTAATACGTTCAGTCCTTTTGCGTCAGTCATTTCCAAAATATTTTGACCGACTCTTTTAGCGACGCGCATCACTTCAAGCATAATATCATCTTCACAAGTCAACATATGAAGGGAATGTTCCTTCGGTATTACCAACGTATGACCTTTCGTAACCTGTGCAATATCTAAAAAAGCTAAAACAATACTATCCTCATAAACCTTATGTACAGGCACCTTACCTGCAATAATCTCACAAAATATACACATATTAATACCTCCCGATTGTTGTGTTTAACTTCTTTTTTATTATAACAGATTTCCGATTTATGTAAATAGCAATTCATAGAAAAGAATATATTTGTATACATTTTTAATCAATATCTCAAAAGAATGATTAAAAATAACGTTTTACAGATAAAAAAAGAATGCCGCGGCATTCTTTTCTGTTGATTAATCTTCACTGTCCTGAACAAGATAATCAGGATTGCTGGATTTATAATTGTTATAAATATCAATATCATACACATGGAAGTTGTATTCCTTTAAGAAGTGAACCATCGCTTCCTGTTTAATTGTAGTTGATTTATCTAAAATCGACTGCAGTGCTTCTTCTTTAAATTCCTCAGCAGCTTTCGTATTTGTGACTTTTACAACATAATACATCGGCTTTTCGGAATCACTTGTATCAGCGATGACCTCATTGATCATTGCTTCCTTATCGGTAACGACACTGATCTTAGCCCAAACCGGAGAGGGAAGCTGACTCGCTTGATTTACAACAATTTCTTTTCCGTTATAAGTATCGGTTTTTCCATACTGCTTCGCAGCTGCTTCAAAGGATTCACCGCCGTTTACGGCACTTAATGCCTGCTTGGCATTTCCTTCACTCGTACAAGCGATAATGCGCGCTTTTACCGGTTTATAAGTAATTAACTGATCTGCGGCATTCGCATCTAAGTATTTCTTTGCCAGCTTATTGTTTTGGACGCTCGGTACAATGTATTTTTCATAATATTCATCAATATCCTTGCATCCTGCTTGTGATAATACTGCTTCTAAATTTTCGCCGGCAGATTTTTTAAATTCTTCCAGCTGTTTTTTCGCTTCTTTTGTTATCTCATCATTGATCGGTACTTCTTTTTCAAAAATAATTTTGCTTACTGCCATATTCACCTGTGAGAATCCACCGCTTAAGAACAGCGGACGGAAAATATCATCATTGGTTACTTTAGTAGAACCAACGGTTAACAATACTTCACTCCCGTTGGAAATATCTGCACTGGCATCTTTACATCCAAAGAGTGTTGTCAGCATTACTGCCGCAAAACATAATGACGTTGCTTTTTTCATGTTTGTGTCCTCCTTATTCCTTGATGCCCATGTAATCCATCAACAATTTTTTTACATCATCATTGCCGTAAACAATGTTGACATCCTTGCTTTTTTCCCAAACGATCTTTTTTCTTAAGTCGCTGTCGGCATTCATAATTGCTTGATAAACTTGATTTTTAACCGTATCGGTATCATCTTCATACTTCACGATTTTATCTTTATCGGTTTCGATGACCATAATCTTATGCCATCCCTGATAGTTTGTGGATGCCACCTTAACCCAATCGCTGACTTCATCTTTTTTTAGTTTCAACGCTGTTTTCTTGAAATCTTCAACAAGCAGACTGTCCTGATCGGCATAACCGATTAAACCGCCGATAGATGCAGAAGAATCATCACTGAATTCCTTCGCTACATCAGCGAATTTTTTACCTGATTTCAGTGCTTCATCAACCTTATTCACTTTTTCTTTCTCTTCGGCAGTAGGATTTTTGCTGTCTTCCATTTTAATTAAGATATGAGCGACAATACGACCGTTTTTATCCTTATGGATCGGAGTAAACAGTTCATCCATATGCTCATCCATATAATTAGTAAACAGCTTCTGTACCTTTGTGGAAGTTAAGCAGTATTCATACAGATCGGAATATCCGCTTGCTTCCAACTGACTCTGAATTGTTGTTTTATAATTCGTCGGATCACTTGATTTGAAATATTCCTCTGTCTGTTCCTGCTGCAATTTTGCAGTTGATTTAATATCATCATCTGTAGCGATGACCTCATTTGCTACTGCATCCTGAAATTTCTGATATAAGTAAGCATCGGCGGCTTGTGTTTTCAATTCATTGAAAATATCATCTACAAAAATGTTTTGATCGGCAACACTTGCAATAACGTCTTTACCGTCTGCTTTTTTACCTGCCAGTTTTCCTTTGTTCGTATCCCAAATGCTGAATATCGCAAAGGAGATGAGGATTACCGCTATCAGTACGACAAACCATTGCTTTTTTAAAATCTCTATCATATTATGCCTCCTAATATTTCATTCCGTATTATTATAAAATAAAATTAATTAAAAAGCAATTTCTGTATGGTACTAACATAATTTCCCATAATATATAAAAGCGCCGCAGCGTCTAAAATAAAATACAGTGATGATTCACATAAAGGGCGATATTCACGCTAAAGAATTTTAAAAAAGTTCGAGTGTTCAATGATCCATATTTCATAGATAAAGTATTCAATAGATTATGACAATAGCTTCATATCCATGAAAAAACAATAAATACGATAATAAAACTTAAGGACATCGTTTGATAAAATGATCGTTAATTGCAATTTCGGTATGGCACCGACATAATTTCTCATAATATCTTAAGAAAGCAAAGATATGCTTATATTAATACACAGCAGTATTGTTTCTGTATACAGGCGATAAAACTGAAATTGATGGATATTTTCGATTACGGTTGCTCATTGAAACTTTACAATCGTTTTGATTGTCGTAAAGCTGTTTTTTTGATATGATATACACTGTTTAAGAAAAGCTATCGAAAAAAATATTGTAAAAGAAAGAAGGTCACGCTATGACAACATTACAAATAACGGATCTGCATGTGTCAGTTGCCGACAAAGAGATATTAAAGGGTGTAAATCTATGTATCAACAGTGATGAGACTCACGCGTTGATGGGTCCCAACGGAAACGGGAAATCAACTTTATTGGCTGCGATCATGGGGAATCCGAAATATACAGTAACCAAAGGAAGTATCACTTTAGACGGAAAAGATGTATTGCAGATGGAAGTTGATGAGAGAAGTCGCGCCGGTTTATTTTTGGGAATGCAGTATCCCAGTGAAATCAGCGGGATTACCAACTCTGATTTTTTACGTTCTGCCATCAATGCGAGAAGAGAACGTCCGATTTCATTGTTTCAGTTTATTAAGGAGATGGAGCAGGCGATCGGTGATATGGAGATGAAAAGCGATTTAGCCCATCGGTTTTTAAATGAAGGCTTTTCCGGCGGTGAGAAAAAACGCAATGAGATTGTACAGATGAAACTGTTGAAGCCGTCTTTGGCAATGCTTGATGAGATTGACAGCGGTTTGGATGTAGATGCCTTAAAACTGGTAGCCCATGCCGTGCAGGAAATTCAGAAGCAGCAGCACACCGGCTTGTTGGTGGTTTCACATTATGAGCGCTTTTATGATTTGCTGAAACCGACACATGCGCATGTGTTGATCGATGGGAAAATCGTATTGAGCGGTGATGCCTCATTGACACAAAAGATTGATACACAAGGGTATGATTGGATTGAAAATGAGCTGGGAATATCGCTTGTTCAAGCGCAGCGGAAACAAAATGCCGGTGTTTTAGGTGTTTGTCATGCGGCGAAAAAAGGTGCCTAGTATGAAAGAGATCACAGCGAAAAAGGCACAGATCGATATTACAAACGGGTTTTGTGCATATTGCATACACAATGAGGAAACAACGCAGTTGCGATTGTATGCCTACAAAGGCACAAACAGTGAGCTGTTAATTGCATATGATGGTACACAAGCTGATTTGCATATCGATGTAGAAGCGCAGGAAGACTGTGACTTGCGTATGCTGTTTTGGAATCGCACGAGCGATAAACTGTCATTTCATTTAACGATGAATGAGATCGGCAACAGCACTGTTCATATCGGAATTGCCGATTTGGAAGAATGCACTGCCGATTATCATATTACGGCGGATTTATCTACTGCTGATGCAAGCGTTCAAGTGACGACGGTCTGCATGGCGAAGCATAAGCACTGGCTGATGAAGATGAACCATCATCATGCTCATACACACTCGGTGATGCGAAATTTTGCGGTAGTGGATGAATACGGCGATTATCGCATGGAAGCCGGCGGAGTGATTCAAAAGGGTGCCTATGAAAGCAGCACACATCAACAGACGCGCGTCTTAACGATGAGTGAAAATCAGAAAAGCGAGGTTTTGCCGATTCTTTTGATTGATGAAAATGAGGTAAAGGCATCGCATGCGACGACTTTGGGACAGCCTGATGCGGACCAGCTGTATTATTTGCAGTCACGCGGTTTGACCTTAAAGCAGGCGCTCGGTTTGATGAAACTGGGTTATCTGCTTCCGATTACAGAGATATTCACTGACGCTGAATTACAAAAAGAACTTCATCGTCAGGTTGAGGAAAAGGTGATGAATCATGATTGATCTAACGGCTATTCGTCGAGATTTTCCGATGTTACAGAATAAAAAAATGCAGTCACATGATTTGATCTATCTGGATAACGGTGCCACCACATTTAAGCCTAAACAGGTAATTGATGCGATGACACATTATTATACGGATTTGTGCTGCAATGCACACAGAGGCGATTATGAGCTTGCATATCGATTGGATCAGGAATTTGAGGCAGCACGTACAAGTGCAGCGCAATTCATTCATGCGAATGAGCGGGAGATTATATTTACCTCAGGTGCCAGTGAAGGCTTGAATACGGTGGCACAAGGGTACGGAAGAAAGTTTTTGCGTCCCGGTGATATTGTGCTGAGCAGTGAAGCGGAACATGCTTCTTGTATTTTGCCGTGGATGCGTGTCTGTGAAGAAACCGGGGCATCACTGGAATATATTCCGTTAGATGAACAAGGACGCATCGGCGCGGACAGTGTTGCCGAATTGATGAATGAAAATGTGAAGGTGATCGTTTTAGCGCATATATCCAATGTGTTGGGATATGAGGCACCGATTCGCGATATTTGCAAAATTGCGCATCAGTACGGTGCCGTTGTAGTAGTTGACGGAGCGCAGAGTGTTCCGCATATGCCGATTGATGTCGTCGATCTTGATTGTGATTTCTTAGCTTTCAGCGCTCATAAAATGTGCGGACCGACAGGTATCGGTGTATTATACGGCAAATATGCATTACTGGATGCGATGGATCCGCTGTATTTAGGGGGCGGCAGTAATGCTCGCTTCGATATGTGCGGAAATATTTTATTAAAACAGCCGCCGTATAAGTTTGAAAGCGGAACGGCAAATATTGCCGGTATTCTCGGAATGAAAGCGGCATTTGATTATTTATCGAATATCGGTATGGAAACAATCCATGCGTATGAAAAGATGCTTCATAAAAGCTTGGTTGATCGCTTACGCACAATGGATAATATACATCTGTATAATCCTGATGCCGATGCATCGATTGTCACATTTAATGTAAAAGATGTCTTTGCGCAAGATGCTGCCACTTATTTCAGTGCCAACGGTGTTGCGGTTCGCAGCGGCCAGCATTGTGCAAAGCTGTTATGCGATAAATTGAATACTAGTGCCACAGTACGTGCTTCATTGTATTTTTATAATGACATGAAAGAAATTGAGCGTTTTGCACAGCTATGTGAAGGCGCCGATATGAAAACATGCTTAGATGTTTATTTTTAAAGGAGGAATTTGATGTCAGAACTGCTGCATGATCCGATGATACTGCGACAGATCATTATGGATCATTACGAATATCCGCGCAATCATGAATTGAGCGAGGAAGAAGGCTATTTGGCAAGACATATGGCTTCCGCTTCCTGTATCGATGATATTCATGTGCAGGCGAAGCTCAATAACAATGTAATTGAGGACATCCGCTTTGACGGAATCGCCTGTACGATTTCTACTGCTTCCACCTCAATTATGAGTGAGCTTTTGCAGGGGAAGACGACGACTGAAGCAAAAGCGATCATTGATGCTTATTATGCGATGATCAACGGTGAACCGTATGACAGTGAACTGTTACAGGAAGCAGTTGCTTTTCATACGGTCGGAAAACAGGCGAATCGAATTAAGTGCGCCACCATCGGATGGGAAGCAATGAAGCAGATCATTGAAGAGGGGGAAGTACATGAACAAAAATGAAATCCCTAAACAGGAAGAATATCAGTACGGCTTTCATGATGAAGATGTATCCGTATATAAAACAAAAAAGGGGTTAAGCAGAGATACCGTCATCGAGATTTCCCGTATTAAAAAGGAGCCGCAATGGATGCTGGAGCGGCGTTTACAGGCATATGATGCTTTTTGTGAAATGCCGATTCAAGAGTGGGGACCGGATGTCAGAGATATTAATTTTGATGAATATACATATTATATTAAGCCGAGTGAGCAGGGAAAACAAAGCTGGGAAGAGGTTCCCGAAACGATTAAGAATACCTTTGATAAACTGGGGATTCCCGAAGCGGAAGCAAAATATCTTTCCGGTGTAACAACACAGTATGAAAGCGAAGCTGTTTATCACAATATGTTAGATGAGGTAAAAGAAAAAGGAATTATCTTTTTGGATACCGACAGTGCATTAAAGCAATATCCTGATTTATTTCAAAAATATTTCGGGAAGCTTGTATCCTATCGTGATAATAAGTTTGCGGCATTAAACAGCTGTGTATGGTCAGGCGGAAGTTTTATTTACATACCGAAAAATGTAAAGCTGGATAAGCCGCTGCAATCTTATTTTCGCATTAATTCACAATCGATGGGACAGTTTGAGCGAACGATGATCATTGTCGATGACGGGGCAGAAGTGCATTATGTAGAGGGGTGTACCGCACCGACGTATTCCAAGGATTCGCTACATGCCGCAGTCGTTGAAATCTTTGTCGGTAAGCACGCAAAGTGCCGCTACAGCACCGTACAAAACTGGTCAGGCAATATTTTAAATCTTGTTACTAAGCGCGCTACGGTTGATGATTACGGTGTGATGGAATGGATTGACGGCAATATCGGCTCTCATGTGACAATGAAGTATCCAGCCTGTGTGCTTGCCGGTAAGGGTGCACGAGGAATGACCATTTCGATTGCGGTAGCCGGAGCGAAGCAGATTCAGGATGCCGGAGCGAAAATGATCCATCTCGGTGAAAATACAAGCTCGACAATTATCTCTAAATCGGTTTCACGCGGCGGCGGGGAAGTGAATTATCGCGGTTTGATCCAACACGGGAAACATGCACATCATGCCAAAAGCAAAGTGGAATGCGATACTCTCATTCTCGATAAGCAATCACGCAGTGATACCATCCCGATAAATATTACAAGAAATCAAACGAGTCAGATTGAACATGAGGCAACGGTATCTAATATTTCCGAGGAACAGCTGTTTTATTTAATGAGCCGCGGCTTATCTAAGAGTGCCGCAACGGAAATGATCGTTATGGGCTTTTTAGAACCGTTTACAAGAGAACTGCCGATGGAATATGCGGTAGAGTTAAATCAGCTGTTAAAGCTGGATATGAGTGATTCCGTTGGATAATCAAGCAATTCGCCGAGCTAAGATTAAGCAATGTAAAGCGTTAGCATCTGATCAAAGAAACATCCTCAGTAAAAGAATCGCCCATAATTGTCAAAGCTTCATCAAGGAACGTGATGTTATAGGTCTGTTTATGCCGATGTCATATGAACCTGATATTACTTCTTTGTATCATGATTATCATCAATATCATCACTTTGCGTTACCGAAGGTGACCTCAAAGACCGCAATGGATTTTGTACAGTGGAATGAAACAACCGAGTTTCAAGCAGGTGCTTTTCATATTTCAGAGTCGATTCATGCAGAGTGTATCGATCCCAAAGCACTGACGCTGCTGTTTATTCCGCTTGTGGCATTTAATCATCGCTGTGAGCGATTAGGACACGGAAACGGTTATTATGATCGTTATTTGAAGCAGACCGATGCGCTTAAAATCGGTGTTGCTTTTTCGTTCCAACAAAGCGAAGCGTTAAGAAGTTTTCCTCATGATATTGCATTAGATATAATCATTACGGAACAGGACTGTTTCTTCAAAGAGCAATAAGCTTAAGCATATGATAATTTGAATCATAGCTTTTCAAAATAAGATGAAAAGGTGACGGAGACGCTCTGTCATCTTTTTACTTCTTACGATGAAAGAAGAAAGATATGTATAATTAATCAAGTAGATTCTGTAATTTACGAATCAATTTCATGTACGGTTGCGGATCAATTTGCACAGACTGTTGAAATAAGCGCTGTGATAGAGTAAAATAACCTTAAAGAAATGAGATTGATTACAAACCGCAGCGGTATTATTATAAACATTGCCGTTTGGCAAACCGCTCGCGAATTGTAATTGAGGAAAAGGAGAATTCACAGATGAATAAGCAAAAAGCACGCTCTTTATTCTGTTTTCTGTTGGCATCGTTTATGTTTTTGTTGACAAGTTGTTCGCAGGCAGACAGCACAAGCGGGGAGAACAAAGAAAGTACGGAAGTATTGTTGCCTGTCAGTATCAATGGGATTGAGATCAAAGTAGGCGAGACGACAATTCAAAGCCTGTTGGATCAAGGTCTTGAAATTTCTTGGGTAGATGAAGATTATAACCGCATCATCGTAGATCCGACCACTGAACTGGAACCGAAAACCTATTACACCGGCGGAAGCATTAATTTGAGCGATAATGTGTTTTTCAAGGTTTCTTTTGTGACAGACGAAAAAAAGGTTCCTTTGGGTGAAGCAGTCATTGCCTATATTGAACTGCATGCGTTACAGCAGTCGGAACAAACGATCCTTGATCAAATAGCCTTTGACGGTGTACCGACGAAAGAGTTGACACAAAAGAAGGCAGTTGAGAAATATCCTGATTGGAGCGGGGATGAAATTATGTGGCTGAACTACGGTTTGGATTATAAGTATCTTTTAACCTTTGATATTTCTTCAGGGAATATGACCGGCTTTACCGTTGAGCGCAACTATGATGTAGACTGGACGAAAAAGTAAATGTGTTAAGCAATTATTTATCGTTTTGATACTTATTTGTTTATTTTAAAATGATCGCCTTTTATAAAGGGGCGATTTTTATATTGGTTTATCTGTCGTTTATGTTCAATGCCTTTTTCAATGAATTTGTATGAATCTGATTCCATCAACCACACTAAGAATAATCAGGAGTGATCAGCTTGGATAAACGAATGAAACTAAAATACTATTGTTTAA
Source organism: uncultured Erysipelotrichaceae bacterium (assembly GCA_947569705.1). Classification (GTDB taxonomy): domain Bacteria; phylum Bacillota_I; class Bacilli_A; order Erysipelotrichales; family Erysipelotrichaceae; genus C-19. Next base: position 20,765 of record CANOSP010000020.1, read on the forward strand.
ACTTTCTTGCTTTTGCGGCAATTTCAATGGTTAATACACAGATGATACCGTATTTGACCACAATCGGCTATGATGTAGTTGCGCGCGGTTATATATTGGCAGCCAATGCGATAGTGGCTATCGTAGGGCAGCTGTTTTTCGGTTTTATCTGTGATAAATATAAAAAAATAAAGCCGTTTTTTGCGCTTGCATATGCACTGTTAGTAATCAGTGCATTACTCATGTTCGCTTATCAAAAACAGGTGTTTTGGTATCATTTGTTCACGGTTGCGATAATGGGCGGTATGGTGAAGGTGATTATGGGATTGGATGAAACATGGATGCTGGAGGCAGACAGCGAGCATTACGGAGCGCTTAGAGCCTACGGTGCTTTGGGACTGACGATCGGCTCACCGATAGCCGGCTTTTTGGTCGATAACTTTGGCTATTTGGCACTGTCTGTCACTCTCGGTGTCATCAGCGCCTTGTGCTTTTTATGTATTTGGCTTGTCAAGGATGTGTCAAAAAGCGGCGAGGCGATTCAGCTTTCCTCATTAAAAAAGCTGCTTCAAAATAAGCCTTATTTATTGCTTGTGCTGATTTATCTGTTGGTCTATATGATCGGAACCGCTGATCAATATGTCGTCATCGATAAAATGCTGGAAATGAAGGCTGAGCATGCCGTCGTCGGCTTTAAATGGGCGCTTCAGTCCTTTATGGAAATTCCGTTGTTTCTGCTTGCACATCGCATTTTAAATAAATATAAGCCTTCTGCTTTATTGATTTTCGGTACACTGATGTACGCATTAAAATTCATTCTGTACGGATGGGCAGATAACAGCTGGTGGATCCTTGCGGCTGCCTCGCTTCAGCTTGTGACCTTACCGGTAATTATGTTGACAAGCAAGGTACTGATTAAAGAAATTACCCCTGAAGAGCTGTTCAGCAGTGCACAGATGTTTGCGATGGCGATTTTCATCGGTGTTTCAGGACTTGTCACTCCGTTGATCACTTCCTATCTTTCCGATTTGCTCGGCTTTGATTTAACGCTTTATCTCGTTGCCGGGTTTTCCGTTTTGCCGCTGTTTTTAATATTTATTTATTTGCATATCAGAAAAACATCACAATCAGATCAGGAATGCTTGCGAAAACGATAAAAAGCCGTTACAATGTTGTCAGTAAAGGATGAATAGTATGGAAGAATTACGAATGGTAAAGCACTCAGATCATGGTATTGCAATTATGCAAGAGGAAGCTTGTTTTTATAAAGCTGATTATCATCAAAATAAAAATCAATCAATTTTGGAGCTGAAAAATGCTTATGATAAGGTAATCATGACTTTAACGACAATGAAAAATACCGGTTTTCATTTATTCCGCGCTAATAAAGGTGTGAGTGTGGAAATTAAAGCGGCACAAGCTTCAGGAAACTTAACGAGCGAGGATCATTGTTATGTATGGTCACAGGATGCGAATTATCGCTTTTATTGTGCGAAGCAAGACCAACAGCTCACCTTCGTTATGTGCGATCGAAACAGCAGAATAGGGTATATGGAAGAAGACTGCGGCTATGTAAAATCACTGATGTACAGTGCGGTATTCTGCGCCTTTTGGTTATGGATTCGACAGCGAGCGGCTCTCAACGCGGAAATCGTATATGATGAAATGCACTATAATCAATGGATGGATCAATCAATATGATAGCGATAGATCCTAATAAAACATACCTCATTGATTTAGACGGTACGATGTATCGCGGTCATCAAGTAATACCCGAAGCAATCACTTTTATAAAGATGCTGCAGCGGCATCATGTTAATTATGTATTTGTGACTAATAATGCGACCAGAACCGCAAAACAAAACTTGCAGCACATGGAAACACTGGGATTTACCGGTTTGAAGGAATCGGATTTCTTTACATCGGCTATGGCGGCTGTCGCTTATATGAAAAAGCACAGCGATTCTCGTTATGTATATGCAATAGGCGAAGCAGGACTTACGGAAGCGATTGCCAATGGCGGTTATGAAATTGATGAACAACGGGCAGAACTCGTATTCGTCGGTTTAATGCGTAATGCGGATTATTCATTATATTCAAAGGCAGCGCGAATTCTCAAACAAAATCACGCTGTTTTAGTCGGTACGAATCAAGATCGCCGTATTCCTGAGGGAGCTGCATTTTCGATCGGCAACGGTGCGATTGTCGAAATGCTGAAGTATGCGAGTGAAGCAGAAACCATCATGATCGGTAAACCGAATCCGCCGATGATGGAAGAGGTCTTATCCTATGTAGGTAAATCCAAAGCGGAGTGCATTATGATCGGTGATAATTTAGAGACTGACATTGCATTTGCGAAAGATAACGGTTTATTCAGTATTATGGTATGCAGCGGTGTTCATACCGAGAAAGATGCGTTAAGCTTTCGAATTCAGAGTGATGAGGTGATTGCGTCATTAAATGAGCTTTTTATAAAATAAAAATACGCGGTACATAAAATAATTGCTTGAGTCGTACAATATTAGCGGAGGAATGCGATATGTCGATTCAAGAATTTTTTATTGTTTGGAAAGATATAGGTTTAATACTTTATGCAATTTTGAAGGCTTTTTTACCGCTTCCCTCACTGGAAGTTGTATTAGTTCCGATCATGATGGCAAATCCGTCCGATTGGCTTTTGTATTCGATAGAGGGTGCTGTAGGAACACTGATCGGCGGCGGTATCGGTTACTTTCTGGCACATCGCTACGGACGTAAGATATTGGCTCATATGGCATCGCAAAGCGATATTGATAAAGGGGAAGAGCTGATGAATCGCTACGGTGTTTGGGCGGTGTTTATCGGCGGAATTACACCGATCCCTGATTTTTTGCTGGCATACCTTGCCGGATTTACACATATGCGCTTTTCACTGTTTGCGCTTTGTGATGCGTTTGCCCGCTTATTAAGATCACTGCTGGTCTGTTACAGCTTGCTGAAGCTTGGAGAAGTAATCAATATTGATTGGTTCGGAACCGTGTTTTCATTGGTTATTTTGGCTTGGCTGCTGTTTCGATGGGGCAAGGAAAAGCTTCGTCTGCGCAAACAAGTTGATTGATAAAGTAGGGAATGATTTGATCATGATTAAGCTTTTCGGGATGCCATTGTACTCCTATGATCGGCAGCTTTTGATGATAAATTGCTTCAATACGGTCATCTGATGATAAAACTCCGGCTTGAAGCTGTTCACCTAATTGATCGATACATTGATGATGATAGCTGTTGATCGTCGCATCTTGTTTTAACAGCTGAGTAAAAATCGTATCGCTCAGCGGTGAAGCACGATGCTCATGCGGTTGTTCCTCATGCGATGCTGTATCAAAATGCTGACACAGGGTACCGTGAAAGTACACATTGATCAGCTGTAAGCCGCGGCATATGCCCAAAATCGGTTTACGTTGCTTTACAAATGCATCGATGAGTAAAAAATCATAATAATCCTGCGGACGCTCATATAGGTGAATATCCTTACAGCATGCCTGATGAAAATAATGCGGTGCGACATCATATCCGCCGGTAATGAGCAAACCGTCACAGTTTTCGGCAAGCTCATCCGCATAAGTGAAAGACAGCGGGCATTCAAGCAAAAGGTGATAGGGTTGTAAAGCTGTGATATAACTTTCATTCACAAAATATTTCCATGCATGGTCTATATATTCAATTCTCGGTGTCAGTAACAGTCGTTTCATTGTCTCATCTCCGTCTTAATCTATGCGAAGATAAAAATATGGTTAATGAAATCAGGGCATCTAAGATAAATAGGGGATTCACTACTGTTAAAAGGGGGAATGAACATGCAAGTTGTTGATTTCTGCTCTCAAAATAAATGAGGTATTCTTAATTATGCAAAAAAACTAATAAATTTTTTAATATATCATTGACAATACATCAGAGTTATTGTATTATTATTACAGGTGCTAGGCACCTCAGGGGCACCCATCCTAGCCTATCTTTTCTTCCCCCACCCATATGGATAGGCCTAGTATCTCCCCCAAATTTTAACCTAATAAAAAAACCGGGTGCCACTTGTAAACACAGGTATCGAGATTACTCGATGCCTTTTGTTTTTACTGAATTTATTTATCTCGTATAGGGAATAAGTATTTATAAATAAAGCAAAAGTGCCAAGACATGAAGTCAAAGCACTTTTTAAATATTGTTCACTTGATAATATTTTCCTTGCCATGTATTACGCTTTACCATTTCTTTATCAATGTCATTTAATACAACTACTTTTTTACATGTCCATTGCGGTGCCAATAAATTCTGTTGAACTCCGTCTCCGGTCAAGCGCTGTATGACAAGTCGTGGCGGAAACACCTCCAGCTGTTGAATCACAATATCGATATATTGTTCTTTCGTTAAAAGCGGGAAGGCTTCACGCTCATATTGAGCAGCCATTTTCGTCCCCTTCATCAGATGAAGCATATGCAGCTTTACGGCATGAATCGGCAGTGTTGATAATGCTCTTGCACTTTCCAGCATCATCGCATCACTTTTATAGGGGAGTCCGTTAATCAAATGCACGCAGATTTTTAAATTGCTTCCGTTTAAACGCTGAATACAATCAAGAAAATCCGCATAGTTGTGTCCGCGATTCACCATACGTGCAGTCGTATCATGAATGCTTTGCAGTCCTAATTCAATCCAAATATCCTTTTTTTCACTGCATGTCTGTAACCATGCGATTTTATCATCTTCAAGACAATCCGCACGTGTTGCAATACATAATGCCTTGACATCTTCAGCCTCAATAAACGGCGTAAAGGTTTGTTTCAGCACAGAGAGCGGCGCATAAGTATTCGTATAAGCTTGAAAATATGCCATCCCTTTGCCGTTGGGCCATTTGTTATGCATGAGCTGTAATCCCTTTTGATACTGCGTCATTAAATCATCATCGGCATCTCCCGCACAATCACCGCTACCCAGTGCCGTACAAAATGTACAGCCGCCGATTCCGCACGTACCGTCACGATTCGGACAGGAAAAATTCGCATTCAATGCGACCTTAAAAACCTTTTCTTGATATTGCTTTTTCAAGTAGTAGTTCCATGTATGATAGCGTTTATTATCATCACTGTAATCAAACGGATTTTGTTTTTTCATCAGATCACCTATGCTATTGTATCACAGATACACTTTCTTTTAAAACAGTCGTTATATAAATGAATCATATTTTTCATAAATATATAAATATTATTAAAAAAAGCATTTTGACTGACAACTTTGTTTATCTGTATGCTTTATAAAAATTACCGCTGTTAAAGCGTGAGAAAAGCGTTATCATTATATGAAAAATCATTAAATATTTCATTTCTTTTTTAATGCTTTTATGAGATAATAATGTCACTGCGATTGACATAAAAAAGTTATGCATGTTTGATCATAAATGATAATGTTTATGATCAGAGGCTTTAAACAGAATGCAGATCAATCATCAACTAAATAATCAATATAAGTTAACAGATGAATAAGAAGAATAAAGGAACGATGCGCATGGAACCGAGAACAATACAATGTAAGAAATACCCGATTGCTTATACATTGTTAATTAAAAAGGTAAAAAATATTAATATGAGAATCAATGAAAACGGTGAAATTGTTGTCAGTGCCAATGCGTTTGTACCGTTGGAGCACATTGATGAATTCGTTTCTGCTAAGATAGAGTGGATCAGAAAGCATCAACAGGCACGTCTTTCGCAAAGTCAGCGTGTTTTGTTGTCTGAGCATCAGCTGATGCTTTTCGGTAAGCAATATAAGATTAAGTACGTACAGGGCAATTATGAACATGTGACTTATGAGGATGGCATCGTTTATGTGATCCTGAAAAAGAATTCCGATAAGGAAAAAGTAATCCGACGTTTTTTAGATCGACTGTGTCATGATATATTCCATGATATTGCCGATATTACCAGAAATATGCTGGCAGATTATGACTTGAAAGAGCCGGTGATTAAGGTACGTATGATGAAAAGTCGATGGGGAAGCTGTATTCCGATGAAGCATCAGATTACATTGAATAAGCGCTTGATTCATTATCCGATTGAATTTATTGAATATGTAATCCTGCATGAATTTGTTCATTTTATTCAACCGAATCATTCAAAGGCTTTTTATGCGATCATTGCGAATTATATGCCGGATTATAAAAGACGCATTCAATCGGCATGTTAAAGAAGTAATGTTCAATATTTATTATTTATCAGAAAAGCGAGTTATCAGCTTTTAAGCATATCGAAAGATATAGGAAAGGAGAAAGACGATGGCAAGAAGCTTAAAAAATAAGGAATTGGTAAATACGAGACTGGCAGCGAATTACGGCGGATGGATGTATTGTGATCAATGCAATGAAAATATCGGCTATTTATGTTATTCGACGTATGATCATTTAGAACTGCATTATCAATGTAACTGCGGCAGTAAAGGCAGCGCGGATATTACGTTTGAGGACAGTAAAGCGGGCAGTGAATGCGATGATGAATTGATCACGGTTAAAAATCGATTCTGTTGTCCGAAGGATCAAGAGCCGTTGATTACGATTTTGGATAAAAAGGTGATGAGTTATGACATGAAAATTACCTGTAAGGATTGCGGGAGCATTTATAAAAGGGTTAAGGTTGGCGAATAGGTGATTTCCGCTTGTATATTTAAACAAAGTGTCAGGAATGTTAAACAGCACCAGCCTGCGTTATAGGAGTTGCTTGGGAAATAAGGATAAAATCGTTGAAGTTGGTAAAAATGCAGTAAAGATAATTAAAAAATAAGTTTAATGAATGTTGGCAAGAAGGGGGTTGATTAAATGCCTAAATTATTTGATATTACTAAATTTGATTCTTACAAGGAAGATAATCGTAGAGAAGTAAAGAGTGCAAACGGAGGATTGCCGGTCTCATTATGGGAATCTTATTCTGCTATGGCAAATACTTACGGTGGGGTCATTATCCTAGGTATTAAAGAACTAGATGATAGAAGTTGGAGGACTACCGGATTAAGGTATGAAGATAAAGAAAATATATTAGATAATTTTTGGAATCAAGCTCATAATCCGCAAAAGGTAAGTGTTAATCTATTGTCAGAAAATGATATAGAAACTTTTGAAGTACATGATAATCTTGTTATTGTAATTCATGTTCCAATGGCGAAGCGGGAACAAAAACCAGTTTACATAAACAATGATATGTTTAGGGGTACTTATAAAAGAACGCATACCGGAGATTATCATTGTTCGCATTCTCAAGTAAAATCAATGCTTAGAGATCAAATTGAAGAAACTATGGATATGCAATCAATCGAAAATATGTCATTGGAAGATTTAAATTTTGAAACGGTTCATCAATACCGTAATCGTCATAAATCATATAAACCGGACCACATTTGGAATAATTTATCTGATGATGAGTATTTACAAATGATTGGTGCGGTTGATAAAGATAGAGAAGGAAATATTCATCCTACCGGTGCAGGTTTACTAATGTTTGGAAATGAGTACCGTATTTTAAGACAATATCCAGAGTACTTTTTAGATTACAGAGAAATGTTAGATCCAACGATTCGATGGACGGATCGCTTACAATCTTCTTCTGGAGAATGGACAGGAAATGTATTTGATTTCTATTTTAAAGTTTATAACAAAATTGCTCTAAATATTAAAGTGCCTTTTGAGATTGATAATGGGATAAGGGTTGGAGAAACACCGGTTCATAGAGCAATACGAGAAGCGCTCGCAAATTGCTTGGTAAATACAGATTTTTATATATCTAGAGGTGTTGTGATTAAATTAGAAAAAGATATACTAACGATTGAAAATCCGGGTTCTATTCGGGTCGGAAAATATCAAATGAGATTAGGTGGACAATCTGATCCTAGAAATAAAGCACTGATGAAAATGTTTAATATAATCGGTGTAGGGGAAAGAGCAGGAAGTGGTGTTCCTGAACTATTTAGTGTCTGGAAAAATGAAGGTTGGATTGATCCGATTATTGAAGAGAATTTTGACCCGGATCGTACAATTTTAATTATGCAATTCATAAAAAAAGTGCCGAAAAAAAGTGCCGAAAAAAAGTGCCAGAAAAAAGTGCCGGAAAAATCTTTAGATAAAAAAATCACTAAAAAGACACAAATAAATTATGAAAAAATTTTAAATTTTATGGAGACAGATACATGGTATAAAGCAAATGATTTTGTAAATGTGCTGGATGTAAAAGAAAGAAGAATTAAAATTCTATTAAATGAATTAGTTGAAAGTGGACGTTTGGTTGAAGATGGATTAACGAAAGGAAAGAAATATAAGAGAAAATAGGAGAGAAAAAATGATTAGTAATGGCTTGAAGATAAAAATAAAGGGGATACCATTTAAAAAAGATGATTTCACAGAATTTCCACTTTTGAAAAAGAATCCAAAAAATAAGAAACAATCAACTATCATATATGGAAGAAATGGTACTGGAAAAACCTCTATTAGTAATGCAATAAATGAATTAAAAATAGATTTGACAAAACGGAGTTTTATATCGGAATTTGTTGATGTCGATAATACTAATTTATATTTTGATTTTTCAAAACAAATTTATGTTTTTAATGAAAAATTTATAGATAACAAAATAAGATTCAGTACAACAGATGGTTTAAATACTATTGTTCTTCTTGGTGATGAATTAATCAATGCTGATGAAATAAGAGCGTTAGAAACGCTGATTGATTTAAAGAGAAGAGAATTAAGAGCGATAGATTTATCAGTTTATAAGGACAAAAATAATAATTCCAATCCAATCTGTATAATGAATAAAATCATTAATACATTAAAAATGGATGGGAACTGGGCATCAAGACAACAAAAGATTAATAGATCGTCACGAAAAGCCGCTGTTAATGAACAAACTGTAAATAACATAGCAAAAAGTCATTCGAAAAAAATTACGATAGATGAGTATAACCGTTTATTGGAACAATTCTTAAAAATAGATAAAACTGATGAAAAATACAATGAATATTTTCCATGTCCAATTCAAAAATTTGATAAAAATGTTTTTGACGATTTGATGGATAAGAAATTAGAGATGATTAGTAATGATGTGATGGCAAGGAGAATCTTAACAACAATAGAGGATTATTCAGAGAACAGGATAAATGAAATAGTTGTTACACTTGATTCTGATTTAGAGTATTGTCCATATTGTTTTAGGTCCATAAATAACACGGAAAAACAATCAATAATTGATAGAATAAAGTCAGTACTATCAAAGGAAAGTGATGCTTTTATTAACGATTTAGAGAAACTTAAATTAATGCCATATATTATTAAAAGTTTACCTGATTTTGTAGATGACCTAATAAGAAGTAAGTATGTTTTAGCATGCGAGCATTATAACAAAACAGTTGACAAAATAAACGGTTTTATAGAAAAGAAGAAAGTTAATTTATATTCAAGTCTTTCAACTACTTTGTCAAAAGATTATTTTTTAGTATATCAAAATATAGAATCTGTTATTGGTGAAATCAACACAATGATTTTATTGCATAATACTTCTATTGATAAATATGAAGAAATGCAAAACGATTTAAAAGAATACTGTAATTATTTAAGTTGGGAAACAATAAAGGATTTATATAATGATTACTTGGATAAAAAAAATAAGATGACAGAAATTTCAAAAAGACACCTTTATTTAGAAAATGAAATATTAATTCTAAATGAAAAATTGGACGACCTAAATTCTAAAAAGAAAAATGTTAAGGATGCTAGTACAGAAATAAATAAATCTCTAGCATTTATATTCTTGGATAATAATCGGCTTAGTTTAAGGCTGCATAATGATCATTACATTGTATTATCTAATGGGCAACAAGTTCCTTTAGATAAATTATGGTAGTGTGTAAAAGATTGTGTAAACCTTCAAAAGTAGTATGATAAAATATATG
>CANOSP010000021.1 GCA_947569705.1 uncultured Erysipelotrichaceae bacterium
TCGCTTGAATCGTACTTGATCCTGAAATACTTAATACATCATTAGGATTTGGTTCTAATGTATATGTGATTACCGTATTATTCAGCTTGCCCGCTGTCGTTTCAATTAAGCGTGTATAGAATATTCCGCCGTTGCTTGGTTCACTGCTTGGATCATACGTGGTTTCATAAACATTGGACGGCAATACCTTTCCGGCATTTTGAGGATCTTCCCATCCCACTCCTTCTAATTCTGCCGCACTGATTGTGATTGTCTTTTTTATTGTTGCGGACATCTTTGTCGGTGAAGTATTATCCTTCACCTCTACCTCGATTTCATAATCACCCGGAGTCAGACCGTTACTTCCTACTCCTTGATTCACATAAACATTACCGGCATTGTCAATATAGAAAGAACCGTTATTTCCTTTCCCGCTCGGTAAAGAGTACGTATATGGTGTTACACCGCCTTTTACATCAATATAGCCGATACGATTTCCCTGTACATAGCTTGTAGGTGGTTTCGCTTCCGTTGAACCTGCCTTGATATTTGTTTTTGTCGCAATATAGTTTCCTGTGAGTCCTAATTGAAAGGTCAATGTCTTTGTCGTAACTGCTTCTTTATAATTATCAGTTTCCGGTATTTTAGCTTGAATCACGATACTTCCTGTCGCATTCGCTACAAACACGATATTCGCATTGTCACCTGCATTCGATGAGATAAACGGCAATCCGCTTGATACAATACTACTGTTTCCTGATTTAAACGTATATTCGATTCCTATATCCTCGACATCCTTATCTTCATTCGTATGTGTCGCATGTTCACTGTGTGTTGTTGTATTTTCTATACTGCCTGATACATAAGTTGTCCCTTTATCATCTTGATCAAAGGTAATTGTTGGCAATGTCTTTTCTACTGTTAAAGAAGTACACACCTTTTCAGTCGGATTTCCTGCTTTATCCACAGGATACCCGTTATCATCTACTGAAGTAATACAGAATTTATAAGTACCTGCTTTTAAACCGCCGTTGACTAAATCAGGCGCACCGCCTTTAACTTTGACATTTAGGCTTGAGCTGCTTGAAGCATTGTTACTGTCTAAGCCTGCAATTTCAAAATTCAAATAGCTGTTATCCCCATTTCCAATTAATTCATAAACCAGCGGCGTTACTCCCATAGGAGCCACATCTATTTTTCCGATAGTATCGCCTGCATCAACATTTTTACTGTATTCATAATCTTTGCCGCTGCTTGCCCCGCTTTGCGGTGTCGCAGTATATTTAATTTTATGTGGTTCAACGATACTCAATGGCATCTTATTAGAAATCTCAGAGCTTTCTGCAGGACGATTGGTACCGTCAAAAGCTTCATTAATAATCGCTACTTGATAGTCCCCCACAGGAATACCAGATAGGTCCATTGTCACAAATCCACCAGAAGCAGCGCTCAACATTCGATAATATTTTATGTTTGAGCCGGAACTGTCATAAAGAATTGCGGATATTACATCTCCGCCTGAAGCAGTAACCTTTAACTCAACAGATTTATCTTTCATTACCTTTGTAATGGATTTACCGGATGATATTCTTCTGATTTCATCTAAATGTGCTGTAATTGCAGAAGCTATGCGTAATTTTACAGGCTTTAATTTATTATTCGCATTTAAGTTGCTTGTATCAATCTTGTACTCGTGCCAAGTTCCGTCCTGATATGTAGAATCTGCAGCAAAAACAATATCAGAACTTCTTAGTAAAGCATATGGTCTTATTGCAACTGAAAATGGACCTCCATTACTTTCTGCAGCTGCATGATAAATTCGCTCTGATCCCGACAAAGAGTTTCCTGTGCCAAAAATTGTATAATTCATGCTAAGTACTGAGTGCATCGCAGAAGACTGTACTACATTAAACTTAAGTCCCATATAATTAACAAAACCTTCCACCCAATAAAAAGTCTGCGTTTTAAAGATCCTATCATTTACAGGCACAGCCATCGCATCCGCAATGGTAGGTAAATATGGTGTTTTACTCATTATTTGTTGTTCATTAGAATTCAAATTGATATTACTTACCTCTTGCCTAGCATTTTGCAACGGGCAAGCTGTACTTTTATTAATTGGATATGCACCACCGGTACCGTATACACATGTAGGATCCCCTATATCTGCCGAAATATCTTTTATAGAAGTTGATGAAAGCAATGTATATTGCATATTATCAGTATTTACAACGTCCCACACAACGTCTCCACCTTTAGAACCTAAAATAATCTTTTGTCCTTTTTTTAATTGAAAAGATGAAGCCGCTGCTTCTAACCCATTGTTATACTTTAGCACATAGCCAATTGATGCCATACTAGCTAAGATCATGAATGCCAGCAATAATCTTTTCCACATATTCATTTCCCTTTCCTTCTTATCCTCTGTCTACAAAGGTAGACTTTAAGAAATAGCGGGAAAAGAGCCAAAATCGTATGCTTTATAAACAAAAAACATACATTTCTATATCAGAAACGTATGTCTATAATTGTCTGCTTTTAGAAACATAATGATATTTTTATGAACGTTTCTGCTGTTTTTATCCAAAACCGTAAAACTCATATTATAGAGTGTACAAATTCTCTGTTTGTTCGTACCTGCTTCATTTTTTATACGTTTTGCTCGATTGAAATTGAAATTCCGTTTCTTTCTCTTTTCGGGATTTATTGTTATGATTACATTCACCCTGCACATCTTAGATTTTCCGATGATATACATCAATGAATAAATGAAAAAGGTGCCGTAAAGACACACTTTCATTATTCTTTTACAACATCCTTCCAAGCCTTTAAACCATAGGCACTGCTTGTACATTTTACCGCACGATTAATTGCCTTTGCCATGCAGTCGGTAGCTAAAACACCGACAATATCAGGCTGAACCTCAATCTTGCCGTTTGCCATGACAAAGATCGTATCGCCGTCACTCATCGTATGTACCGGTCGAATCGCTCTTGCATAGCCGTTATGCGCAATTCCGGCAATTTTAGTACACTGTGCCTTATCCAGCTTCGCATTAGTAACGATACAGCCGATCGTCGTATTACCGCTCGGCAGCTGCTTTTCCAAATGCTTCATCATCATCGCTTCGGTTGAGCAGATCTTATGATCCATTAAAATTCCTGCCAGCTGTTCACCGTTCGCTTCGTCAACAACATTGCCGCAGGCATTCACCGCCACGATCGCCGCTACCTGCAATTCGTTCACCTGCACTCCGTAAACACCGATTCCGCTTTTCATCGCATGTGCCATCCCCATCAGCTTTCCGACACTGGCTCCTGTCCCTGCACCGAAATTGCCTTCTTTAATGGTGTCGCTTCTGTTTAAGCATGCCTGATACCCCATCTGTTCATCAGGGCGACACTTTGCATCTGCGACAGCTAAATCAAACAAACTCGCTCCGCAAACAATCGGCACCTTCACAAAACCCATATCATGACCGCAGTCACGTTCCTCTAAATAACGCACGACTCCCTGTGCCGCCGCCAATCCGAATGCACTGCCGCCGCTCAAGCATACCGCATGAATCTTTTGTACCATATTAATCGGATGCAAAAGATCCGTTTCTCGTGTCGCAGGTCCGCCGCCGCGTACATCCACACCGGCACTGCACCCTTGTTCGCATAAAATGACAGTACATCCGCTCCCGCCGACCGTATCTTGTGCCTGTCCTACCGCAAACCCATCAATATCACCGATTGTAATCTGTTTCATAATTTTCCCTTCTAGCTCTTTCCGCTGATCACATTATTTACTACATATAAAGGCTGTTCACCTGAAATCATATACTGAAAACCATAAGTCTTTGTATTCAAATCATCCAAAATATCCGGAATCACTTGTAAGAACCGCTCCCAATCATAAACGACATAATCAAGATAAGAATAAAAGATTCCACCCGCAACTCCGATATTTTCAGCAATCTGTTCACTCTCGCAAAGCTTGGTGATCCGCTCTTCAAGACTCTCTCTTAAAGCTGCCTGATCCTTACGCTCAATCTTTAAATGCTCATAGAAAATAAATCCGACAATAATTCCGTTCGCTTCCGCCCAACGAATATGCGTATCATCATAATGAACCATCTCATGAATCAACTGCAGTTGACTGGAAACACCGCTGTACATATCATCCCGCAGTCGAATCTCATGCCTGCGCGGTAAAATCGTATACTGTGAATACACCTGCAGCGGATTCTTCACATTGATCCAATGCTCCGTTTGAAGCAAATCCTCAATAAAGGCAGGAAAGCGATCCAAGGTAAAGCTGCCCGCTTTCTTTCGTTTGATAATTCTGATTCCTTGTAATAAATACATCGTATCTATTTCACCGATACATGCCGTCATCATCTCATATGCAATCTGAAGCTGTTTTTCCTTATGTAGTTTATACAGATGATTGATATATACATCTAAATAAATATGTTGATTTTTAATATGCGGAAATACGTATAGATCATGAAAGCCGATCCGCTGTCCTCCGACTTCTATTTGATAGTCTGAATGACTTACCTTTTGTTTCGCATAATAGAAATCCCAATATTTACAAAGCTTTGTCGGTGCTTTATCTATCACATAACGCAAATACAGAATAAATAAGGGGTCACGTTTCGGAGAAAGGGTCAAAACATAACGCAGAGAGTTGTTTTTATCAATCGTAAAAGTACATTCGCTCATACAAATATCCAATAGCTGTTTCATAGTACGGTGAAGCTTAGAACGATCTTTCGGCAGTTGATCGCACAGCTCACGCAAATGTGCTTCTTCTTTTGAAAAGACAGTCCAAAATCGCATCGTTTGTTCTTTAAATGATTTCATCAGCCTTCCTCCTACTCTATTATTATATACGAAAATTTCGTTTTTTTATCAGCGGATTGTAAAAAAAGCATTTTATCACAACATGATTCATAACAATTATTGGTATATTTACCGACAATATTGCATAAATTGAAAGATGTTTACAAAAAACACTGCGCAATCATACAACTTCAGCTTTTGCCTTTTTTAATTAGACCCTATTGATGAAAAAAATGTTCAATCTACGCCCGTATCTTTGTAAATTTACTGTTTGAACACAGATTAAATACAAAAAATGCACTTTATCCAAGTGCATCAGACCTATTTATTTTCAATCCATATTTTTAAATAATTCAGCAATCTCTACATCGAGTGCCTTCGCTAATCTTTCGATGATCCTTAAGGATACATTTCGCTTGCCCCGCTCCACATCACTGATATAATTTCGATGAACTTGTGAACGGAATGCCAATACTTCTTGGGGCAATCTTCGCTCAATACGCAAAGCGTGTACACGCATACCGAAACGTACTTCTATCGGTACAGGGTTTATTAACAGATCACGATTTCTGCTGTTATCACAGTCCTTTTGCGCCGCATTCGATGAGAGGAATTTCCCATCGGTGTTAGCCATGTTCTTTTGTCCTTTCTACACGGACATCATATCATAAATCAAGATTTTGTAAAGGGAAAATGTCGATTTTTATAATAAATACGCATCGCCGAATAAACACTCATAATTCCCCATGATAACAGAATAAACAGAAAAAACAAGCGCCCTTGTGTCCGCATATCTTGATTAAAGGATTCATTATCGGTTATTGCCATTACACTTTCACTTTCTTCGATTTCCAACAGCTCTTTTTCATAAAGATATTCAGGGTTATGGATTAATGTATACGCATGATTTTCCTGAATCAAGCGCTTTTGAAGCAATTCACCGTCTATAAACAGATAAGCTGGAAGCGGTTCGGATATTTGGGTACTCGGGTCAATTTCCATTTCAATTTGAGATGCGTCTTTTAACAGACTGCATGTTTTTTTCCAGCCTGCTTCATCGGTTTTTAAATTAAACAGCGTAATCTCAAAAGGATCACCCTGATCCTTCACCACAATATGCTCAGCCTCGCAGCTTTCAAGTGTAATCGGATAACGCTGATGATGCAAATAAGGAAAAAGTGCAAACAGTACGGTCAATATTAATTTCATTTCTATCACCATCTACAGTTTGCACAATTCCCTTTTATTTATTCATTTCGATATTGACTTGCCAGTTCCTTTAATTTTGCCAAACGATGCTTCATGCCCGATTTTGAGATTGTTTCGCCGGTTTCCTCAAAGTAAGCCTCACACAATTCATTCAGACTCGCTTCCGGATTCATGCGGCGCAAAACAGCAGCTTGCTGGAGCTTTTCCGGCAACGTATCTAAGCCGCGATAGGCTTCAATCCATGCAATATCCTCTAATTGCTTTTTACCGGCGCTGATCGTTTTCATCTCATTTGCCAATTCACAGTTATCAAGTCGTGTTAAGGAATTCATAAAATCACGCTGAATGCGGCTGTCCTCAAAGGCAAATAATGCATCACTCGCGCCGATACAACGCAAAAAGTCAGATATTTTATCACTGGCTTTTAAATAGACGACCTCTTGATTGCGGCGCCGGATATATTTTGCAGGAAGTTCAAAGCGTTTCATCAGCTGTAACAGAAAATCAGCCTGTGCCTTGGAGTTA
This sequence comes from uncultured Erysipelotrichaceae bacterium, assembly GCA_947569705.1. Lineage (GTDB taxonomy): Bacteria > Bacillota_I > Bacilli_A > Erysipelotrichales > Erysipelotrichaceae > C-19. The sequence continues at coordinate 6,546 of CANOSP010000021.1, forward strand.
GCGACGATTTCCAAATGATAGTTAGCGGTCTGCGGGCTGTTGACACTGCCGCCGGCTAAAAAAGCACCTGCCAAATAGGCTCTTGCGCAGCATTCCTCATGAACCGTATCATCTTTCGGATGCGCACGCAGACCTTCCTCATCCATAATCTGTAAATCTTTTAAAATATCCGCTGCCTGTGCATTAATTCGCAATATATAAATGTTATTTTTTTTCAGCTTCATCTTGCGCATCACCGAAAGCTGTGCGCTGACATGATAGCGCTCCTTTAACAGCTTCAGAATACGCTTTGCCGTATTTACATTTTCACTTTTTACTTCCAGTGCCATGCCTTGACTTGTAAATGAAAGACTGGCGCACATCTGAATCAAAGCCGATAACTGTGCCTTGGCACAACATTCATGAAGCTGATTCATCGATACCTCTGCTTTTACATCGGTTGTAAAACTCATATTATCAATCCTTACTGTTGATTAACTCTTCCATTACATCTCTTACCTTATTCGCATCATGACGAATGAGATCATTTTCAAACTTCAGAATATCTCGTTTCACAATGCGGTAAGGATGTTCCTGTTCATTAATAAAGACTTCCCATGCGCCCATATCATGATATTTTTCCATTACACCCGGTGCGATCGGATTGTCATGGAACACAACGGTATCAACGGCATAAGGACCGGTATGATCGATAATCGCCTGTACATGATCTTCTAAAGAATAATGATCTGTTTCACCCGGCTGACTCATCGCATTACAGAAATAAATTTTCTTGGCACTTGATCGAGCCAATTCCTCACGAATTCCCGTAATGATTAAATTTGGCATAATACTTGTATACAGTGAACCGATTCCGTAAATAATGACATCTGCTTCATGAATTGCCTTCAATGCCTGCGCACTTGCCTGTACATCGCTTTGATAAAACACGCGGCTGATGCGGTTATTAAAATTAGGAATATTACTTTCTCCGCGTACAATCGTCCCGTCTTCCATTACCGCAAATAAGGTAATGACTTCGGTACTGCTCGGAATAATATCGCCCTTCACGTTCATGACCTTGGAAAAAGCTTGAATTGCTTCAATAAAACTGCCGCAGTTTTGAGTCAGTGCCGTTAATAACAGATTACCTAAATTATGACCACCAATATCATTGCCTTCACCTTTAAAGCGATAATTCATTAAGGTAGAAAACAGACTTTCACTTTCTGCCATTGCGCACATTACATTTCTTATATCGCCCATTGCCGGAATATGATACTGCGCTCGAAGTCGGCCTGTGCTTCCGCCGTCATCTGCCACGGTGACAATCGCTGAAAGCTTGATATTTCCCAATTGCTTTAAACCGCGTACAATGACCGACAAGCCGTGTCCCCCGCCGATTACCACAATATTTTTCATAATTATCTCGCTTTCTTGTCTCGATGCGATTTATAACAATGATAACTTTTCTGATAATGCTCATACAGCCAATTTGTGACTGAAATCGAACGATGCTTACCGCCGGTACAGCCGATCCCCACTGTTAAATGATTCTTATTTTCTTTTGCATAGGATTCAAAACAGAAATCCAGATAATGTGTGATATGTTTTAACAGCCGTTTTGTTTCATCACATGCCATTACATAATCAAAGACCGATTGATCATCTCCGGTCAAATCCTTTAATTCATCAATATAGAACGGATTCGGTAAAAAACGCATATCAAAAATCAGATCTGCATCTAACGGGACTCCGTATTTAAAACCAAAGGATACAAAGGAGATAGAGAATACCTGATGTGAGCTTAAATTCAGCTTATCCATTAGGATTGCCTTCAATTCAGCCTGTGACAGCTGCGTTGTATCAATACGCATCATCGGACGATCATTCAAGGCCTCAAACATATCACGTTCTACCTCGATCGCTTCTTCCAAGGTATTTGCCTTTTGAAATAAAATCATCGGATGATGTCTGCGTGTAAACTTATATCGTAACAACAGCTTTTCATCACTTGCATCTAAAAAAATCACTCTGACATTCGCATCACTGTTCTCAAAATAGTTCAAGTATTTCGGATAATCAATGGCAGGCGTAGCCAAAGCGATATTCGCATAACGAGAATCCGGCTGATCATGAATGATGTCTCCGAGATTCGCCAACAGCTGAACCGGAAACTGATCGATACAATGATAACCCATATCCTCTAAAATTCCCATGGCGCTTGTTTTACCGGCACCGGACATTCCTGTAACTAATAATATATTTGATTGCGGCATATGATCACCTCGTAATAAGTTTACCACAGCTTTCGTATGAAAACCAGTTCTATTAGCTTTATCTCATACAAAAAGTCATATTACGTTACTACAGTGTATGCATCGGAATATAGCATATGCAATTCACAATGCCTAAGTTTAAGACACAACCATGTTAGGTATTTATCTTATATGCGCTTGACACACATATTATCATGAGGTATACTAGATATACATCTAATATAGGGGTTGATGAATATGAAACAAGGATATCTTCAAATACTGAAGCTCAGAAACTATCGCATTGTATTGACAGCGAACTTTATAAACCGCTTAGGAGATTCCATCGATATGATCGCATTCACATGGCTCACTTTCGCAATGACCCGATCTGCCAGTTGGTCGGCAGTCATGTTTGCGGTCAATCAGCTGCCCGCGATACTGTTTATGCCGTTAAGCGGTGCAGTTGTCGAAGGCTTAAATAAAAAAAGCGTCATTATCTTCTGTGATTTTATGCGCGGTTTATGTACTGCATTTATTGCATACCTATGCATGATGAATCAATTAAATGTCTATTGGCTGCTCGCCTTTACCTTTACTAACAACACTTTTGAATGCTTCCGCATTCCCGCCGCAGCCGCTTTATTACCACAGATATTAAGCAAAGATCAATATGATTTCGGCTTATCCTTAAACACTTCACTCACAAACACCTGTGAATTGATCGGTATCGCTTTTTCCGGTGTGCTTTTGGCAGTGATCGGTCCGACAGGTGCCGTTATGATCGACACCGTTTCCTTCTTTCTGTGTGCGGGATTATATTATTTAGTTAACGTCCAAGAGAAAAAGACAAAAGGCGATTTGTCAACTTCTGATTATCGAAGTGTCTTCAAAGACGGAATTGCTTATATCAAAAACTTTCGACTGATCAAGACATTGCTTGCCTGCAGTATATTATGTAACGCCCTGCTCGTACCGATCAATACTTATCTTGCGCCTTTTATCAGCGGTACCTTATCATTAAATGAACAGGCATACTCCGCCTTTAACTTTGCCTTGACTTTAGGCATTTGCATCGGTACCTTTTTGTTGCCTTATCTGCGTAAGCATTTTTCCACACGCAATTTATTTCTGTATCCTTTTTACAGTGTTGCCCTTTACTATTTTGCGATGATGCTTGCGCCGCTGTTAAAAGATGCTTTTGCGTTAAGCGCTTATATCATAAGCATTGCCTTTCTTTGCGGAATCGGCTTCGGTATTGCCTGTAATGCATGTGCCGTTTCGGTAATGAAAGCAATCGATCCGCGTTATTTATCCCGTGTCACCGCAATCAATCAGGCTGTTTCACGTGCGTTCATGCCGCTGACATCGGTATTTCTGAGTATTCTTTCCTTGTATTTTTCCATTCCGGTAATCTTTTGCGGATTTGCCTTCTTTACAATCGTGACAATTACTGGTATGATGTTCTCGAAAACATTAAAACAAATGAATTAGGAGCGCATATGAACATACATTATCACCAAAGCCTGTATCCGCTGATTGAATGTATCGGCTTTATTGAATACTATGAGGCACAAATCGACTATCGCAGTAAAAGTATTTATATGGAAAGCAATCTCGGCGATACTTTAAAAACATTGGAACAGATAAAAATCGAGATCGGCAAGCAGGCAGAACAATCATGCGGCAAGCTGAAGCCGCTGTTAATCCAGATTCCGAATCATAATACTTCGATACTGAAAAAAATGATCCTCGAATGTACACACGAACTGTTGCCGTCATGGACTGCACAGCTTCAAGACATCAAGCAAAAAGTATTGTCAAAAGATCATTTCATTCTGCGCTGTACAGCTGCCTTATGTGAAGAAGAACATGAAGAACAATGGGCAGAATGTGACTTGAATGCACTTATTGAACAGCTTGAGGCATGTGAATTCAATGATGATTTAAAATGGCAGCTGTTTCACTTAAATGCGCACAGTGAAGAAGTGATGAAACAAGCAGAAAAGCTGTTCGCCGACATTATGCCAATCTATCAGAAATACGAAGCACAGCTGAATCACATTATGAATGATTATCATAAGGATTATGAAACCTATCAAAATCAACTGTACGATCAGTTTGTGAATGAAAAAGGCATTTCCTTTGAAAGCAAATATCAAGATGCCCTGTTAATTCCCAGTGTTGCCTACAGCTTCTCATTATTTGTCGGCGAAAGCTTTCTGATCGAACCGAAGCATACTTCAATTTTATGGGGTGTGCATATTCTGCGTGCCAATCAAGTTACGCGCAACAGTGTAGAAACAATCTGTTCCGGCTTAAAAGCCTTGAGTGATCGCAGTAAATTTGAAATACTGTGCTTCCTGTCTAAAAATCAAAAAGCCTATGGGGCGCAGATAGCCAAAGCGATGAAGCTGACTACCGCTACTATTTCCTATCATATGCAGGCATTGATCGATGCCGGCTTAGTATCGGTCGAAAAGGACAACAATCGCTTATATTTTCAAGTCCACAAAGAGCATCTCCATGAATATTTAAAACAAGTCGAACAAAAAATCCTGCATCCGTAAATGCAGGACTTTTTGTATTAAAAAAGAGAGAAATGAAACATAAAAGGATAGTAAAAGGCAAACCATAACCGGTATGGGCGGCCATGATTCGCCTCTCTTTATCCTTAATAATTATAACACAAAACAGTAATAAAATGTTGCATTTTTTAATAAAATATTGTACTGTTACTTCATAAATAAATCCTGATATTCTTTCGGTGTCATGCCGACCATTTTACGAAACATCTTCGCAAAATAGCTTTGACTTTGAAAACCGACATCGAATGCAATTTTTTTAACACGCTGTTGTTCCTTTAACAGACGCTTACTTTCTTCAATACGCACTTCCGCTACTACATCGGTAAAGTTTTTACCGAACGCAGACTTGATCAGCTTACTGACATAGAACGGTGATACATTTAATTCTTTTGCCAAATCATTTAAACTGATCGGCTTGCGGAAATTATGATTGATGTAATTCATCGCTTTTTTCGCTAACGTATTGACTTCATGATACTGTTCATTGCGCAACGGGCGAAATAACGACTGCAGGACATAATGAAGAGAAACCTCAAAGCTTTGATACTTTTCTTCTTCCTTTAAAGCAAACTCAGGCAATGAATTAATATCAATATTTACCTGTACAAGAGATTGAAGCCGAACTGTTAAATCCTTTACCAGCTGATTGACCAAGGTTGTGATATGTTCCGCCGAGCATACTAACAACTCCTGCGCCAATTCATGAATAATGTGATCCATTTCCTTTTCATCTTTTTTCTTGAAAGCTTCCAACATGCGATTTTCATAAACAGAAAGATCAATCTGAAAACTTCTTTCCGTTTCTTTATAGATGGCAATACGCAGCGGTTCATCAGCGTCATAGCGATGAAGCCGACGCATCGCCTGCGCATAGGAACGCTTAAACTGCGAAAGCTGCGTTTGAATTGAGCCGATTCCCAGTGCTAAATTCTTTACATGGTGCTGCGCCAGTACATATTCAATCACTTCAACATCCTGCGGTAATAAATTGCGGTTATGCAACAAGAAAAACACATGATTATGATCAATTACATCATATAAACAGCTGTATCCGACATCACATAAATCATTCTTAAGCTGACGCATTTCTTTATTATTGCCGTCAGCTTCAATTAAGATGCACAGGGCATTTTTTGCACTGATATTCAAATAGCGCAGATGATTCTGAATTTCAATCTCACTGTGGTTGCTTAAAATCGTATACAGGCATTCCTGTTCCAGTACCGGCTGAATTTCCGTATATTTTTTTAACAGCGCGGTTTCACTCATTGCCTTGTTCTTAGCAACCTTAACCGCAGATATCGCATGCGATACGGCGGAAATCAATTCCTCAGGCTTTGCCGGCTTTAAGATGAAATCCTCTACACCGAGTCTGATGGCATCTCGTGCATAGCTGAAATAATCATACGAGGTCAAAATCAAATAGATGGAATGATGATGCGTTTGTTTCATCTGTTCGATTGCTTCCAAGCCGTTCATAATCGGCATATCAATATCAGTCAATACAACATCGGGAAGTACCTTCTGATAACACTCTACCGCTTCTCTGCCGTTTTTCGCGGTATATAACCGCATGATCCCTTTGAATCGTTCTTTTAAGATATTATAGATCGATTCACGCTCAATTTTTTCGTCTTCTACAATTAATACCGAACTCATCAGTCGTTCCATTCGCTCACCTCTATTTTAATTGTAAATGTAAAGCCGCAGTCCACTGCACTTTCCACACTAATATCGACTCGATCCTTATAGATCGCTTCCAATCGCCGCACTACATTATAAAGTCCCAAATGTTCTTCACCTTCATCGCGAAAGCCCTGTAAAATCATTTGTTCGCATTTTTCCGAATCCATACCTTCTCCGTTATCTGATATTTGTAATATTAAATCAGGCTCAGAATATCGAACAGAAATAATGATTTCACCGTGTTCTTCCACATTCTTCAAGCCGTGTTTCAAGGAGTTTTCAATCAGCGGCTGTAAAATCATGCCCGGAATCGCAATATTGGGAATATTCTCATCAACCGATAAATCAAAGCTGACACGATCGCCCAAGCGCTTTTCCTGAATCGCGATATAATTTTCAACCGCAGCGATCTCACCCATCATATCACTTAGCTTATTCTGCTTGTCTAAGCCGTACCTTAACAGCGCTCCGGTACGCTCAATCATTTCACTGCATTTCACAGCGTTTTCCTGAAGTGCCAAACGATAAGTCATATTTAAAGTATTGAACAAAAAATGCGGATTTATTTGATTTTGAAGCATTTTAACTTCACTCTGTGCCAACAGCTCATCTTTCTTTAAATTCTCATTTTCCATTTCCAAAAGACTTTTTTCCAATTCCGCATTTTCCTTGGTCGTTTCAATATCCTTTTGTACAACCTTTGCCATTTCATCTAATTCTTCACACAGCGCATGAATTTCACTGTTTGTATTAGATATTTTAGTCAAATCATAAGTTCCGGCTTTAATCTTTCCGATATTTTTTAATATCGCTGTCAACGGTCGCAGAATTGACTTAACCGTAGAACGATAAAACCAAAGCATCCACAACAATAATGCAATACTGAACAGGATCGATAACAGAATTACCACTGCCTTGATCATATCTAAATGAGATGAATGGTATGCCATCTGATTCGTCATTAATTCATAATAAGTATCAGATGTACTCTTGATCAAATCATAAGAGTCCAACAGCTTCGTATAGTTTTGTTCATAGCTGTCACCGGTTTTTCGAAATGCCTGCTTTGTCGCTTCTACTTGTTCCGAGTAGGAATCCAGCATATTCTGTAACAAGCGAATTCGCCATGTATCATCATATTCACTGTAATTTAACTTATCCAGCTGTTGTTGGGCATAAGTGACCTTGATATTATATTGGCGATAAGCATCCTCATCATCGGAATAAAGATATTCCTTAAACTGTTCATTGGCATCATTCAGCGCATCATAGAATTCACTTACATAACGATACTGATAAAATGCCGAACGATATTGTTCCACCGTATATAAATTCATTATGATATACATAATTGAAATTAAAAAGACGATGCAAAAACCAATACTGTGAAAACGAATAATCTGATACTTCAGACTTCGCATTTTATTGCCCGCTTCCATTGATGTATTCCTCCACATTGTTCGGTGTCACAAGTTGTATGGTTGCCGGTATGATTTGATCACGCTGTGCATTCGGTTCACTGAAATAGTGATATAAATATTTTATTGTTTCATATCCGTAATCATAAAAAGAAGTTGTAATCGTTCCGTTGATTTTCTTTTCTTTGATTAAGCGTATTGTTTCATCCATATCATCTACACCGTAGATTAAACGCTCTGTATTGCTTGGGCTGTGATCCATTGCCTCATAACAGGCTTCAGCCGATTCTCCCGCAAAGTTTAAGGCTACATTAATATCCGGGTGATCAAAAACCACCTGCGCCCATTCCTTTTTCGCACGAACGACATCGGAACGTGAACTGGTAACAGAAACAATTTCAAAGCCGCCGGGATGTTGCTGAAAGACCTCACGGATCTGTTGGATCTGTTCCTTGGCGATTGTAAAGCTTTCCTGCGCCACCTGAATTGAAATAATCAGCTTTTTATCTTTTCCCCAGTTTTTTTCAATATCCTCTAAAAACAGCTGTGCCTGATAATGAAAATCTTTACCGAAATAAGCGGTACGCTTACTTTTCGGCATATCACTGTCAACTAAAATAACCGGAATCCCATACGTCGCTGCCGCATCCACAATATCGGTATCAACGACACCTTGAGTGATGATCGCATCTGCTTTCTGTAAAATCCCGGTTTTCATCACATCGTTCATACGATTCGTATCAATCGTTTTCGGTCCTATCCAATCACAGTGATATTGATACACTGCACAGGCATCCATAAATCCTTCCTTGGCCTGCAGCCACAGATTATGGTCAACAAGCGGTGTAACGAACAGAATATAAGTCCCCTTTTGATTTCCGGATGCCGTATTGGAGTGGCACCCTCCTAAAAGGATTCCGAGTAAAGCAAGCAGAATTCTTTTTCCCTTTAACATACAATTTTCACCGCTTTCATATCTTATTGTACACATTTATAGACAGCGGCACTGCTTATTAAAATGTGTGTTTTTTATTTCTGAAACAATCATTTTTCAATCCGTATAATCTAATTCCTAATGTGTACTTTTTCATTGTATTTATTCTTTTTTTACATCTATATGTTAGCACATGTTACACATTAATCAAGCACTTTTTTAAAATATTCTTAAGAATTATATGAAATCTTAAAGAAATGCAAAGGACAGAGAATTCAAGTGATCCTCTGCCCTTTTTATTCACTGTTTCAACGCAAAATTTTGATCTTATTACGCTTTATAATTTCTTTTCAGTTTTTTTCCTGTGAAAATCAAGACTGCGCCAAACAGAAGATATACCGGTAATACAGTTACAGCGAACGGTTGAGCTGCTGTATCGACAATCGGAGAATCAGCGGATACAATTGCATAATAAGAATTATGGTTTGTTGTAAATGTGATATATCCGTTTGTAACTTTAGACGGAATCGTTGTAGCTTTACCGTCGTCGGAAATATATACAATTCCAAGATAGCGTTTAGCCTTTAATTCATCATCTAATTTAATCTTTACGGTAAAGCTTCCTTCCGGTGTATAAACAGCACCGTTACGCAACATATAAATATCGAAGATTCGTTCAAAGTTATATTTCGCAACGGCATCTTTATCAGTGATTTTGGCGATAATATCTGCTTTCAACTCTTTTGCCAGATCTTCAACGATCAGTGTAATGTCATTCGGGAATTTACCGATTACGGTCACATTGTTTGGATTGTTATGAATCTGATTTACATAACCCGGCTGAATCGGTTCATTCGGTTTAATCGGTTGTTCAGGAAGGCTAGGTTTATTCGGTTTATCCGGAACATTCGGCGTATCCGGTTTGTTCGGCCGATCAGGAGTTGATGGTTGATCCGGATCCGTCGGTTGTTCGGGCTGATTTGGTTTATCAGGCTTACTTGGTTGATCAGATTCGGTTTTTACAACAACACCGTAATGTCCGTTTGTTTTCATTTGAACATTTAAATAGCTTCCCTGTACTACACTGCTCAGCGTTTCAACAGAACCGTCTTCATGAATGAATATCACTTCCGTCACTTGATCTTTCCATTCCTTCATGATCGGAATATAAACAACCGCGCCGTCTTTATGTTCATATGATTGACCGTTATTTTGGAAATACATGTTCAGCACATTTAACAGCTGATGATCATCGAAATAACTTTGATCTTTAATTGTGTTCTTTATTGCCTCAGTCTGTGCATCAGACAGCTTTTCAACAAAGAATTTCATTGTTTCGCTGAATTTTCCTTCGGCATAGATACCGCTGCCGTTTTGATCATTCAAATGCTTGATTTCCGGTTTCGGATTCTCTGTATCTTTTTTCTTTAAGTTCTTAATTGCATCATTTAACGCCTGTGCAGCTTTATCCAATTCACTCTGTTTTACTTCATTGCCTTCATAAAGCTGTACTGCCGCTTCGTTGGCTTTTGCGGCTGCGTCCCAAGAATCTTTTGTATATTCAGACTCGACCTTATTGGCGAATTCATCTAATGCCTGACGCAAAGCGCTGCGATCCAAGTGCTGTAAGTCGGCAAATGCCGCTTCAATTTCAGCACATGCATCGTCTAATTGTTGCTTGGAAATCGCTGCAGTATCAAGTACGCTCTGTCCGCTTTCGATTGCAGCTTCATATGCTTTCCATGTATCAATATCATAATCAGCCTTGTTCATATCATCAAATGCGTTGATTAATGCCAATAACGGTTTGCGATCAATTGAGATTACGGTTGCTTCAAACGCTGTAACCGCATCCTTTAATGTATCTATTAAGGCAGTTGCTTCGCTTGGATCCGCAATCGTTTTGAAATCGGATTCCACATCTGCAATCGTTTGTTTCAATTGATCAAGTGCTTCTTGCGGATAAGCACCGTCAACATCGCCTACTACTGCTTCCTCGGCAATTTTCTTCGTCAAACCCACTTGAATGCGATATTGATCTAAAATATCAAAGCGCGCGAGTATCTCATCGGTTTCTGTCTTAAGTTGTTGTGCTGCCTTATCAAGATCAACCTGTGTAATCATATATTGATTATACTTTGTCAATGCATTTTCATACGGCTGATCAAACAGATTTTTAAATGCATCATTACCTAATGAAGCAATTTCGTTTTTAATCATATCGGTATGATTGATTTCCTTCAACAATGAACTGCGATCTACATAAACCACACCGTCTCGATAAAATTCTTTTAACGCATTGTTAAGCTGTACAATCCATGCCGCAACATCCTTGGAGCTGAGTGCATTCTTAACGGCATCCTTTGCCTCTTGAAGCTTGGCATCAATTTTTGCTTTCGCTTCCTTTGTATAGCTGCCGTTCATATCGTTATATTGCTTAGATGCAAGAATGTCCTCCAGCTCGGTAATCTTATCCAATAAATCACCGCGTTTATCAGTCTTAAACAGTTTGAATTCTTTCATTTTCAATGAATCCTTAGCAGTGATGCGTACCTTATCGGAGAAAATCGATTCACCGAATGTGATAATTTTTTCGCTAAGAAGCTTAGTCTGATCTTTGCCGTCATAAACGCTTTCCCATTTATTTGTATCAAGATTAAATACTTCTACAAGATAATTTGCCGCTGCCATCTCATTATAAACTGCAAGCATGGAGAGATCGGCGGATTGAGGCAGTGTGATCGTCAGTGTACTGCCGCCGCTTAGTGTATAGCTTGTCGCTAAATCATCATCAATGACTGCTTGCGCATCATTTGGATCTGTCGTTGCGTCTACTGCCACATTTTCCGGTGTTCCGCCGTAAATTCTTGTTTCATATAAACGAGATTCGGCTAAATAAGCATCACCTTTACCGTTATTGCCTAAATGCTTGAAGATCAGTTTAGTACCCGGCTGATTCACATCAATGCGAATTGTACGGTTTTCAAGCAGAGCGGTAGAATTGGAACGATCGACAGCCAGTGTACGATCACCCTGTGCATTTTCTGTATAAATCACATATTTTAAGCCTAACCCTGCTTTTTCAAAGGTTAGATCCACATGATCAATATAGTAGTTGTTATCTAATTCATAAACGATTTCCTGATCTACGATATTACTTACAAAAGTATCATCATTCTTGTCTATCGTATTTTGATAACTGCCGTTGACTTTTGCGTCCAACATTGATCCGTCATTGAAAATCATATCGGAGCTTTCCTGCGGACCGATTGCTTCCAACTCGACAATATCGAACCAACCGGAGCTGCCGGCTTGTTTTCCTTTGTAATCAACTTTTATTTTTTGAATCGTATCATTGACCGGAATCTTATAGCTTGTTTTATTTTCACCTGTTTCCGAGAATACAATTTGTTCACTGCCGTCTGCTTTAATCGCAATTACATCAAAGATATAATATTTTGTATAGCTTTCCTTATTGAATGTTAATTTAACATTATCAATATAATGAGCAGCCTCTAAATCAACGATCGCATAACCTTTTGTTCCTTCGGCATATTCATCATGGTTCCAGAAAGTGCTGTAATTCCCGTCGGTAATTGCTTCTCCGCCTAAGGCTGAAGCAGTGGTGCTGACCGAAACCGGTTTATTTAACGCATAATTCTTTGTTTTCGCAATATCCTCGGTAGAAAGTACTTTTACTTCAGCTAATCCCGGACTTGCTAAATCACACGGTTCTGCACAGCTTCCTGCACTTAAACGATCGGTATAGGTCACATACACTTTCGTAACCTCTTTTTTCTGTACCGGAATCTTCACATAGCGATTTTCAAGCGGAGTCGTTGTTGCACTTTGATCCAACACGGTTGTTTTGTTTCCGGTTGCGTCCTCAATTTCCACTTTATATTGGTAAGGCAAACCGTACTTTTCAAAATAGAGTTCAATAAAATCTGCCTTTACTGTTGTGTCTAAATCTAATGTCACAGTACACGGATACATATCAGCCTTATTACCAGACCAAGAAGCCGTCCATAAGTTATTTGTATCGCCGTCAGTGATATATTTCAGATCTCCGGTACCCGTGGAACGATCAGATGTGACATTTTTGCCCAATGCGACATTATAATATTGAATAACTTCTAGTGCTTTTCCGTAAACCTCTACCTCTGCCAAATATACAGAGAATTGTGCATAATCGCGAGTTGACATTGTTAAGCGAAGCTGTGTTGCCTCTACTTTCTTAACAATAGAAGTATTACTTTGCATAATCTCACCGGTATGCTGTGGCTCATAGATTTGCCATGCGCCGCTTTCATCCATATATTCAACCTTGTAATCCATCGGATAATCGCCGGCTGCCTGTCGAATCGCAATATTCATATCGGTAATTTCATATAAACCTTCTAAATCAAGTGTTAGTACATGAGGTCCTGCTCCTTCACCTTCCCATGAAGTTCCGGTGGAGCCGTCGGTAATATTAGCCAGTGCGCCTGCTTTTGTAGCGGACGGTGTAGTGAAAATCTTACCTTTGGCAATATTGACCTTACCTTCTACCACACCGCCGTTTGCCAGCAGTGTTGTTGTGGAATAGTCATCAAATGCTTTCTGCGCATTTTCTTTCAGCTTGCTTGGGTCAGCCTTCGTCTCAAACGCAAAGCCGTCATCGCTCTTTAAATTCGCCCAACGCCAGCCCCATAAGAACCAGTTGCTTTCCGCTTTTACATATTCGGGATTTTTAGCCGCTTTGTCTAATTCAGCCTGACGATTCGCAATCCACATATTCCAACGCTCATAATAATAGGATTTCGTTAAGCCCGCCCATTTACGATTGGAGTAATCATTCAAAGAGCTGCTGCGAGCACCGCCCCATGTAGTAATTAAAGCACGTGCATTAAATTCAAATAAGTCCTTTGTCCAATCATCGGCGCCGTCTAACATTTTACGCGCACCGTTGATCCATGTTCCGACCATGAATTCCTCGTTGCTTGATAAGATCTCATCACTTAATGCGATAATTTCTAAGAATTTAGTTGCGTAATTACGGAATGCTTCACTGTCCGCAGCATTATATGCCTCACGCATCAAGGAGTGATACTCCACGGCACTGTTACACAGCACCTGCTCGGCTACATCCGCCAAATCATATTGAAATGCCGGTGAGCTTGCGAATGCATCATAGTTATCAATTAACAACTGTAATGCCTGATCTAATTCAGTTTTATCGTATAAGATACTGCTGTGTCCCCAAGTCGATGCCGCGCTGAAATTGAAGCCCGGCTGCGCATTAATGACTGTTTCCGCAGCACCCTGAAAATACTGTCCTTTTTTCGCATAAGCTGTTTCATTTAATATTTTCCATGCCTGTAACAATGATTCACTCGTTCCGCCGGCTCTGCGCTCGGCATACGTTTCCAACCATGCCTGATAGTCAATCGGATCTTTAGACCATGTCATATCAAATAACAATTCATAGGCTACCGGAGAGTTTTCCAATGCTTCCGGCGTAATACCGATTCCCGTCATGTAGTTTTTATTTTGAAAATCCTTTGCCATCTGTTCAGCGGTTACTTCTAATTCACCGTCTAATCCCATACGACCGCCGAAGTTATGAAGCATGTTCCATATCCACGGAACTTGATGGTTTTCCATCACTTCATTTTGTGCATTCAAATCAGACTGTAAATCCAATGCCAATGCCTGACTCGGTTTAACCAAGCCGCCCAGCTTTTGATCGGTCAGATTATACTGCCACTGTTGCATCACCCAAATTGCTTCACTGTCGGCATTTAACATTTCACTTTGTACTTGTTTGTAAATTTCAGCGATATTCAAGCTTGCCGTGTTTCCGCCCTCATGAAATGGGTCTGCCGCATAATAGTGTGACACATCGCCGAATACATTACGCTGTGCTTCATAGAATTTTTCCGCCATTTCCGGAAAATAATTTTTCTTTCCGGCGGCGATATCCGCATCGGTCAAATAAGGTGATACAATTGCCGGACGCGTAAAGGTCGGCCACTGATCAATCGGAGTCAATACAGCACCGCTGTTTTTATCATCAAAAGTCAACGGAACCTGACCGCTGAATCCCTGAATCACCGGCTGAATACCATACGTCTGCATACGGTCATGCATTCTGCGTCCCAGCTCTACACGCTGTTCAAACCAGCTGTCCGGTAACGGTCCGCCGAAGCTGTAAAGGTTTTGCATATAAAACCACGCAAAATATGCAGGTCCGGAAATATAATCCTTGATTTCTTCATCGGTATAATTATACTGAAGTAACAGTTCACGAATCACTTCTTCCTGTCCGACAATATCAAGCATCAGGTTTACGCCGTTCATGGCTGCCCAGTCAATAAATGCTTCGTATTCATCCCAGTTCCAGAAAGACATTGTATAAGAGTACGTACAGAAGTTTAATGCATAGCGAAGATCATACTGCGTTGTTTTGATTATCGGTGTTCCTACCGCTACAAGCTCTTTCATATCGGTATTGCTGGCAAACAACGGATTATAATCTACTCTCGCGTAATTCTTCAAATAATAATTGAATCCGCTTGCCAATGCGATACCGTTATTACCGCGAATCACAATCGTGCCGTCGGCACCGTCCTTCACTTCATAAACATCTTGTCCGTTTAAATCGGAACGAAGCTCAAAGACAAATGAAGCTTTCCACTTATCACCGATTACACGACCGACCAAATTAGAAGCTTCTTTCAAAACCTTTTCGTTCGCATAATCCTGATCCTGTTCAAACTTATCCCATTCACTTTTCCAAGTGCTGTCTTCCCAAGAAGTCACCTGAATCGCTGCTTTTTCGGGAACGGTTTGATTGATCTTTGTTCCGTAAATTTCAATATCCGCTAAATTTGTTTCATAGCTGTTGGAATTATATGCCATGTTGATACGTAGATACGCTGCTCTTTTTGATACATTATGCGTATCACCGGCAGCGACAGCTGCTTTCGTATCTGTTTTTGAAACAATTTTATCATAATGACTTCCGTCTGCGGAAGCATAAATATAATAATTGGAAAAAGAACCGTCTACTAAATTAAAAATTTTAATTGATGTTAAATCATAAGTACCGTCTAATACAATATCAATATAACGGCTATGATCACTCATACGACTTTCATATTTTTCGGCATCGCTGCTGCCTTCACCGAGATGACTCATCGTCTTCCAATAAGTAGAATGATCACCGTCAATCGCATTGCTGATCGGATGATCTGTTGCCCCCTTCGCACTTATTTGATCTGCAGTCAGATTGATTTTACCGCCTGCAGCCTTCGTATCAGTAAGCGTAAACACGCCTAACAACATGCTGAAGGATAATACAGATTTCACTAATTTGTTAAGTATCATACTCTCACCTCTCCACTTAAACTATAACAAAAAACATCTGTAAAAATATTGCATTCACTAAGAATATTTTGATTTTTTATTATTTTCAGATAAGAAAAAAAAACATTTATTTCCTTTCAATAAAAAAAGCAAGTTTGTAATTTAGTACAAACTCGCTTGTTAAAATAAGCTATTCTACCGATTTCAGAGATTCCACCATCGGAATTTTTTTCAGCTTGCGATACATCACAATATTTACGATCATACCGAATAACATTGTAATGCCAAACGAAATCAAAAAGCTGAGCGGTTCAATCGTGCGACCGAACATCACATTTTCCATTTCCGCCAGATTCATAATCAAGCGATGAAGTCCGATTCCCAACCCCAGCCCGCAAAGCGAACCGATCATCGTCAATAAAATATTTTCACGATATACATATTGCGCAACCTCAAGATCATAAAATCCCAATACTTTGATTGTGGCAATCTCGCGCAGACGCTCGGATATATTTACATTGGTCAGATTGTATAAGACAATAAATGCTAAAAGTCCCGCAGCGATCACCAGTACGACAACAACAAAACTCAAAGAAGCAATCGTATCAGAAAAACTTGCCGCAATACCGCTGTAAAATGAAACTGACGAAACGCTTTTCTGTTTCATTAAATCATTGCCTAACGCTTGTTCCTCATTACTGCCGAGCTGACTCAGCTTGATCACAAATGTATTGTCATAAGGACGGATATGAAATACTTCCTTATACAGACTCGGTGCCATATACAGATAATGACCGACATAGTTTTCAACAATCCCGCTGATTGTTACCTTGCGCTTGATACCGTCTCCCGCATCAATTTCCAGCGTATCTCCGCTTTTTACCTTACAGTTCATTGAGAGTTTTTCCGAGATCAACACTCCGTCACTGCCTAACGGCAGTTCTTCATCGCTGCCTCGCGGGTGAAGCGATATAAACTGCGGTAATGTCTCAGTATCATCGGCAGTTACAATCGTTACTGTCTGTTCTTCATCATTTGCATAAACAACAGCGCTTTCACTCGTAATTCCGGTCACGGCACTGATGCGTGAATCTGCTTGCAGCTGCTTTAGCAATTCCTTTTGTTCTGAATCCTTTACATCCTCTTTCAACTGCAGCGATACATCGTATTTTAAGATTTCACCGTACTGTTTATTCACGATGCTGGAAATGGAATCCTGTATACCGAAGCCGGCAACCAACAAGGCGGTACAGCCGCTGATGCCGATTACCGTCATTAGGAAGCGTTTTTTATAACGGAACAAATTACGTGCCGTAACCTTTTGGATAAAGGACATGCGCTTCCACAAAAAAGTAATGCGTTCCATGATAATTTTTTTACCGGCTTTCGGTGCTTTCGGGCGCATGAGCAGCGCCGGTGTTTCCGTTAATTCCTTATAAACTGCCGCAACCGTTGCCGAAACGGTAATCATCGTTACAATCAAACTTGCACTGATCGCCAATCCGCTCTGTGAAACAAAGGAAATGGAAGGCAGTGTATACATTAAATTCCATGCGTTGAAAATCACTGTCGGGAAGATCGTCATCCCTAAGCAGCACCCAAGCAAGCTGCCGAATACACTCGCAATCAGTGCATAGAGAATAAACTTGCTCGCAATGGCATTTTTCCCATATCCCAATGCTTTCATTGTTCCGATATTGCTGCGTTGTTCATCCACTATCCGCGTCATTGTCGTTAAGCAAACAAGTGCCGCCACAAGAAAGAAAAATAACGGAAAGACTTTGGCAATGCCTTCCATACGATCAGCCACGGAGCCGTAATCCATATAAGAATAATGAGCATGGCGATCCAGTACATACCATTGCGGCTCAGCCATTTCTTCAAGATCCTTTTGTGCCTTATCCAACTGCTCTTTGCCTTTATCCAAATCAGCCTGCCCGCTGACTCTTGCCTTCTCCAAGACAATTTTTCCTTCATTATATGCTGTTTCGGCATTTTTCAGCTTTTCCTCACCAAGCTTGAATTCAGCTTGTGCTTTCGCTTCCCCGTCCTTCAGCTCCTGTTCCTTGATTGCCAGCTGCTGTTCTTGTGTTTCAATCATCTTCGCTGTCTGCTTCAAACCGGCTTCTCCTTGTTTCAGCTGAACTTCCAGTGCCTGCTTCGCCGGTTCTAAATAAGGCAGTGCTGTTTCGGCAATCTGTTTAGACTGACGCAGCGAAGATAGCTTTTCCTCTAACAAGCGCCGTTCTAATTCTGTCAATTCGGGATTTTTCAGCTGTTGTTCACAATCTTTGATCGCTTCTTCATTTTCCGCAAGCTGTTTCGTAATGTCCGCAATCTGCGTTTCAAGCTGATCCAGCTGCTGCATCAGCTGCGGTTTTGTTTCTTCATACGTCTTTTCACTTCGTTCATAAGTTGCTTTTAATGTCTCAAGCTGTTGCTTACCTTCTTCGATTTGTATTCGATAGGACGCAAATTGATCCGCATAACGATCCTTATTCGCCGATAACGAAGCACGGCCTAAAATCATTTCGGTCTTTGCCGTATCCAGCTTGTTCTCTTGCGTCTTCATTTCTTTTTCAAACGTCTGTTTGCCGTCATCATATTCCTGCTTACGCTCATCCAGCTGTTTTTGTGCTTCGCTTTTGATTTCTTCAAAGCGAATTTCACTGCGATCCTGTGCAATGTTTTCAATCGCTCGTTTCACATGATCCACATGTTCAAAATACGCATCATCATAGCTGTTAAAAGCACGTGCCTCACTTACGGTAAGATTGATTTCCGTAAAGATTTCAGCTTTAAATTCATTTTGCGGAATCATCATAAAAAAGTCAATTTTACCGTTACCGATTTCACTGCTCCCGATTTCACTTGATAAATAATACGGTGTTTTTACTTTCCCGACCACTGTATATGAGTTTTTTTCCAAGCTTTCAGATAAAGCTTCCTGTTTCCCGCTTTCCAAATCCAGCTGATCTCCGACTTGAATCGGCAGTTCAAACATCTGTGTTTCCTGAATGACACATTCACCGCTTTTCTGCGGCAGCCGTCCTTCAACAAGTTCAACTCGATTTAAATAATTCATATTTTGTTCATCGGTATTTTGCGGCAGTGCATGAATCTTGACAACATACTGCTCACTGTTCACAAGTGTCAATACATCAATCGTATGTGTCGCAAAAATGCCTTCTATGCCGTCGATTTTTTGAATTTCCGATACATCATCCTTTGTTAAGCCAAATGTCGAAACAACCCGTAAATCCATCAGATGATAATCATCAAAGTATTGATCGGCAGTGTGCTTCATATCGGGAATCGATGCCTTTACACCCGCAAAAAAAGCAACACCGATGGCAACGATCATCATAATCGAGAAAAAGCGCCCCGGTGTTTTTTTTATTTCACGTAAGGTGTCTTTCCATAATGCACTTCCCATCAGTATTCGATCCTTTCCACAGGCAACGGATGTTCATTGATTTCAATGCTTTCGATTAAGCCGTTGCGAACCTTGATCACTTTATCGCCCATCGCCGTCAAAGCGAGATTGTGAGTAATCACAACAACACTGACTCCGTGATTTTTACAAGTGTCTTGAAGCAGCTTCAATATTTGTTTGCCTGTCGCATAGTCCAAGGCACCGGTCGGCTCATCACATAATAACAATTTAGGATTTTTCGCCAATGCGCGCGCAATCGCAACACGCTGTTGTTCTCCGCCCGACAGCTGTGCAGGAAAATTACCGGCACGCTCCTTTAATCCGACAGCTTCTATCGTTTCATCGATATTCAAGGGATTCTTGCATATCTGAGTTGCCAACTCCACATTTTCCTTTACCGTAAGGTTTTGAACTAAATTATAAAACTGAAATACAAAGCCTATATCATAACGACGATACGTAGTTAATTCTTTCGCATTGAAATCACTGATCTTTGTACCGTCCACATAGATATTGCCTTCGCTGCATGTATCCATACCGCCTAATATATTTAAGATCGTACTTTTTCCGGCACCGCTCGCACCGGCAATCACGACAAACTCGCCTTTTTCAATTGTAAAGCTGACACCGGCAAGTGCCGCTATTTTGACTTCACCCATCGAATAGATTTTCTTCACATTTTCAAATTCAATATACGCACTCATAAGCTCAGCCCTTTCATCACTTATATTATACTCGCTTTTTTTTACTTGTGGTATGAATTCCTGACTTTTTTTCATTAATCAGTGTTTCATTTTTTAAATACTTTGATTTTCAAAATATAAATCAATTAAATTTTCTGTTTCTTTCTGAATATAATAAATAAATATGCTGTATTTAAAAAGGGATATGAACCATATGTATTCCGAGTAAACAATACTTCATATCTGACACATAAAAAGGCAGCGATTTATTTAACTGATCTTCTGCCCTTTAAAAACATCATTATAATTTTAGATTAAAACTAGATTTCGGTCTTTGTGACTTGCGCATTGATTAACTGAGTGATTTCTGGTCTATGTGATTCATCTATGTCCAACATCTCCATCACTTCATCCGCTGTTTGATTTGTTTTTTTCATTATATTATCAATGACTTTTGATAAAATCGCCAGCCCCTCAGTTAGTCCCTCTTTACGTCCTTCTGCCAATCCTCGTTTAAGACCCGTATCCACATGAATTTGAGACAAGTTACACATACCTTCAACCTCCCATTCTGTTTTCTTTGTCATCATTATACCATAGTTTTTTTCTAATTGGCACTTTTTCTCCGTTGCCGTCATTTTTGCTTTAAATAAAATATGTAACAACTCCATTAAATCGTATTTATCATCATATATCATATCTACTCTTTGGATAAATTATGATAATTGTCAGCTTATCATATGTTTCTTTAGGGAAATGACACGCTCTTTTCAAGCATGTTTCATTGATTGAATATT
>CANOSP010000022.1 GCA_947569705.1 uncultured Erysipelotrichaceae bacterium
TTTCCACTATATATTTTTCGACCTTTAAAAGTGGAAGTTACTTTTGCACTTCACGAAATCCATTATTTAAGTCGTTTGTAAGGGGATGTATACCTACGAGAAGATATAAAAGGATTTCCATCTATAAAATCGACAAAAAAAGAGAACACTCATTCTTTAAATCGCTTACATAATTCATTTTGAAATGCCTGATACGGATAAATATTATATTTAAAGCATGGAATCTCAGCATATTTGATCACTGCTTCCAACTCTCTTGTACAATACTGACTGCCGTAAAGTGCTTCACACTGATAAACACGGCAAAGTGCATTCATTTGAGAAGTGATGCTTAAATTAAATGCTTTTGTATAAACCAATTCGCCGTTCTTTAAATAAGCTTCTGCGATAGATTCATCATAACCCATATGTAAAATAACTGCTTTAATCAATGTCAAAAAGCGTTCTTCTACAGACGCATTGCTTCTTGATTCTAACGGAATAAATAACGGCAGTCGTGTCAAGTCATTCATAAACAGCAGCAGCTTTCCTTCCGTAACGGAAAACAGCTTCACATGCCAACAGTAAAAAGCATCCTCATCGTTTTCGATAGCTGTTACTTTTCGTTTGAGCGCACGTGCAGCTGTTTTTGTACAAGCAATTAACATAATCATCATCTCCCTTGCTTTTAACGCTATTATTATAACATAAGGAAATAAATTTTTATTATGAATTGCTAAAATCATGATACTAAAATATTATCATCACACACTTTAAATATTATATTCTTCAGTCGTTAAGAGTAAAAAATAAAAGCAAAATAACACCAATCAGTAAAATATTTTACCGCTTGATACTATATTACTTCAAAAGATTATTGATCACCGGCTTTTTGATTACTTAAACACAGTTGCCATAGATTTTCAAAGATGCCGGCATTTCCGCATGTCAGCGGACATTCCTGTTGCCATTGTTCGTCTCGCAGAGCTATGGACAGCTTTACTAACGGATATGGGTGCATCAGCCACTCCATTGTTATAGATCCTTGTTCATAAGATTGATTAAGTAGCATGGCATGTACTTCAAGCGGCAAGCGAATACTGCCTCGTTCCGCCAAGCTTTTCAGCTGATGCAATACATCAGGATAAAGTGTACAGCTACCGATTTGATACTCATAGAAATGATAGCGTTCAAATAACAGATTCTGAGTATGGATCAGACTTCGTTTTTTTGCATCTTCCTGCTTTTGTCTTTTGCGTTCATAAATAATATGCAGACGATCATTTTGAATTGCCGCTCTTTGATGTGCATCATGAATTAAATACAGATCCACTGCATCATTCAATGCATTGTGTTCTACCTTATTATTGATACCGAATATGTATTTTAAATCATCCAAAGACAAAGTATAAGACAACAGTTTATCATCATAACTGATCTTACTGCTGATAACCTTTTGAAGATCAATAAAATCAGTAAATGCCTTTATTTTTCCATACCCTTCAAACATTGCCTGCTGCTTCAAGGTTCTGACATCATCGGGACCGAATGTATAAAACTGATACGGCTTACCCAAGTGCTCTAAAAAAGCATTTGCCGCATTCATTACCTCACGAAATCCGGGTGCTTGAAGAATTTCCTCATCACTTAGCTTTGTAATACGTTTGACCGATCGAGTCAAGGTACGAAAAAACTTCGGCTAAATCAATGAATAAAAGGAATCTATTACACATTCATCCTCAATAGCGATCATACCGATGGAAATCATGCATTGTATACAGCGTCCCCCTTTACGAATACAATCAAATTCTGCATCCATATAAACATCCATAGTTTCACTCCCTTGTTATATACCTTATCGAATCGGGTCCAAATAAAAACGTCCTTCTACCAGTTCCGTTTTTGTTACATTGATAAATGCCGAAGGATCTTCTTCCTTAACATAATGAATAATGCTTTTTACATCATCGGTATTAACCACCGTATAAAGAAGCGTGCGCGGTTTATCAGTGTAAGTACCGATACCTTCCAGGCGTGTAACACCGTGATGAGTAGAATGCTGAATGATCTCAATTACCACATTCGGATTTGATGTCACGATAAACATCGTCATTCGCTTATAACGCGTATGAAGCATATTGATTACCTGCGTCGAACAGAATTGAAAAATAATCGAATAGAGCGCACTTTCCCAACCGAACAGCGCACCGGCAATCATCAGCATCACCGCATTAACGCCCATCATATAATTCCATGCCGACTGCCCGGTTCGCTTCGAGATCCACATTGAAATGAAATCCGTTCCGCCGCTGGAAGCATTGCCTTTTAAGGCAATACTTAAAGCAATACCGTTGATAATACCGCCGAAGATCGAAATTAATAAAATATCCTCAGTGATATTGGTTGCCGGAATCATATCTACAAACAGACCTGTCAATAAAATCATTAAAATGGAATAAAGCGTGAATTTTTTTCCGATCATCTTGAAACCGATGTATGCCGGAACAGCATTTAAGCTGTAATTTACAATTGAAAAAGGAATATCAACAGCCAAAAAACGAGAACAGGTTCGCTGAATCAATACGGTTAAACCGTTAAAACCGCCGGGAAACAATCCTCCTGCATTAACAAAGGTTTTCAGATTCACGGCACTGACAAATGCGGCAACGATCACACATGACAATGTTACTAAATCTTTATATTTTTTGCGTTTGACACTCATAGTATTCAAAGCCTCACTTTACCATCACGATGTAATTATACTATGATTTTACTTTATTTCAAGGCTATCTATGCATTTCCCGACTTAATCGATCAACAACCAAACAAAAACAGGTCATCCCTGTTTTTGTTTCTCAGCATCCTTTTTTCTCCAACGCTTAAATTCCAGCACCGCAATCATAATTAAGCCGATCCATAAAAAAATATCGGCAAGATTTAGAATCAAATGCGAATCAAAGATATTGATACCGATAATATCTCGTACATATCCGAGAAATAAACGATCCAATAAATTGCCGGTAAGTCCTCCCAGCATTAACAGGATTCCTTGAATACACCATGTATCTTGTTCATCACTGTGATGATAAAAGCTGATCAATAACACCAAAGACAGCACCGTGGTGATAATCACCGACAGCATATGCCCTTCCACGATCTGAAATGCCGTACCGTAATTCTGTGCATCGGTCAAATAGAGAAAATCATTGAAAAGCGGAAATTCATGACCCATTTCAATGGAAAGATTAGTGATGAATTTAGTAATTTGATCAATAAAAATATAAATAAATACCCATGTGATATGTTGCTTTTTCATTTCATCACCTGCTTGCCTGTATTATTATAACAATTTTTTCCATGTTTGACAAAGAAAATAAACAATGAAACAATATTGTAAGATAACAAAGCAATTCTCCTTGTCGTATTATGAATAAGATGAAATAAACAGAAAACACACCTGTAAAACAGGTGTGTCGCAATCATCCCCTAAGACAAGCGCAATGTAGGTTTGACAGTTTGGAACCATTGATCGATTTGATAGAGATAAGCAAGTAACTGCGGACCGCTCATCAACTGACCGTACCACGGAAGCGGGAATGCCGCACCGCCGGTTTCAATCAACTCCTTCAATGCTTCATCATCGAACAATACATGCAGGACACTGTTGGGATTGTCATAGCATTCCTGCAGTTTCTCCTTCATCAGTTCACAATATTTCGGATTATGCGTTTTCGGGAACGGATTTTTCTTGCGATGTGCCACTTCTTCGGGAAGCTCATCTTCAAATGCTTTACGCAGAATTCCTTTTTCCTCTTGATCTAAAAATTTCATTTCCCAAGGGATATTATATACATAATCTAGTATGCGAATATCAGCAAACGGCGCTCTGATCACCACATCGGCATCCTCTCCCATGCATACCTGTCTGGTGACAAGCGTCTGCATAAACCAATGCAGGCATAAAATTGTATGAATGCGCGCACGCTGATCCGCTTCACTGTCACTGTCTAAATAGGTGATGTCCGCCAAGGTTTCTTTATATCGTTTATGAATATAAGCATCAATATCCATACTTTTTAATGAATCATGAAACAAGGATTTACGCTGCTCTACCGAGCGAAGCCAAGGGAATGTATCCAAATGCACAAGTTCTTCTCGATAAAACCAAGGATAGCCGCCGAATACCTCATCGCTGCATTCTCCGCTCATAATCACACTGCGATCTTTTTTCACTTGTTTACAAAGCCATAACAGCGCCGAATCCACATCGGCCATACCCGGCAGGTCACGTGCGGAAAGTGCCGGAATCAGTTCATCGCGCAGCTCTTCCTGGGTAATCGTCAGCTTGGTATGGTTGCTTTGCGTCATTTCCACCATTTGATTGATATATTCCGTATCTAACGAAACTTGATACACATTGCCCTTGAAGTTTTCATCATTTCCTTCATAATCAAGACTGTAGGTAAACAAATCACCTTGTTTTGCCATACATGCGGCAATAATACTGGAATCAAGACCCCCTGATAAAAATGTCGCATCACAACCCTTGCTTTGACGCTTAATGGCATCTTCCACCAAATATTTTACATGCGCTGCCGTATCCTCATAAGAATCAAAGTGCGGTTTCGCAACCGGCTCATAATACTTGTTAATTTGGATACTGTTTTTCTTAATAATCATGTAATGTCCCATCGGCAATGCCTGAATCCCTTTATACAATGTCATGTTTTCACTGATGCTCGGTCCCAGTGCCAACAGCTCTCTGATGCCCTTGCGATCAACGATCGGCTTGATTGCCTTAGTCGCTAATATATCCTTGATTTTAGATGCGACAATTATTCCCGTACCCTTTTTCTGTGCATAGAAAAGCGGACGCAGACCCATTTGATCCTTTGCAATAAAAACTTCCTTCCCATCATCAATCACAAAAGTAAATGCGCCGAGCAGATGATTCATCATGCCGTGTCCCCATGCACGATATGCATATACAATCAATTCTTCAATCGAGGTGACGTCCTTTTCCAGTCCTTTATGCCTCAAACTTGTCTTTAATTCTGTTTCATTATACAATTCGCCGTCAAACACTGTCTGATATTTTTCAGTTCCGATGATTACTGTAGTAAAATGTGCATAAATATGATGACCGCTTTTCGTTACATTAGATAATTTACGCAGCCATTGATCTTGTGCATTCTTATTTACATTCAGCACTGCTAAATAGTTACTCATATGAACCCTCCCGTAAATATCATATGCATAGGCATTTCATTTGTTACCTATCCATATATCATCACCGGAGAACATCGATAAAATAAATGATTCAGTAAAAACAGTTCTTCTGTATCCATTGCCACGCCGTGTGTCAATAAATCATTTTGATCATCATAAAGCTCTAAGCGAAGCAAATCCTGATAAAAATTACAGCAGCGCTCCGTTACTTTGGCAGGCGCCTGTCTTAATGTGACCGCATCGAAAAGCCGCAGCGCATGTTCCTGAATTTCCTTTTGATGAAGTCTGCACCAGTGGAGCTGTCGATGCAATAACGCGGTATATTCATCAGCTTCATAATGGATTCGATGATACAAGCCTTCCTTTACCGGAATCATATTATTCAAATTTAAGGCACCGAGTCTTCCGCCATCAATTTTAAAAAAATCCATTTGATTGTACATTTTCCGATGCTTAGGCTTCGGAGAAGTCAAAGGAGCAAAAAAAGCAATCGCTTGAATATAGATTACAACACCGACAAACGGTCGTTTTTTATCTCCTTCATTATAGGGAACCAGTGCATCATAACTGCGTAAATAGCGACAATAGTTACTGTCAATATAATAAAGTTCCATCGTACCTCCTTTCACAAATCAGCCATAAGAAAAGACCATGCTTCTTGCACATGATCTTTCACTCTCGTTCTTATTATAACAAAGTTTTCGGCGCTGTCAATCAATTCCGAACATTTTCTTTCTGCTTCATCGCACTTTTTGCCAAGCCGAGTGTTACGACATAGCTCCATACAACAATACGCTGTTTCCAAGTACTCTTATGATGCGATCGCATAATTCGCTGAAGCATTTCCATCACCTATCCTCATTTTGATTCATTATTTATATTTTAACACAAAATTGATGTATTATGCGAATTTTCTTTTTCTTTTCGCAATGAAATTAGTAATAATAACAAACAGCAGACTGAAGCATAAAACCACGCCCATGTTGAAAAATACCGGCTGCAGCGTTTCAACATTTAATTGTTCTGTTTCGGCGATGAGATTATTAGCATCGATAAACCAATAAGAAGGCAGCACATGAGCGATTTTTAACACGAGATCCGGCAACATTTCAGCGGGTACAAAGGCACCGCACAGAAAGCAGCTTCCCAGTGCCACCACATTTACAATGCCGTTGATCGCATTTTTATTTGTGACCACATTGGCGATCAAAAATGCCATAGTAACGGCACATATCGTAAACACAAGCGCATTCAGCATCAGCATTACTCCGTGCATCGTAAGCATTACATCCTTTACCAGTAAAATGCCGATCACAATATAAAGCAGCCACAGCACCAGCGCAAATAAGCCGTTTGACAATAATAACAGACGATTTAATTTACGATAATTAAAGCTGCTGATCAAGGTTCTTTTCGCAATCATTTCATTTTTGAAGATTGCCAAAATAATACATATCACAAAGATACAGCCGGCAATAATGGAATAATTAGTAAAGTTGAAATAATAGGCTGCTTTACTCAAACCCTCATTATCGAGTGATGATGTCATTTCCACTTCACTTTTTTGCGTCATCGTTTCATCCATACGCTTTAAAAGAGCTTCTTCATGATAGCCTGCCTGTTGATAAAAAGAGGCACCGGATAAATAACGCTCCAGCATAATCTTTGCCAGCGCGGCATTATAATCCTGCGTCGTGCGAATTTCTAACTGCGGCTTTTTTCCCTGCATAAAATGCTCATTAAACTGCGCAGGAATTGTTATCACCATACTCGCATCACGATAAAAGATCGCATCATCAATTGCTTCTTTGTGTTGATCCAACGATACCAAATTGCAGTTATCTTTTAAATAATTCGTTAAATGTGCCGCAATACCTTCGTCGACATCCTCATTGATAATATAAATATTCGGTTTCGCTGCCGCAAAGCCGCCACCGTTTTCATTTGTTTGTAAAGAGAAGTAGGCAAAAAACAATAAGATTACCGTATACAGAATCACAGGTCCCTTACATTTGTTCAGAACCTTTAAATAGGTCTTAAAGACGATCATACTTTTGCCTCCTTAACTGATAAACGGAAATACCCAGCATGAGTAAAGCGAATAATCCGAGGCTGATCAAATTGCGGTAATAGCGATCAAAGGTGCCGTAATAATATAAAGAATACAGTGCATCCGTAATCATATTCACCGGATTCAACTGATTAATCAGCGGAATATTTTTATCGATTACATATTTCATCGTGATTCCCATCATACCGGATAAGAAACAGCCGAGCATAATAAGGGCAACTAAAATACCGGTTTTGGTATTCTCATCCTTTTTCAAAACAGTTGCGCATACAATTCCCAAGGATAAACCGGCTAAACAGCCGACAAGCGTCAATATCGCAACCTGCAGAAAATGTACACCGTAGTCTACATGAAGAGCATAGATCGTAAACAGAAACAACAAGACACAGCCGAATAACTGAATCAAATAAGCCGCACAGGCACTGCTGATGACAAGCTTACTTCTGCTGCAAGGTGATACGGCAATACGCTTTCCGTTATTACTCATATTGGCAAGAATGCGATTTATGGCAACCATTCCTAGGATTCCGCCGTACATACAGGCCATCGCAATCAAGGAATAGTATTCAACCATTGTATAGCTCATATGGTCACTGCTGACATCCGCAAGCCACTGTTCATCCGTGTTCATCATTTCCTGCACTTCCTCATAAATCTGTTTTATCAAGACCTCTTGATTAATCGGATTTCCGCCTGCCGAAGCGACAGCGTCTGCAATTTTTAGATCAATCACATCCTGCACCATATGATTCGTCTGAAGCATCTGATCCATCACATACTGTAAAATTGTTTCACTGATTCCGCTTTTCTTAACGATTACTTTCGGTGTCTCATCGATTCGTAAATAACCCACGATGTCATCCTCTGCCAACAGTGCCTGCGCCTTTGCTTCATCCGTAAATTCACTGCGGAACAGCTGAAGTTCACTGCCTTCCTCACTCATCGTTTGAATTGCTTTTATCAATGATTCATTTTCGGTTTTCGCAACTACCGCAATCGGAATAATATCCGCCTTTTCACTGCTTTCAATATCAGAGAATGCCATATTGAAAAAGGTTCCCAAAAGCAGAGGAAAAGCAAGCGTCCAAAAAACCAGCATTTTATCTTTCAGTAAGGTAATCAGGGCATATTTAAAGTTATGAAAAAACATCAGTCCCTCAATTCCTTTCCGGTCAATTCCAAGAATACATCATTTAATGTCGGTCGCTGAGAATAAATACGGTTGTAGCTGATCTGTTTTTGATTAAAATAATTAATCAGCTCATTTAAATTTTGATTGCCCTTTTGATAAACAACCGTAAGTTCTTGATGATGATAGCTCACATCACAGGCATTCTCAAAGGCTGCGATCTCTTCCAGCTGTGAGCTCTCCAGCTTCGGTATTTCCACACTGACCTTTTCCTCAATTTGAACCAATGCTTTTAATTCATCGCAAGTTCCTTCAGCCAAAAGCTTTCCTTTATCCAAAATAATTACACGATCGCATAAGATTTCCACTTCTTCCATATAATGCGTCGTATATATAATCGTCGCACCGCGTTTTCGCAGTGTTTCAATACCGTCTAAGATATGATTTCGACTTTGCGGATCGACAGCTACCGTCGGTTCATCCAAAAAGACAAGTTTCGGACGATGGGCGATACCGCAAGCGATATTTAAACGCCGTAATAATCCGCCGGACAGCTGTTTCGGCAGAAATTTGCGATACTCCTGTAAACCGACCAGCTCAATCGCATCATCAATGCACTGTTTGCGCTCACGCTTATCCTTAATATACAATCCGCAGAAATAATCAATATTGTCATATACGCTTAATTCATCAAATACGGCAACATCCTGAAATACAACACCGATCTTACGTTTAATATCATACGCATCCACAGACATTTCCTTGCCGAAGATCTTAATACTGCCCGCATCGAAATTCAAAAGCGATAAGATACAATTCATCGTCGTAGATTTTCCGCTTCCGTTAGGTCCTAATAATCCGAGTATTTCACCCTCATAAACATTGAAGGATAAATCATCGACTGCCTTAAGCTTTTGATAAGACTTTGTCAGATGCTCAATTTCAATCACATTCGCACTCATCCTTGTTCCTCCTGTCATTACTATGAATGATTTTTCAGTTGTAAATATACCAAATTTTGTTTATCGATATTCATCAGTACATAAAACATATTTATTATATCACATATTATACACATTGTTTGTACCGATTTTATACTTTTTTGTGCCAAATATTTATGAATTGTTATCATTTCATGCATAAGCATCGATTAATGAACCACAGAAAACGGTGTATATGTTTCATTCAGCACAAACAGATAGCTTTTACAGCGATTTTGTTGCATTTTCACCGTTCGATATTCACTGTCTGATAACAACAGTGTACCGTCATGAAATTCAAGCAAAGTCTGATATTGTTTGGCTGTGACCTTTTTCACCATGCAGTAATTCACCCACACATTGTTCTTGGTAAGTGCATCTGCCAGCGGATACAGGATCATTCCCTCTCGTATTAAGACCGGCGCCTTTTGATGAATATTCAAACATGCACATATTGCTTGAATGCGCCCCTCATAACTGCTTCCGTAATGCTCACAAAGCTTATTAAGAAAAACCTTACAGCGTTCTTTTATCGTATAAGTTCCCCTTGTTTCCATATGAATGACAATTTCATTTATATGATCTTCAATATACGTTATCATTCTAATCTCCTCCTTATATATATTCTTTTCTCATACAGAAGAAGATTTCCAAAAAAATAAACAAATAAAAGATAATTAATTTAAAGATAAACATTTTGTTTACAATTAATTATAATACACAATAAAAAAAGATTGACTCCTGTCATTCAGAAATCAATCGTATTTTAGTGCTTTATCATTCTTTTTCTTATAACCGCTGTGTTTTACTGACAGCTGTCACAGCCGCCGTCTCCGCAGCCGCCGCTACATCCGCCGCAGCCGTTTTGCTGCGCAAGCTGAGCTTCATATACTAAAGTATCAATGACGATACATTCGATTTCCAGCTTCACATCCTTCGGCAGACGTGCAACCTGTACACAGCTTCGTGCCGGATACGGTTCTTCTAAATAGGAGCCGTATACTTCATTTAAACGATCAAAGTCGTTTAAGTCGGAAACAAAAATCGTCGTTTTCATAATATGGCGGAAATCTAAACCGATTTCATTTAAAACCGCCTGAATATTTTTCATAACCTGATGGGTCTGTTCCTCAATTGTTGTTCCGACTACTTCGCCGCTTTTCGGATCTAAAGGAATCTGTCCGCTCAAATAAACAAAGTCACCCAGCTTTACCGCCGGTGTATAAGGTCCTAATGCCTTCGGTGCGTTTTCCGGCTTTACCGGTTTAATAAATACGTTCATAAATATCCTCCTAGTCTAATAATTCATCCTCTTGCGGGGATAAAATTTGCAGTTCAATTCGTGTAGCCATACCGTCCTCAGTCTCCAACACTTTTATTTCAAGGTTTTCAAAGGTAAGTTCACGTCCTTTACGAACCTTGCGGTGATTGTTCAATTCATTGACCCATGCAGTAATGGTACGTGCCTTTGTTTTCGGTGCCTCTTGATCCTCTACATAGGTATCAAAGAAATCAAGCAGACTTACCGTACCATCGATTTCAAAGGTGTGCAGGCCGATTTCAATTACATGATTCGGCAGCGGATCATATTCATCATAGATTTCACCGACTAACTCCTCAAGCACATCCTCAAGGGTAATGATTCCGACAAACACATGGGATGTAAGGCTTTCCTCTACGATTGCCAAATGCTCACGTGATTTTTGAATATCCTCTAATACATCAGGCAGCTTTTTACGCTGATTGACAAAAACCGGATCACACATTAAATCACGAATACTGACTTCTTTTCCTGCCAGCATCGCATCCAATACATCACGAACGCGCAAGATGCCGACAACCTCTGTGGTCTCATAGGAAAGGATCGGTAAGCGTGACAGCTTATGCTCATGAAGCACTGTCTTCAGCTGCTCAAAGGTCGCATTGTCATACAGGAACACCACTTGATCGCGCGGTACCATAATATCGCGAACGCTCTTGTCATCGAATTCAATCACACTTTCGATCAATTCACGTTCCTCTTGTTCCAAAACACCTTCTTGTTCAATCGTTGACACAATTTCCAAAAGCTCATCCTCGGTCGCAGTTACCTGTTCAATATCCAACTGCTTTTCCCAATGTTCTTCCAGCTTTTCCACAATAATCGTAATCGGACGAAATAAAAACACAAGCAGGTGCATCGGCTTTGCCATGAACAACGTGCAGTCTTCAGCCTTTGCCTTCGCAATAATTTTCGGTGCCACTTCACCGAAGATTAAAATCAATACAGTCATGACTCCGGTTGCGACTCCGACACCGGCACTGCCGAACATCTCGGTAAACAGCATTGTCGCAATACTGGTACCTAAGATATTAACAATATTATTCCCGATTAAAATCGTTGTAATCAACGCAGTGAATTTTTTAGAGTTATTATATGCGGTTTTTGCCCGTTTGTTTCCGTTTTTCGCCATCTGCTTCAAACGAATTTGATTCACAGAACTATAGGCTGTTTCCGTTGATGAAAACAATGCCGACAGCACCAGCAAAATACCAAGTATGAGAAAAAGACCTATGTGCGAACTGTCCAAGACTTACCACTCCCTATAAAATTTTTCCTGATTCGCTAACAGCTTGGCGCGACGCCGTTTAAACAGCTTATAAAATAAAAACGCCAGCCATGAGATGGGGAATGCCATCAACAATCCAAATGATAAATAATCACTGATACATTCAAGCATACGCTCACCTCTCTAGCAATATTATACTTGTTTTTTCTGAAATTTCAATCAGAACGCTGCTTCTTATAAAGAAAACATAAAACAAAGGTCATCTGACAGAAGCAGATAACCTGAAATTAATTATTTTATATCAAAATTCGACGAAAGCTTCAGCTCAGAACGAAATTTCGCAAAGGTTTGGGCATCAGCCATCGCATCTAACGCACCGGCTTGAGTTACAGTATAAGCCGCATACGCATTCGCAAAACTTAAATATTCATAAAGCTGTGCTTGCGTCAGTGCATCGATCGATAAAACTTCATCACGAAGCAGACAATACAGGAATGCCCCGATAAAGGAGTCACCGGCACCCGTCGTATCTCTGCACTCAACCGCAAGACCGACTGCCTCTGCTTTGCATGTTTTCGTATAAGCACAAACGCCTTCCTTACCCTTTGTATAGATCACAAGCTTCGTTTGGTCTTTCAATAAGTCATCAAGTGCATCTTCGATATTTGTTTTTCCGGTGATAAAGCTTAGTTCCTCATCTGATATTTTTAAAATATCGGCATGGGGCATAAACTCATGCACACTCTGATATAAGGCTGCTTCATCATTCCACAGTGAAAAACGCAGATTGGGATCAAAGCATACAAGCAGCTGTTCCTCATGCGCATAACGAATCAGCGTTTCGTGTGCATGCTTCATCGGTGATTCAACCAGTGATACGCTGCAGAAATGCAGGATCCCGCATTCTTTCAACATTTCTTTTTTGATATGATTAGGGGAAAGCATTAAATCAGCACTGTTGCGGCGATAGAACTGAAAATCACGATTGCCGTCGGCTGCCAGTGAAACAAAGGCCAATGCGGTATCGGCATTTGCGGTTCTTAAGATATAATCGGTATCGATTCCGGCTTTTTTCAAACATTCAATGATATAGTCACCGAACGCATCGGCACCGAGCTGCGTAATCATGCGTGATAATCCGCCGAGTTTCGCACACGCACCGGCAACATTGGCAGGCGCTCCGCCCGCAACTCGCTGAAAATGACCGACATCCTTTAAGCGACACCCTTTTTCTTCGGGAATAAAATCAATCAGCGCTTCTCCGATAGCACACAAACCTTTCTTCATCTTCTCATCCTTTCAAATTTCCCATTGATACGGATTCATTTTATACCATACGACACTGCCCCGCAAGTCTTTTCCGTGAATTGATAACGGTGTATGTGCTTGTTTTTCATATACTCGAGTTGTGAATACATAAGCACCGTCATTGATAAACACCTCCAAAGAAGAAGTGTCCGAATAAATCGTAATTCGCTCAAGTGAGGGCAAAATCGCACTTCTTACGGTTCTTCCGCTTCCGTCCGCTCCCATATGCAGAGAAAAGCGTTTCGTATCAACATCATATTTCATATACACTTCATTACGCACACGGATTGAAAAGGATGCTTCTTGTTCAATCGCAATCGTACATTCATAAACACGCTCAAGCAGCTGTTTCTCATTAAACTGTGTAAGCGAACCGCAGTGTTTTTCACCGCGCAGTGCGTTCAGCTCCGCAATCGGTGTTTGATACAGCACGCCGTCATGATAAGACAGTACCCGCGGAATTGTTAAGGCATGTTGCCACCCTCGCTCACATGTCGGATTATCATACGGAATATCGGGCATTCCCATCCAACCGATTAAAATACGACGATTTTGTTGATCGACAAAAGTCTGCGGCGCATAAAAATCGAAGCCGTAATCCAGCGTTTGAAACGATTCTAATTCAAGCGAATGCTCAATATCACCCGATACGGGAAAATAACCGCATTGATAAACATTCTGATAGCGATCTGCTTCCTGTGGTACCCCTTGCGGACATGCAATTAAAAGCGTTTGTCCGTCTAAATCAAACAAATCAGGGCATTCCCACATATATCCGAATGTTTTAGGAGTCGTCAATAAGCGATCAAAGCTGAAATGAATGAGATCCTTCATTTGATAGATCAGCACGCATCCCTGATCACTTTTGGTACGCCCGCCGAGTACAAGATAGGTTTTTCCGTTATGTTCATAAAGCTTCGGATCACGCACATGTTTACTCATATCATCGGGGTAATCCTCATTGCGCATCAGACATTTTTTATCGCCCAACAGATAACCGTCTTTGCTTGTCACAAGCATTGTATTATGCTCTCTGCCTTCATAAATATAATCATAAGCACGATCGGTAAGCTTCACATTTCCCGTATAATAGAAGTACAGTTGATCGTTATGAATATAAGCACTGCCGGAATAAGCACCGCGCAGATCATAGCGGCTATCTGGAAACAGAACAGGCTCTTCTTGTTTCCATGTACAGAAATCCTTTGTCGTAACATGCCCCCACAGTTTCACCTTGCCTTCGTTATCAAAAGGGGAATACTGATAATAGACATGATAAATATCATGAAACTGACATAGACCGTTCGGATCATTCAGCCAACCGCTGTCAGGCATAATATGATAAGCAAGCCGCCACGGGTCTTTCTTTACCCGTTCACGTTCTTCCGCAAACTGCCGTGCTTTTTTTTCATATTCTGCTTTTGTCATTGATAATGCATTCATAGCTTACCTCTTTGTAATTTTCATGACCGCATCATCAATTACGCAGTCACCGTCCTTTAACAGCGTCAACACGTGATCTTCCATGCCTTCACTCAGAATCACCATAGTTTCATCGCTGTATCCTTTTTCCTTTATGATGTTTAAATCCATTTCCAAAAGCAATGTCCCCTGCTTTACTTGTTGCCCTTGCTTTACAAACACTTGAAAGCCTTCTTTATTCAAGTTGACCGTATCAATACCACAGTGAATTAACACCTGTACGCCGTTTTCCAATGTTAAGCCGAGCGCATGACCGCCGGGGAAGACAAAGGAAACCGCTGCGTTTGCCGGTGCGTATACTTTCCCGTCTTTCGGATGAATCACGATTCCGTCTCCCATGCTTTTATTCGCAAACATCGGATCACTTGCTTCACTGACCGAATGAACTTCACCGCTCATCACCGAGCGCAGCACTACCTCATGAACATTCGCTAATTCTTGTGCTTCCTTCGCTGTGGAAGGTGTTTCCTGCATCGCGGCTTTTGCTTCCGCTTTTTTTCCTAATATCAAAGTCATCACAAATGCCACGACAATCGAAATCACTAAGCCGATACCAAAGTTTAACCAGTTTTTCGGCTCTACCGAGATAAATCCCGGCAAGCCTGCCGCACCGAGCGCCACCGCCAGCACATGATTAAGCGCAATCCATGCACTTCCGCAGGCAGAACCGATACATGCGGCGATAAACGGATAACGCAGTTTTAAATTCACACCGAACATTGCCGGCTCGGTAATACCTAACAATGCCGAAATACCCGATGCACTGCATAATGATCTCATTTTTTCATTTTTCGTAATTAACAGTACCGCAAGTACGGCAGCCCCCTGTGCCGCATTAGACATTGATGCCGTAACGAAGATAAAGCTTCCGCCCGTATGTGCCATATCCGCAATCAGCTGTGTTTCTACAGCGATAAAGCTATGATGCATACCGGTAATAACGATCGGAGCATAGAAGCCGCCGAAGATTCCGCCGCCGACAAATCCCAATGTAGAATATACCCATGTGATCGCACTCGCCAACATATCACCGGCACCGCGCATCAGCGGACCGATGATCGTAAAGGTCAAAAACGAAGTGACAAGAATCGCAATCAACGGTGTAGACAAATTGTCAAGCCAAGACGGTGTGATCTTATGCAGGCGCTTTTCAAGCGTTGCCAACAAATAAGAAACAGCCAAAACCGGAAGCACCGTTCCTTGATAGCCGACCGCATCAATTCCTAAACCGAAGATATTCCATGTCGGCACTTCCACACCGGTTCCCAATGAGTACGCATTCAATAATTCCGGGTGTACCATAATCATCCCCATCGCAGCACCCAAATAAGGATTTCCGCCGAATTTCTTCGTTGCCGAAAAACCTAACAGAACCGGCAGAAACGTAAACGGCGCATTCGCAAACAGATTGATCATCGCCGCTAAGTCCGCAAACTGCGGATACATAGAGATCAACGACTGACCGTCAAAGAAGTTCGCTGTTAAAATATTATTAATTCCCATTAACAAGCCGCCCGCAACAATTGCCGGAATGATCGGCACAAAGATGTCACTTAACAGCTTGACCGCACGCTGAAGCCATTTCCCTTCCTGCTTCTCACTGTTTACGGCAGCTGCTTCGCTTTGATTGATCCCCAGCTGTTGATTGATTTCATCGTATACGAGATTTACGGTTCCCGCTCCGATAATAATCTGATATTGTCCGTTCGTATAAAATGTACCCTTGGCAATATCCAACTGCTCAAGTGCCGCTTCATCAACCGATTCCTTGTTTTGTAAAACAAAGCGCAGTCTTGTCGCACAATGCATTAATGAAATGATGTTTTCTTTGCCGCCGACACACTTTACTATATCAGCCGCAGGCTTACGATAATCCATAGTATTGTTCCTCCTCTTATTTATGGTATCGGTACCATCTATAAATAGTATAAAGCGGTTACATTCGCTTGTCAATACCATTTTAAATATTTTTATCAAAACTTATATAAAAGGACTTAAAACGCTTTCAGAAACATTCTTAGCTATTTATGTTATCGGTACCATAATTATTGGTATATGTTCCATATATCAAATTAACACCGGCAGATAATGAAAAAGAATGCTTATTCGCATTCCTTTACGCTTTCACCTTCAATAAAAGTATAATCAACCACCTGTGTTTTAGAAACCGGTTCATGATTAATCATTTTAATCATCGTTTCACCCGCTAAATATCCTGCCGTATCTGAATCATAGCGAACGGTAGACAGCTTCGGTGTCAGTATCTCGCTTGCTTCATACCCGCCGAAACCGATAACGGAAATATCCTCGGGAATTTTCAAACCGCGCTGTTTAATGACTTGATAGGCAGCCATTGCCTGTGTATCCGTCGCGCAGATCATCACATCCACGCGATGCTTACGCAAATATTCTGCAATTTTATCTTTGGTTCCTTCATAAGAAAAATCGGCGATAATTTCTTTGACGTTTTTGATTCGGTATTTAGCCAAACCGGCAAACACACCGTTACGGCGATGAACACCGATCGCTTCATCATGGGCGGTAACACCGACATACACCGGTCGTTCAAAATGACGCTGTCCGATATATTCACCGACGAATTTCCCCGCTTCAAAGTCATCATAAATAACCGATATGCCACGCTCGTATTTCTGCGCCACAAACAATAACGGAATATCCAGCTTTTCGGCAATTTGTGCATGTTCCTCGGTAATCTGAGTCGCCAGCAGGATAATGCCGTCCGCTTTCATTCGCCACAGGCTTTCGATACTGCGCAGTTCTAAGCGAATATCATGGCTCGTATTTACAAACAGCGAGGTATAATTATCCTTACGCAAATATTGATCAATCGCCATCAGCATTCTTCCGGAAACGGTAGAATCCAAACAAGGCGCAATGACACCGATGATTCTGCTTTCCTTCGCTTTTAAGCTCTGCGCAAATGTATTTGGTTCGTAATGATATTTATCAATCACTTTCTTGATTTTTTTTCGTGTATCCTCTTTGACATAACCGCCGTTAAAATAACGAGAAACCGTACTTTTGGTAACACCGGCATATTCGGCAATGTCCCTCATGGTCAATTTCTTGTTCATAGGCACCTCTTTTTCATCTTTTTTATTTTCAACATTATCATTATAAGGCATATCAAGTTATTTGACAATAAAACCTGTTGGATTCTAATGACATGAAAATACACTAAGATCGCATTTTTTTTATCTGCTTGTTTTTATTCACTCTTTACAATTCACATGCATATCATTATAATGCAGTAGAAGGAGGTTCCTTATGTTTAAAGAAATAACAATACAGGATTATCAAAGTAATATTTTCCGTAAGATCGGCAAGGAATGGATGCTGATCGGCGCAAAAGCGAATGATCGATGTAATGCGATGACAGCTTCATGGGGCGGCATGGGTATTTTATGGAATAAACCGGTTGTATTTGTATTTATCCGTCCGCAGCGCTTTACCAACAGCTTAGTAAGTGAAGCTTCCCACTTTTCTTTGTCCTTTTATCCCGAGCATATGCGGGAAATGCTTTCGTATATGGGAAAAGCCAGCGGTAAAGATGAGGATAAAATCGCAAAGGCAGGATTACATGTCATACAGGATCATGCGCCTTATTTTGCGGAAGCGAATGAAGTAATGATCTGCCGTAAGCTGTTTGCTCAAGAATTAGATCCCGAATGCATTCTTGATGCTTCGATCGATAAGCAAAATTATCCGCTGAAGGACTATCATATTTTATATGTCGGTGAAATCGAAAAAATCCTCGTAAAAAAGTAAAGCTGCACGCATTTCATGCCTACAGCTTTTTTCTATGCTCTTAAATAATGCTTCAACCATGCCAAACATTCATCCACTGCTTGTTCCTCACACGCCCATGATGTCACAAAGCGTACTGCACTACGTTTGTCATCCAACTTTTCCCAAAGTTGAAACTGAAACTTCTGTGCCATTTGTTCAAGCAATTTCTGTTCAAAAATCGGAAAAATCTGATTGGTCGTCGTTTTCACAAAGAATGAGATTCCTTCCTGTTCCATGCCTTCCTGTAATTTCTGCGCCATTTTGACCGCATGATCGGCTAAATCCAAATAACGATTTTCTTCAAACAATACCGAAAACTGCAGACCTAACAACCGTCCCTTGGCTAACATCGCACCCTGTTGCTTGACGGAAAAGCGGAAGTTTTGTTTCAACGCATCATTGAATATCACAACAGCTTCGCCGAACAACGCTCCGCACTTAGTACCGCCCAGATAACAAACATCAAAATATTTTGCTAAATCAGCCAAGCCAAGATCACTGTCATTCGCAACAAGCGCCATCGGTAAACGCGCACCGTCCATATACAACAGCAGTCCGTATTCATCACAAACATCACGAAGTGCCTTTAACTCTGCCTTTGTATAAACAGTACCGATTTCAGTCGCATTGGATATGTAAACCATTGCCGGCTTTACCATATGCTCATCCACATGCTCATTCATCACAGCTCTGATGCCCTGCGGTACCACCTTACCCATCTCGCTGTCAGCCACCAATACCTTATGTCCGCTCGCTTCGATCGCGCCTGTTTCATGTACATTAATGTGTCCGCTTTTTGCCGCTATTACCGCTTCATACGGTCTTAATGCCGAGGAAATCACAACCTGATTGCATTGCGTCCCACCGACTAAAAAATGAATATCGCAAGTATCACTTTGCAGCTGCTCACGAATCAACGCTCTTGCTTTATCGCATTCCTCATCCAATCCATATCCGACGCTTTGCTTGCGATTTGTATCAACCATAGCCTGAAGAATTGCTTCACATGCCCCTTCACTGTAATCACTGTTAAAACTATACATATTTCGATTCCTTTCCTTTTTTCCAATATTATAACTTATCTTGCAATACTTTGATAGTACAATTAATAAATTCATTTCAACTGACGGTCATTTTCTAAAAATTCCCAGGTACAATATAACGTATATTATAAATTTTACTGTTCACAATAATGTCAGGAGGTAAAGAAAAATGAAAAAAGAAAAAAACAACAAAAAAGAGCGTTTCGTCGCTGCACGTCGTAACCCTGACGGAACATTAAGTCAATTTAAAGACAGCAAGGGTAAGGTTTATGACTACGAACAGGCTTTAGAGGCCGTAGAAGCAGGTAAAATCGAAAACGCATTGCCGTTTACCGGTCGTGACGGTGCTCGTCATATCCGCGGTATGAATGACGGTGATGAGTCCACAAACTTAAGCAGCTTGAAAGAATTCTAAAAACAGCTTTACCGGCATACGATTTCTCGTATGCCTTTTATTTTGCGTTCATTTCCTCATTCATTAAATTCAATAAAGCCGGATCTTGAAACAACGTATGCGCATTCACTAAAAACAAAATATCGCTCATATGATCA
Source organism: uncultured Erysipelotrichaceae bacterium (assembly GCA_947569705.1). Classification (GTDB taxonomy): domain Bacteria; phylum Bacillota_I; class Bacilli_A; order Erysipelotrichales; family Erysipelotrichaceae; genus C-19. The sequence continues at coordinate 20,133 of CANOSP010000022.1, forward strand.
GTTTGAATTACCGATTGCAGAGAATCATAGTAAAAGCGCGGATCAATCACAATGATTTTATGATAATACGGAATCAAAAACGGGATAAAACAATTCGCATAGGAATCCTTGATCAATAATAGATTACGATCATTCTCGGCAGTCGTCTGAATATCAATTCGTGCAAAATTGCCGCCCAAAAACAGTTCATACGGATTAGCGCCATACTGCTTGGACTCATCATACAGCGAAGCTGAGCGCTTTTGTTCTTGTACATAAGTAACCATTGTTTTTATTTGATTCTCTGTCGGTGTATAAATTTCCACCGTATCACGTCGATCAATACCGGACGCATTGCTTAAGGTTCCGTAGAACGCATCATTCGCAATGCTTTTTTTATATTTGATTTGATCATTGAAACCGCGTTCTTTTTGCCACGCTTGAAACATCGTATAGGCACCGTACGTTGTCCAGTGATGATCTCCCTGATAAAAAATTGATTCATCTTTTTTTTCATCCATTACCGCTAAGGTATCGACTGTATGATAGAGCGGATTCAACTGTTGAGCGAAAAGATGAATATACTCCCGCTGTGATTCATATAACATCGGAAACAGTGAATTTTCAATAACACCGTTCGCTGTCGGCACAAGTAAGAAATCAAGCCGAAGCTTTTTATTTTTTATCGCAAACGCATTTAACACTTCTGACAGCTGCGCAATCTGTTTCGGATCTGTCGGTTCACTGTCTTGATAAAGCTGCGGGTTTCCGATCCATACATGGTTGATCATGCGCTTACCGAGCAAGCGCTGAAACTGCCGCTGCAGCTGCACAAAGCCGTCTCGTAAAAAGAATTGATCGGATAATGCCTGCTCACTTTGTGCTTGGAAGGAACCGTCAGACAGCGATGATAAAGATGCGGCGGGAAATTGATGCAAATTGCGCTGTTCCCGATCACTGAACGACTGTGCCGGTTTTAAAAGCGTTATTATACTTAAGCATAAGATTAATGTAAAAAACAACAGCGCAAAAGACGGCTTTTTCATCAAATTCCTCCTTCCTTAAAATTGAAAATACAAAAACGATTGATATTGAGAAGCTAAGAGATAAGCAATAGCTGTTACAAGCAAACAAGTATATATGATAAATTCTGACTGAGAATAACGGTTAATCAATACTTGAAACCATCGCTCGACAGGCATAAAAACAATGAAGCCTGCAAGTATGAACAGTCCTATGGAACTGTATAAATAAGAAATGCTTTGCGCACTGACCCATACATCATTGAAGCCAAACATCGCCTGAAGCTGATGATATATTTCCGAAAGATCACTGCGGGCAAATATCACCCATCCGAAATTTACAATCAAAAAGGTAATTAAGCGAGAAAGCTGTTTGGGAAGATGAAAACGCTGCGGCAAAAATACCTCGATTAAAATCAAAATGCCGTAATAAAGTCCCCATAGTACAAAGTTGAAGCTGTTTCCGTGCCATATTCCCGTCAACAACCAAACAATAAGAATATTGCCGATATGCTTCAAAAGTGAAACACGGTTGCCGCCCAAAGGAATATATACGTAATCGCGAAACCACGTGGAAAGAGAGATATGCCATCTGCGCCAAAAATCTCGAGCAGACAGCGCACGATACGGATGTTTGAAGTTTTCGGTCAAATAATAGCCGAACATCATAGCTGTACCGATTGCCATGTTTGTATAGCCGGCAAAGTCAAAAAATAGCTCAAACGTATATGCGAATGATGACAACCAGCTTCCCAATGTACTGAAATCATGACTCAGTGCCGAATACAACAATGCAAAGCTGTCTGCCAAAATGACCTTTTGCGCTAAACCCAGGGTAAAGCGCTTCACACCGTTTTCAATACCATTCCAAGACAGCGCACAGAGTTGATTTTCCTGTTGAAAACGATGATACGGCATAATCGGCCCCATTAACAGCTTCGGAAAAAAGCTGACATATAACGCACAGTCTGAGAATGAAGGCTTTTCACAGCGATCATTCGCTATATCGATAAAGTAAGAAAGCATCTGAAATAAGATAAAGGAACTTCCCAACGGCATCAGCCACGCGCTCACTTGAAACTCTTGTTGAAACAACGCAAGCAATGCATCATAGACGCCTTGTGCATATTTAAAGTACAATAAGAGAAAGATCAGAAAGCCGCAGATGATCCATGTACGAAGTTTTTTGATTTTCCATGATGTACCGTTTTGAATAAAGATTCCGCCTAAATACGCATAGAGAATCAGCCCCGACAAATAAAGTACATTCATCGGCTCCATCCATCCGTAAAACAACAAGCTGACGATAATCAGCCATGCTTTTTTTAACGGCTTTGGGCATATTGCATAAGCGAACAGTGCGATCGGCAGAAAATAAAACAGAAAGCTTAACGATGTAAAACTCATAACGCATTCTCCATTTCCTTTAACAGTGCTTCTGCGTCATTTCCGATCACACATAATATTACAATGCCGTACTGTTTCACCAATGCCTTTTCCAAGGTTTCCATCTGTGTCGTCCCATAGCCCGCAAAGCTTTGTTTCAAGGCTGATATGCGCTTTTCACAAACCTGCATAATTGCTTCTGCGTTCGCATAATCCACTTGAAATATCGCAAATTCTTCCACTTCCATTGCGCCCTTATGTCCGTATATCTGTACATTTTGATATTCATTCGGATTTATCGGATAACAGCGGCGAAGAAAAGATGCATCTTTTTTCTCCATCTCTCGCTGTGTCGCAATGCTTTGAAAATAGCGGTCTATTTCTTCATATTCATAAATACGCTGTGCCTTTATTACAGGAAAAATGACAATCGCAATGCTGATGAAAACAAGTACAATAATCATATATAATTCTTTTCTTGTCATTTGTTTCATTTCAACACCTCGATTAAATGCGGTAGCCATTTTTCATAAAACGCATATTTCGGATGAATTCCGTCTGATTCATAATCATTTTTATTTTTTAATAAGAAGCTGCTGTCAATAAATTTAATATTTTCTTTTTCACACAGCTTTTTCAATGCTTGATTAAACGTTTTCCATTTTGCATAATAGGATACCTGCTTGATTGCCGAAGCTTCAATCGGTAAAAGCGCATGCACATAAATTTCAGCCTTCGGCATTTGCTTTTTCACTTGTTTTAACGCACTTTGATAATGTGTAATAAACAGCTTTTCATTACCGCGGCAGTATTCCAAGTCATTCATTCCGTAATGAAGAATCACTCGTTTCGGTGACAGTCCGGCAGCTTTTTTAATATCATCTGCGCAATTATCGCTTCTTTTGCCTCTGGCGCTGATCGCTTGTGTCGGCTTTAACAGCTGATAAGCGCTCAATCCCTCTACGATGGAATCTCCGAGAATGACCGTTCCGGAAAATTTTAACATATTTTTTTCAATTTCGCTTGTTGCTTTTGATAATGCCAATCGCAGATCACTCGCTTCCACATCCGCTTGGATTTGATCGAGATCCTGATTGTGCAGCTCACTCAAATAGCTTTGTGCATCCGCATAAGTACGGGAATGCGGGCGATACGCAAGCACAGTGATCAGGCAACATAAAAACAAAACAGTGATAACGACAATCATAAGCTGCTTAATTTGTTCATTTTGAATGATTTTATGTTTCATTTTCATCACTGCCCTTCTCTATGTTTCTTATCGTTTTTACACAAAAGCCAATAAGTATTTGATCACCGAAAAACCGCTCAGTCCGACAGCCAATTTTCACCTTTGATCTTTTCTACTTTAGATAATGAAGGATAATCCAGCTGTCGCAGTACCTCATATACGATAATTGCGGCACAGTTTGATAAATTTAAAGAACGTGCATGTTCCACCATCGGCAGCCGCATACAGTGATCGAGCTGATTGCGCAGAATCGCTTTCGGAATACCGGTGCTTTCCTTACCTAAAATCACATAAATATCCTCATCTATTTGTGAGAAATCAATCTGGGACGGCGCCTTTTGGGCATAACGGGTCATATAGTAATAATGCTTACTCGGATTCGCTTCGATAAAAGCTTCCCAGTTTGGATAAATGCGATAATCCAATTCCTTAACATAATCCATTGCACTGCGGCGCAAGTGCTTTTCATCTAAGGAGAAGCCCAGCGGCTCAATTAAATGCAGTCGGCAGTTTGCCGCCATGCAGGTTCGCATGATATTTCCTGTATTCTGCGGAATTTCCGGTTCATATAACACTACATGAATCATGATTGATGTTCCTCCAAATATGCGATAAGCTGTGCCAATGCACGCCCGCGATGACTGACCTGATGCTTTTGATCCTCGCTGACATTCGCAAGTGTAGTCTGATACGGCGGATAAAAGAAGATCGGATCATATCCGAACCCGCCTGCTCCGATGATTTCCCCGGCAATTTCACCTTCCACAATCCCGGTAAACACATGTTCGCTTCCGTCTTGTTCAATATATGCCATTGCGCAGATAAATTGCGCACCGCGATCCGTATGCTTATTTACTTCTTCAATAATCGCTTGGTTTTTCACCTTGTAGTCGGTATTCTCACCCATAAAGCGAGCGCTGTAAATTCCCGGCGCACCGTTCATCGCATTGACTGCCAAACCGGAGTCATCACTAACAACCGCAATATGCAGCTTTTCATGAATTGCCCGTGCTTTAATCAGCGCATTTTCTTGGAAAGTTGTGCCGTTTTCTTCTATCATTATTGCATCATCTAAATCAAGCAAGCTTTTTACCTCATAGCCGAAAGGCTCCAACATTCGTGTAAATTCCGCAACCTTATGCGCATTGCTTGTCGCTATCATAATCTGTTTCATTGATAATCTCCTTCCATTCCTTCATCGTTTGATCACACCAATAGCGTTTTGGCAGATGATTGTGTGGATTAAAGAGAATCAGCTGATAACCCAATTTCTGATTCCAGCCGTAACTCATCGCACTGTAATGGTCTAATGAATAAGCAGAAACACCGTTTTGTTTCGCAGTTTCTTTCATCCGCATGCGTATTTCATCACTAAGCTTAAATTGATGAAAATGCGGGGGACGCTGCTTCACCTGTCGATAATAATCCATATTTAACATCGCTGCCAACATCAGCTGATCCATATCGGGAAATGCTTCCATAAATGCCTGAAATAAATGTTGCGGGGCATAGGGATGAGGAAGCTTTTGATACTCCTTTCCCAATGCTTCAAATAATCGATATGCACTTGTTATATATCCAAGTCGTAACAGCTCTCGTATCGTAAAACGACATTTACCGTTGTTCCAGTATTTTTCAACCGCTTGTGCGCTCATTGCTATTTCCTGTAAATCCTGTAAAGAAAGCCATGCGGTTGCCTGTATTGTATAGGGCGCATGCGTTTCATAGACAAACCCATACTGCGCTGTTTTCTGTCGCAGCTTTGTGCCTTTTAACAGCTTTAATAGTCCCAGTTGACATTCATCAGCCGATAACGCAAATAACCGATCAAATGATTTTTCAAATGTTTGCTTGTCCTCATAAGGCAATCCCGCAATTAAATCGACATGTATAATAATATGCGCTTTCCTTAACCGATCGATTACCTCAATTAAGCGTTGATTATTTTGAATTCTTGATACACTTTGCAAGGTTGGCTCATGGAAAGACTGAACACCGATCTCTAAGCGAAAACGTTCGGGATCTGCCTCTCGTTCAAAAAATTCCAGTAATTCCTCGGATAAGGTTTCCGCTACAACCTCGAATTGAAAGATTTGATTTTTGCATTCTTCGTTCATATAGCGTGCCAGTTGTAACGCACGCTGCGGAGCGACATTAAAAGTTCGATCTAACAGCTTTACTTGCTTGATTTTGGATGCTTTTATTTTTTCCAATAACTTCATCACATAGGGCATTGAAAATAAACGCACCTGTCGATCACAGGAGCTTAAGCAATATTCACAGCCGTAAGGACAGCCACGGCTTGTTTCTAAATACAAATAACGCTTATCCATAGATTCGGCATCTATATCCATGAAATAAGGATCTTCCAGCTGTTCTAAAAATGACAGAGAAACAACGCGCTTCATATGATTGGGATATTGTTTCGTACAGATCCCCGCTATTTCATAATTTTGCTTATGTTCCAGCATTTGCACATATTCCCAAACGCTTTCCTCACCTTCGCCGATACTGATCGCATCTACGCCTTTTTCCAACAGATCATCGGATTCATAACTTACTTCGGGTCCTCCGACTAAGATATGCAGTACAGGCTGTGCTTGTTTCAATCGCTTGATTAACGGCGTGATGAATTCAATATTCCATATATATACGCTGAAACAGACTAAATCATAATGTCCGGCTACAATTTCTTGTTCTATTTTATATAAATCATCTTTTATCGTATACTCTTTTAATATTACATCTCGCTGTACAGCAGGTCTTGCTTGATAAATCCAGCGTAAAGCCAAATTTTTATGAATATATTTTGCATTTAATGTAGTTAATAGAATTTTCATTTATCATTGCTCCTGTACGGCTATTATTATACTAGGAATTGTGCTTCAAAACAAATAAAACAGGTGCTTTTTATGCTTTATTTTCATGAAAAAGGGCAACACTAATCAAATGCTGCCCTTATATATTACTGTTCTTGTTTATTCTTATAGAAAATAAGTAGGATTGTTACGATGGATAGCGATACAAGCATCACATATCGCATTACTTGTGTACAATCACCGGTATCAGCTCCGCCGATACTGTTTTTCGGATTATAATATCCTTTTACCGAGTTGTCGTTATCGTCACTTGGATCTGTCGGAGAATCTTTGACAGATTGATCACTTGGATCCTGATATTTTATATTCATTGTATAATATGGAATACCTTTCTCTGTCTTAATGTCCGGATTCCATTCAGAAATATCCATAATTTTATCGTCCGGTTTGCCGTCGCCGTCATGATCGATATTGATATCCGCTATACCGTCACCGTCTCCGTCGATATTTATATCAGGTATGCCATCGTCGTCTGTGTCAATATTGATGTCCGGAATACCGTCACCATCAATATCTACGTTGATACTCGGATAGCGACCGTCAATGATTCCCATATTTAATAACGGTTCTAAATCCTTCATTGTATCGTAGCTAAACTTATTATAGTTATAATCTTTATCAGGTTTCCATATTTCAGGTATCTTACCGATATTTAAGAATGGCTTTTCGCCGTCAAATGAAATGTTGAAATCGGCTTTCATATCACCGTTTGTATCAATGTTAATATCAGGAATGCCATCACCATCTGTATCCACATTGATTATTGACTTGACACTTGTGCCGGTACAATATTCTTCTAAAA
>CANOSP010000023.1 GCA_947569705.1 uncultured Erysipelotrichaceae bacterium
ATGTGTTAAGCTTCAACTCATAAATTTATGTGTCCAGGATTCTGGGTACATATCACAACAGAGTCGTTTTACATTTGAATAATTAAGCGCGTTTTACGATAACTGCAGTACCCATACCGCCGCCGATACATAAGGAAGCAAGACCTAACTTAGCATCACGCTTAGCCATCTCATGAATCAATGTAACAAGGATACGGTTTCCGGAAGCACCAACAGGGTGACCTAAAGCGATTGCGCCGCCGTTTACGTTTGTCTTTTCCATGAATTTTTCGCGATCCATGCCCGTAGCTTCTACCAATTCATGAATAACACCTAATGACTGAGAAGCGAATGCTTCATTTAATTCTACTAAATCTAAATCCTCGATAGTGATATTTGCATCTTTTAAAGCATTTAAGATTGCCGGAGTAGGACCGAGACCCATAACAGTAGGATCAACACCGCCCTGACCGATACCGACAACTTCGCACATCGGAGTTAAATTATATTTCTTTAATGCGTCCTCACTTACGACGATCATGAAGCTTGCGCCGTCATTGATACCGGAAGCATTACCTGCGGTAACTGTACCGTCCTTAATAAATGCAGGACGAAGGTTTGCCAATTTTTCCGGAGTGGATTTACGGTTCGGATGCTCATCTGTATCAAATACAACAGTATCCTTACGAACTTTTACTTCGATCGGTACGATTTCATCTTTGAAACGTCCGCTGTCTACCGCTGCGATAGCCTTCTGCTGAGAAGCATATGCGAACGCATCCTGTTCTTCACGAGTGATGTTATATTTATTAGCGATATTTTCAGCTGTAACACCCATGTGAATATGATTCATCGCATCAGTCAAACCATCATTGATCATGGAGTCAATTACTTCCATGTTACCCATTTTCATACCGGTACGAACTTTGCCCGGAATTAAAATCGGTGCGTTGCTCATTGACTCAACACCACCGGCAACAAATACATCACCGAAGCCTGCCTGTACACGAATTACCGCTTCCATAACAGCCTTTAAGCCTGAACCGCAAACCATATTTAATGAATGGGAGCAGGTTGTTTCCGGAATGCCTGCGCCTAACGCTACCTGACGAGCAATGTTCTGTCCCAATCCTGCGGAAATAACATTACCGATAATACATTCATCAATATCTTTTGCGTCCAATCCTGACGCTTTAATAGTTTCTTTTAAAACTGTTGCACCTAAGTCAACCGGCTTTACATTTGTCAAGCCACCTAAGAAACTACCGATAGCACTGCGCTTTGCAGCTACAACATAAGCTTTTCTCATTTTCTTTACCTGTCTTTCTTTATCAAGGCAGTCTTAAAAGGGCTGCACTTTCTATAAAATAGTACCGAAAAAACCGCATAATGTCAAGTGCTTATGAAAAATTTCACAAGTGATTGATAAAAAATTAACAAATAGCGGTGCTGTTCTGAAATTTCCTTAAAAAACTTGTTAAAAAAATAACAAAGTTATTGACGTAACAGCAATATCGTAATAAAATTAAAGGTGGATTATGTACTTCCATAAATGGAAAATCATCTGAAGCAAGAAAACAAAAAAAGAAATGAATTTCTGACTTGTTTCGGTTACAATCCGTTCGTAATGTCTTATACAATAGGAGAGGAGAACAGTTATGGACTTTGAATTGACAAAGCAACAACAAATGATGAAAAAGCTTTTCGCTGAATTTGCTGAAAAAGAAGTAAAGCCTTTGGCAGCAGATATTGATGAAGAAGAGCGTTTCCCGAAAGAAAATGTGGAAAAAATGGTAGCCTGCAAAATGATGGGTATTCCGTTCCCGAGAGAATGGGGCGGAGCAGGAGCCGATTATTTAAGCTATATCCTTGCGGTAGAGGAACTGAGCAAGGTTTGTGCAACTACCGGAGTTGTATTATCGGCACACACCTCTTTAGGTACTACACCGATTTATATGTTCGGTAATGACGAGCAAAAGAAAAAATATTTACCTGATTTGTGCAGCGGTAAGCGCTTGGCAGCGTTTGGTTTAACAGAACCGAATGCCGGTACCGATGCGGCAGGTCAGCAGACCACGGCAGTAAAAGACGGTGATGATTATATCATTAACGGAAATAAAATCTTTATTACGAATGCCGGTGCGGCAGATGTTTATATCATCTTCGCAATGACAGATAAATCACAAGGTACAAGAGGTATTTCCGCCTTTATTTTGGAAAGAGGCACACCGGGCTTTACGATCGGTAAGCACGAGCGTAAATTAGGTATCCGCGGTTCTGCGACTTCCGAATTGATTTTCAACAATGTTCGCATCCCGAAGGAAAATCTGTTAGGTCAGGAAGGCAAAGGCTTTAAAATTGCGATGCAGACCTTAGACGGCGGACGTATCGGTATCGCTGCACAGGCATTGGGTATTGCACAGGGCGCAATCGATGAAGCGGTGACTTATGTAAAAGCACGTAAGCAATTCGGCCGTGCAATCGCTAAATTCCAAAATACGCAATTCCAGCTTGCCGATATGCAGACAAAGGTTGATGCGGCAAGATGGCTTGTATATCATGCGGCAATGTGCAAAGAAAACGGTAAACCTTATACCGTACCGGCTGCCGAAGCAAAACTGTTTGCGGCAGAGGTAGCGATGGAAGTAACAACAAAAGCGGTTCAGCTGTTAGGCGGATACGGCTATACAAGAGATCTGCCGGTAGAGCGTATGATGCGTGATGCGAAGATCACCGAAATTTATGAAGGTACTTCCGAAGTACAGCGCATGGTTATCAGCGGCGCAGTGTTGAAATAAAGAGAGGGCGGTAAAATATATGAAAATCGTAGTTCTTGTAAAACAAGTACCTGATTCAACCGAAATCAGAGTAGATAAAGCAACCGGAACATTAATTCGTGCCGGTGTACCGAGCATTATCAATCCGGATGATTTGGCCGGAGTAGAAGAAGCATTAAAGCTGAAGGAAACAACAGGAGCCACTGTCACTATCGTATCCATGGGTCCTCCGCAGGCAAGCGAAATGCTGAAGGAATTATATGCACGCGGTGTTGATGAATGTGTATTGATTACCGATCGTAAATTTGCCGGTGCCGATACATGTGCAACCTCATCTACATTGGCTGCAGCATTGGATAAATTAGGCTATGACCTGATCATTGCCGGACGTCAGGCAATCGACGGTGATACTGCACAGGTAGGACCGCAGACAGCAGAGCGTCTCGGAATTCCTCAGGTTACCTATGTGGATGAAATCAAGGCTGTAAACGGTGATACCATTACTGTGAAAAAAGCTTTGGAAGACTGTGAACAAATCATTGAAGCAAAACTACCGGTCGTTTTAACAACCTTAAGCGGTATGAACAATCCTCGTTATATGAACTGTAACGATATTGTTGATTCCATGAATAAGGAAGTAACCGTTTGGACCTTTGATGATTTAGGTATCGATGAAAGCAAGGTAGGCTTGGCAGGTTCTCCTACGAAGGTACATTCTACCTTTACTAAGGATGTTTCCGCTGATACTGAAACATTCACCCTGCCGGCAAATGAAACGGCTAAATTAATTGCACAAACATTGAAAGAAAAGCAATTAATTACAAAATAGGAGGACAGTAAAATGGCTAAATTTGAAGGATACAAGGATATCTACGTATTCGTAGAACAGAAAAACGGGGAAATCGCAAATGTCGGCTATGAATTGATTTCAGAAGCACGTAAGCTGGTTGCATCCATTCCTCATATGAATTACAGTGTAGTAGGTATTTTATTAGGACATAATATTAAAGACAAGGCACAGGATGTAATTGCACACGGTGCCGATCGTGTCGTAGTTGTAGATCATGAATTGTTAAAGGATTATTCCACTCAATTCTATACAGATGCATTGACTCAGGTAATCAACGAATTCAAACCGGATTCTTTATTGACCGGCGCAACTGTATTAGGTCGTGATTTGGCACCGCGTGTTGCGGCAAGAATCAATGCCGGTTTGACCGCAGATGCGACTAAAATTGAAATGGATCCGGAAAAGCAGGATGAAGCATTGTTATTGGTTACTCGTCCTACTTTCGGCGGCAATCTGTTCGGTACCATCATCTGCCCGGATACTCGTCCGCAGATGGCAACAATTCGTCCGAACGTATTCGCAATGGATGCTCCGGATGCTTCAAGAAGCGGTGAAGTCGTTGAATTCCAGCCGGATTTCAAAGATACAGATGCAAAAGTTGTTGTAAAAGAAGTCATTGAAAAAGTCATCGAAGGTGTTGATATTACAAAATGTGATATTTTGGTCGGTGCCGGTCGCGGTGCTGAAAACTGCTTAGATATGGTAAAAGCTGTAGCGGCAGAATTAGGCGGCGAAATGTGCTGTACGCGTGCAGTAATTGATGACGGCTTTGCGGATAAAGAACTTCAAGTCGGTCAGACAGGTAAAACAGTTCGTCCGAGTCTGTATATCGCATGCGGTATTTCCGGTGCTTGTCAGCACGTTGCCGGAATGGATAAATCCGATATGATCATCGCTATCAATCGTGATCCGCAGGCAGAAATTTTCTCTGTATCAAACATGGGCTTTATCGGTAATGTAGAGGAAATCTTACCGTTGTTAAAGGATGAAATTATTGCGGCTAAAAAAGCGTAAATTTCATATTGTTAAATAAAAAAGGAGATCAAAAAATGAAAAAAATCGGTGTAATCGGCGCAGGTACAATGGGTCAGGGAATTGCGAATTCCTTTGCGTCAAACGGTTATGATGTAACAGTGTGCGATATTAAATTAGAATGGGCACAGGGCGGTATTGATAAAATCGCTAAAAAATTAGACAAGCTTGTAGCACGTGAAAAAATCACTTCCGACAATGCGGCTGCGGTAAAGGGCAATTTACACGCAGGTGAATACAAAGACTTAGCAGACTGCGACTTAGTTGTGGAAGCCGTTTTGGAAATCATGGAAACAAAGAAAGAACTGTTCACGACATTAGATGGAATCTGTAAAGCAGACTGCATTTTTGCGACAAATACTTCTTCCTTGTCAGTAACTGAAATTGCGAAGGGGATTAAGCACAATGTAATCGGTATGCACTTCTTTAATCCGGCTGATCGTATGAAATTAGTTGAGGTTATCAGCGGTATCAACACTCCTGCGGAAACAAAGGCTGCCGTTATCGAATTATCCCAGTCTTTAGGTAAAACTCCGGTTGAAGTTGCTGAGGGTCCGGGTTTCGTAGTAAACCGTATCTTAATTCCGATGATCAACGAAGCAATCTTTATCTATCAGGAAGGCTTGGCATCTGCTGAAGATATCGATACAGCGATGAAGCTGGGCGCAAACCATCCGATGGGACCGCTTGCTTTAGGTGATTTAATCGGTTTGGATATTGTATTGGCAATCATGGAAGTATTACAAAATGAAACCGGTGATTCTAAATATCGCCCATGTACACTGTTAAGAAAAATGGTACGTGGCGGTAAGTTAGGTCAGAAGACCGGAATCGGCTTCTACGATTATTCAAAATAAGCATTTTATAAGGTGAATCGTTCTGTGAGTATTGTTGCGATTCGCCTTTTTCCACATATTGAAAGCGAGGATAACTATTATGGAAACAATTTTATTAAATACTGAGGGACATGTAGCGACAATTACAATTAATCGTCCCAAAGCATTAAATGCATTAAGTACACAGGTTTTAACTGAATTAAATGAAGCATTGGATGAAGTAAATGCAAATAAAGATGTATATTGTGTGATTATTACCGGTGCCGGTGATAAATCATTTGTGGCAGGTGCCGATATTGCCGAAATGAAGGATAAGAGCGTTGAAGAAGCAGCGGCTTACGGAAAATTCGGTAATGAAGTGTTCCGTAAAATCGAAACTTTCCGCTGCCCCGTAATTGCGGCAATCAACGGCTTTGCTTTAGGCGGCGGCTGTGAATTGGCAATGAGCTGTGATATTCGTTTAGCAGCTGATACAGCGGTTTTCGGACAGCCTGAGGTTGGCTTGGGAATTACTCCGGGCTTTGGCGGCACACAGCGTTTGGCACGTCTTGTAGGTGCCGGAATTGCTAAGGAAATGATTTTCGGAGCGCGAAATATTAAGGCAGATCGTGCATATGCGATCAATCTTGTAAATGCGGTTTATCCGTTAGAGGAATTGATGGGCGCAGCGATGAAAATGGCAAACGGCATTGCGAAAAATGCACCGATCGCAGTCGCTTACAGCAAACAGGCAATTAATAAGGGACTTCAGACTGATATTGACGGCGGCATCGAAATCGAAGTCGAAGAATTCTCTAACTGCTTCGCTACAGAAGATCAGACATACGGTATGACTTGCTTCTTAGAAAAAGTAAAGGATAAAGCATTCTCAAATAAATAAGCGAATATATTCTTGAACTACCAATTTCCCGAAAGGTTTTCATGCATGATAACCGAAACAGGAAATTACACAAAGGAGGTAATCGATTTGAGTAAAGTAATAAGTATCGAACAGGCTGTTTCAATGATTCCCGACGGCGCTGCGATCGGAATCGGCGGTTTTATCGGTTCCGGACATCCTCAGGAGTTTTCTGTCGGCATTGAGGAATCTTTTCTCAAGAGCGGGCATCCCAAAGATTTAACAATCATGTTTTCCGCCGGGATCGGTGACGGTACAGATCGTCTCGGCTTGAATAAGCTGGGACATGAAGGCTTGTTAAAACGTATTATCGGCGGTCACTGGGGCTTAATTCCGAAGCTTCAAAAACTGGTGTTTGAAAATAAAGTGGAAGGTTACAATCTTCCGCTCGGTACCATTTCCCTGATGTTTCGTGACATTGCCGGACATCGTCCCGGAACAATCACCAAGGTTGGCTTAAAAACCTTTGTCGATCCGCGAATTGAAGGCGCGAAAATGAATGAACGCTCTAAGGATGATCTTGTCGAGCTGATGCATATCGACGGTGAGGAGTGGCTTCGCTATAAATCATTTCCGTTAAATGTGGCATTGATTCGTGCTACATATTGCGATGAGGACGGCAATGCGACAATGGAAAAAGAGGCTGCGACACTGGATTCTTTATCAATTGCGCAGGCAGCGAAAAATTCCGGCGGTATCGTGTTATTACAGGTTGAGAAGGTTGTACAAAACGGTACACTGGATCCGAGAAAAGTAAAAATTCCCGGAATCTATGTGGACGGTATTGTTGTTGCGCGTCCGGAAAATCATTGGCAGACGTATGCGGCTCCATACAATCCTGCATTAAGCGGAGAAGTTAAGGTTCCTGTGGATTCAATCGCGCCGATGAACTTGAATGAGCGCAAGGTCATTTGCCGTCGTGCAGCGATGGAACTGGATCCGGCGGCAATTATTAATTTAGGTATCGGTATGCCGGAGGGAATTGCCAACGTAGCAAACGAGGAAGGCTTACCGGGCTTAAAATTGACCGTGGAAGCGGGCGGTATCGGCGGTGTACCGAATGCAGGTACAGCGTTTGGCACTTGTACGAATCCGGAAGCGATTATCGATCAGCCGTATCAATTTGATTTCTATGACGGCGGCGGTCTTGATCAGGCATTCCTCGGTCTTGCGGAATGTGACTGCTTCGGTAATATTAATGTCAGTCGTTTCGGACCGAAAATTGCCGGATGCGGCGGTTTCATCAATATTACGCAGACATCACCGATCGTTGTATATTGCGGTACCTTTACAGCCGGCGGCTTAAAGGTAGAGGTCAAAGACGGTAAACTGCATATTTTGCAGGAAGGCAAAATCAAGAAATTCAAACAGGAAGTTGAACAGATCACTTTCTCGGCAGAATTCGCAACCGAAACAGGACAAAAGGTTTTATATATTACGGAACGTGCCGTATTTGAATTGCTTGGCGGTAAGCTGACGCTGATTGAAATCGCACCGGGCGTTGATCTGCAAAAAGATGTCTTGGATCAAATGGAATTTACACCGGCGATCGCAAGTGATTTAAAAACAATGGATGAGCGTCTGTTCAAACCTGAAAAAATAGGTTTATTACAAGCATAGATGATGAAAAGTATCATCTGTATGAGACATCATTAATAAACAAGTAGGAAGCATTTCAGCTTTCTTCTTGTTTTTTTCTTCATTGAAAGCCTCAAATATTATATAGCGTTCAGTTAAGTCATTTTTAGAGTGTCTATTTTTCGACAATTACCGTAGCCTTTCTTTGTTATAATGATTCAGGTGATACTATGGAAATGATAGGCTATGCGGTTAAAAACGGTTTCGTTGATTATATGAATAAACATCAACATTTTTTCGATCAGCTGTTTGAATTACCCAAAGAACAGCTTGATTGTATTTTAGATATTCCCGATGAAAAAGAACTATGTGAACGAGCAATACAGTTTTTTCATAATGAGGCAATTTATTTGGATGATCATACGGTTTATTATGAAAACAAGCTGAAACAAACAATCTATGCAATGCGATTTGATGCTTATAAAATTTATTTCACACCGCAGGAAAGCAATCCTTTCATCCCGTTTTTACAGCGAATTTACAGAAACTTTGTGCTAATGATAAAAAAAGACGCTATGTAAAAAGAAAAGGTATTGTAAAAGAAAGTAAAACATAGTAAAATAGATGTATATGTGAGGAGGATTACATATGGATTTATGGATTTCGATCGGATACGTTCTCTTAGGACTTGCAGTCGGGGCATTTATAGGCTTTTATTTTACACGCAAGCGTTTTGAAAAAGAATTGAGAGAAAACCCACCGATAAATGAAAAAATGATTCGTGCAATGTTCTTACAGATGGGCAGAAAACCGTCTGAAGCACAAATCAAACAGATTATGAAGTCAGTGAATCAATATAAATAATCTACTTTGTAAGCAAAATAAAAAATATCGACGTGTAGTGATGCATGTCGGTTTTTTTATCGCTTCAAATAAAACAGGGACTTGAATCCCTGTTATCCTACTACCTTTACTTCCGTGACGCCTTCCACTTCTTCACAAAGGATCATTTCAACGCCGTCCTTGATCGTATCCTCTTGCATTAAACAATCGTTGCAGGCACCCAGCATTTTGACACTGACACAGCCGTTTTCATATGATACGAATTCTACATCACCGCCGTCTCTTTGAATATACGGTCTGATCTTATCTAATACCTTTTTAATTTCTTTTATTTTTGTTTCCATAATTCCTCCTGTTAATGAATGATCGGATAAAGCAGAAAGGCGACAGCGAGTCCCAAAAGTATACCGCCGATCGCTTCGATCAGTTTATGACCGAGTACGGTCTTGATCTTTTCATGGTAGATTGAGTGATTGAATTTTATATGATTCATCTCTTCTAAATCAGCAATCAACTGTTTGGTTAATTGGATGTTTTTACCGGCGTAATAGCGTACATTTACGGCATCATAAATAACTATGATTGAGAAAACCAAAGCGATCGCAAAATAAGTGGATTGAATCCCTTGTTGTAAAGCAATCGCAGTTGATAAGGCAATTACGGTGGAAGAGTGAGAACTCGGGAAGCCGCCGCTTGCGATAGTTTGGTGAATATCAAAACATTTTGTTTTACGATAGAGAAAGTAAGGCTTAAGGATTTGAGCGATTAAATTAGCCAATATCGCTGCCGTAATCGGATATAATGATTCCATCATGTGTACCTCACTGAATATTTTTTTAAATACAGCATTATTATAACACAAATATCCTTTTAATATGATATAATAATCTTTAGAAAGCGGGTGAAATCATGCCGATTCAAGTAGGTGATATTGTTAAAGGAATGATCACCGGTATTCAGCCCTACGGCGCTTTTGTGGCATTAGAGAACGGACATAAGGGATTGATTCATATTTCGGAGATCAGCGAGCGTTATGTACGAGATGTGCATTCTTATGTGCACTTGAACGAACGGGTGAGCGTCAAAGTATTGGATATCAGTGATGAGGATCATATTAAACTTTCCTTAAAGGCAGTAAAACCTAATAAGCAGCGGTTTCGTTCGATTCGACATAACGGTGTTTCGCCGTTGCCGGAAGCTGTCATCGGCTTTTCATCGCTGGCAATTCGTTTAGATGATTGGATTGAATCATCATATGAAAAAAACAGGAGGAATCATAATGATTAAATTTGATGCTACACACGCATTTTTGAAGGAGTCCATGAGTGCTTATCAGGAACAGGTTACAGCTTGTCATGAGGCTTTGATGAATAAAAGCGGTAAAGGTAATGATTATGTTGGTTGGGTGGAATGGCCGAATCAATACGATAAAAACGAGGTAGCACGCATCAAGGAATGTGCGAAGCGGATGCGTGAACAATGTGAAGTATTTATTGTTTGCGGGATCGGCGGTTCTTATTTGGGCGCACGAGCTGCGATTGAGATGATGAACGGTCTGTACGGTAAAAAAGAACCGGAAATTATTTTTATGGGAAATACCTTTTCATCGACTTATATTGCACAAGTGATGGATTATATTAAAGACAAAGAGGTTTGTGTCAATGTCATTTCAAAATCAGGAACAACAACAGAAACTTCTGTAGCATTTCGCTTGTTAAAGCAATTTATGGAAGCCAAATACGGTGATGAAAGTGCAAAGCGTATTGTGGCGACAACGGATAAGGCGCGCGGAACATTAAAGGCGCTGGCTGATGCTAAAGGCTATGAGACCTTTGTGATTCCGGATGACATCGGCGGTCGCTTTTCTGTCATCACTCCGGTGGGATTATTGCCGATTGCGGTTGCCGGTATTGATATCAATGCTATTTTAGCCGGCTTAAAAGCAGCCTATGAAGATTTGGCTTCTGCCGATCTGAATCAAAATCCTGCATATCAATATGCGGTATGCCGTCGTATCCTGCAAAATGCCGATAAAAATGTGGAGATGCTGGTGACTTATGAGCCGAATATGACAATGGTCGCCGAGTGGTGGAAACAGCTGTTCGGTGAAAGTGAAGGAAAAGAAGAAAAAGGTGTATTGCCATGCAGTGCAACCTTTTCAACCGATTTGCATTCCTTAGGTCAATTTATTCAAGAGGGTAAAAAAGTATTATTTGAAACACTGCTGCTCTGTGAAAAGCCGTTATTGGATAGGGAGTTTCCTCATGATGAGGAAGATGCCGATCATATGAATTATCTTGCCGGTAAATCATTAGATTGGGTAAATAAGATGGCATGTCAGGGAACACTGGAAGCACATGAGGAAAGCGGACATGTACCGAACTTAATTATTACGATTCCGGATATGAGTGCGAAATCATTCGGTTATATGTGCTATTTCTTCTTTAGAGCCTGTGCGATGACATGTTATATGTTGGATATTAATCCGTTTAATCAACCGGGTGTTGAAGTTTATAAGAAAAACATGTTCCGTTTACTTGGGAAAAAATAAATAATTGCATAAAAAAACTGTTCTATCCATTTTGATAAAACAGTTTTTCTTTATCATCTTTTTAACATGTGATCTCTATTGCTTTACTTCTACCTGTGCTTTTAAACCGTCACTGATAACTAAATAATAATTGCCGCTTTGTTCATAATCAACATTTTCGGGAAGTCCGGTTGTATCGTCGAATACCCATACGGCTTCAGCTTTGATTCCTTCCTTATTGAGCTGTTGAAGCAGTTTTACACCCTCTTGATAAGTCATGGTAAATAAGGTAGTTGACAATATATCGGCAATTCCCGAATCCTGTGTGACTATGGTCAAGGAGCGCATATGAGATGCCGGCATCAGCGTATGCGGATCAATGATATGATGATACATCCTGCCTTCATATTCATAGGCTCGTTGATAATCACCGCTCGTCACAAAGGATTGATTTTGATTAATTCTGACGGTTGCTAATGAAGCGTTCATCTCATCGGACGGCAGCTGAATTCCGACACTCCATGTTTTTTCCTCAGGTTTTTCACCGATAATACGAACGTTCCCCCCGGCATTGATAATGGCGTGCTTTAAACCTTGTTCTTCCAGTTGCTTAGCGCACATTTCCGTCGCATATCCTTTTGCGGCACTGCCTAAATCAATAGACGCTTTCGGATCATTGATATAAACACTCTGTGCTTCCGCATCAATTTCCACCTTGTCCCAGCCGGTATGCGTTCGTGCCTCTCTTAATTCCGCTTCACTCGGAACGGCGGCAATACCTTTTTCCGTTGCCTGTTCTCGATAATGATGCCACACTTCAAGTACGGCACCGTAGGTTACATTATATTGGTTATGGCTGATTTCTGCATATTTCTTTGTTTCTGATAATAACTCGATTAATTCAGAATCTACCTTTACCGGCTGTTTACCTGCCTGATCATTGATTGTCTTAATATTGTTAATACCGTCATAAGTATGATAGCGATCAAACAATTTATTATAATATACATAAGTTTCATTGACTTGCTTTAAATATTTATTATAGGTATCCTCATCCTCAGTATAAGCTAATAACTGAATAAATGTATCAAATCCGGCATCTAAAATTTGTTCATTATACTTCGTTAATTCCTGTTTCGTCTGACAGCCGCATAACAAGCATATTGTCATTATCATCAAAATAAATTTTTTCATATTATCACCGGCGATATTATATCATAGTTTCAGACTTGATACATTAAATTCTGTAAAGGCGGCGATTTTCACATTGTTTGGTTGAAGTTTCAGCTGTATGTTTATTGTGTTCAGATGAATAGGGAAGGACACATTTTGTTATTGTTTTTATTGTTGTTTAACTGCTTTTCTTTAATTTGTTATCGGTTTTCATGGGAAAGTCTCAATTTATCTCCTTTTAGGCTGTGAAAAACTTGAAAAATATGAAATTTCGCTTTGTATCAGTTGTAGAAAATGCTATAATTAAACTAGTGTCAAAATTAGTGAAGCAGACACATAACGGAAAGGTAAGGTGAAAAGTGATGTCATTGTTATTAGGATCAATGCGTCATCATATACCGGGTTATAAGGAATTGACGTCCAAAAAAGCAATTTTGGAAGTTAATGCCGGACCGCAGGTGTTCATTCCCATGTTTGCCAGTCATTCAACACAGTTTGAAATATTGGTTCAAGAGGGAGATCACGTAAAAGTAGGAACGAAAATTGCCGTATGCAAGGATCGTATGGAAATTCCGATCTATTCGAGTGTATCGGGTACGGTAAAGGGTGTGCAGAAAATAATGCACATGTCTTTAAAGCCGTTGGATCATGTAGTGATTGAAAATGACGGGAAGATGGAGCGGGAACTGCCCTTCCAACCGTTAGATTATCAAACTGCGACTCGTGAGGAATTGATTGCTTTTATGAAGGAAGCCGGAATTATCGGACAAGGCGGTGCAGGCTTTCCTACCTATGTAAAATATCAAAGTGCTAAGGATATTAAAAAACTGATTATCGATGCGGCTGAATGTGAGCCGTATATCACTGCCGATCATATTGCGATGGAAAACCATTTGGACGAAATCCTTGTCGGTATTCTGGCAATGCGTAAAATGGCACAGGCAGAGGAAGCTGTCATTGCAATTAAAAAGACGCACACTGAAATGATTAAGAAGGTAGAGGCAGCGGTTGCCAATATCAACGGAGTCAGAGTGTTGGCAGTGCCTGATGTGTATCCGATCGGCTGGGAGCGCGCCCTTGTTCGCTATGTTATGAAAAAGGATTATCAGAAGCTTCCTTCCGAAGCAGGTGCGATTGTGAATAACGTATCTACCGCATATGCGTTTGCGAATGCATTATTGTATGGGGAACCGATTATTACTGCACTCATGACTGTCAGCGGTAATGCGGTAAAGGAACCGGTCAATGTACACTGTCCTGTCGGCGTACCGGCCGGTGAGCTGATCGAAGCCTGCGGCGGTTATACATGTGAAGATGTTAAACTGATTGCGGCAGGTGCAATGATGGGTAAGACGATCGTCAATGATAAGTTTGTTGCCGAGCGTCAAATGAATGCGATCACGGTATTAGCGACTAAAGCTTATGACAGTGTCGCTTGTATGCGCTGCGGTCAGTGCTGCGACGTGTGTCCGGTCGGTCTGCAGCCGGTTCGTATTGTACAGTCGGCTAAGGCTAAAAATCAGGCGATGATGGAAAAGCTTCATGCGATGGATTGCATCGAGTGCGGCTTATGTGCGTACATCTGCCCGTCACGCTTAGATGTTACCGAAAATGTCAGAAAAGCAAAACGCCAGCTTGCGATGGCGAAGAAATAAGGAGAGGACAATATGAAATTTACATTCAGTGTAAGCCCTAACCTGCGCCAGAAGCAAAGTACGAAGCGTATGATGTTAGAGCTGACGATTGCATTACTTATCGTATATGCATTTTCCTTATTCTATTATTTCAAGGAATTCGGAAGTGAATATGCGATTCAAGCATTATTGATGATGGCTACGGCACTTGGAGTTACGTTTGTGACCGAAATTGCTTGGGCATTATTTAAAAAAGAGAATATGAAGAAGTATTTGGCTTCTTCGTTCGGATGGATCACCGCGATTATTTTGGTGTTGATGTGTCCGGTTGACACACAGCTTTATGCACTGGGAATGGCAACTTTCTTTGCGATTTTCGTCGGCAGAATTCTGTTCGGCGGCTTCGGTCAAAATATCTTCAATCCGGCAGCGGTCGGCTTTGCGATTATTTTTGCGAGCTTTGCCGGTTCTAAGGTAGCGGATGTCGCAACCGGTGCGACACCGATCTCGACAATGGCGACAGGCTATAATTGGCTGACGCTAAACGATACGATGATTTCAACGCTACTTGATAAGTTCGACGGTCTGTGGAATTTATTCTTGGGCTGGTATCCGGGCGGCTTAGGTGAAACAAGTACATTATTGTTGCTGGTACTCGGAGCGATTCTAGCGATTCGCAAGGTTATTGACTGGCGTGTACCGTTCATTTACTTAGGCAGTATCTTTGTATTATCATCTGCATTGGCTTTGTTCAGCGGTATGAGCAACTGGCTGTGGTATCCGATTTTCCATGTATGTACGGGCGGTGTAGTATTCGGTGCCGTATTCATGTTGAGTGATCCGGTAACATCTCCGGCGACCAAGCAGGGAAAATGTGTATTTGCACTCGGTGCCGGTATTATCACGGTATTGATTCGTGTATTGGCAAATGCGCCGGAAGGCTGCATGTATTCCATTTTAATTATGAATATGCTGACACCGGCAATCGATCAGGCGTTCTCCGGTAAGCAGCGTGCATTGATCAAGAAATCATGGATCAGCTTATCAGTGCTTAGTCTATTGGGATTAGGCTCTATGTATTTGGCAAATATGGCTATTACTCCGGCAGAACCTAAAAAGCCGGAAAAACCAAAAACAGAGATGATTGCGATGGGTGATGATTATGTGAATTCATTATCTGCGAAATTGGACGGATCTGTGAAAAACGCTGACGGCTCTACGACTTATCAGATTACGGCAGAGGGCTTTGCGGCAAAAGAAGGTCCGAATATGCCGGATTACGGACATCCGTTTGAACCGAATCAGTTTGAAATTACGATCGCTGCCGATAATAAAACAATTGTATCGGTGAATGTAACAGCGATGAATGATACTGAATATTTCGGTGACAAGATTCTGAATGCAAAATATTTGGATCAATTCAAGGGAAAAGACATTTCCGCATTGAATGAAGTGGAAAAGAATGATGTAGTTTCCGGAGCGACATTCTCCGTAAAATCCAGTATGCGTGCGCTTCTTGAAGTCAAGAAAGCATTGGGCTACTAGGGAGGTAAGCTATGAAAAAAGTATTGCATTTAACACTGTTTCTGGCTCTTGTAGCGGCAATTGCCGGCGGAGCGCTCGCATTGGCGAACAGCTTAACGGCTCCGATCGTTGCGGCAAATGCATTGGCGGCAGAAAAACAAAATCTTCAGTTGATCTTCCCGGATGCAGCGGATTCTGATTTTGAAGAGATCAGTGTCAAGGACAGTGAAACGATTGAAAAGATTTTTAAGGTTAATAATCAGGGGATTGTCTTTAAACTGAAGGTCAGCGGCTATAAGGAAGGAACAAGCTTTATGGTTGCACTTGATGACAGCGGCAAAATCTTAGATTATGTAGTAATTTCAAACGGTGATACACAAGGAATCGGAACTAAGGTTGCCGAGGATTCCTTTAAAGAAAAATTAGTCGGCAAGAATGCTGAAACCGATACCTTGGATACAATCAGCGGCGCTACGGTATCCTCAAAGCCGGTTGTGGAAGGCATTCAAGAGGCAGGCAAGTACCTGTCGGAAAATTTGAAGTAGGAGGGTGAACAATGAATCGTAAAGAAAATTTTACCGCCGGGTTCATCAGAGAAAATCCGGTATTCGGATTATACTTGGGATTATGTTCTACCTTAGCGATTACTACGACTTTGAATAATGCGATCGGTATGGGTGTTGCGGTAATTCTTGTATTGGTGATGAGCAATATTATTATCTCATGCTTGAGAAAGGTAACACCGAGTGAAATTCGTATTCCTGTCTATATCGTAGTGATTGCGACATTGGTAAAGATCATCCAAATGTTGATTAAAGCATATGCACCGGCATTAGATTCTGCCTTAGGTGTATTTATTCCGTTAATTGTAGTAAACTGTATCATCTTAGGCCGTGCAGAGGCATTTGCGTCTAAAAACGGTGTATTTGATTCTGCGCTGGACGGTTTGGGAATGGGACTTGGCTATACGGTATCAATTATCGTGATGTCTGCACTTCGTCAGATCCTCGCAACCGGCATGTTGACCTTTGAAAATCCATTTAATGTGGAACAGTCTATTTTCGCTTTCAGACTGATTCCCGAGGATTATGTCATCAGTATGTTCTCTCAGCCGGTCGGTGCGTTTATTACTTTCGCATTATTGGCAGGCGCTTTGGCAGCCTATAAAAATCATCAAACTGCTAAAGAGGAAAAAAAGGAAGCAGCCGCTAAGGCAGCTTTAAAGGAGGCGAAGTAAGCTATGGATTTAGGAAATTTATTCGTGATGTTTATCACCTTCACCTTAATTAATAACGTTATCTTAAATCAATTCTTAGGTATCTGTCCGTTTATGGGTGTATCTAAGAAAAGCAGCTCGGCAATCGGTATGGGAGCCGCTGTTACCTTTGTCATTGTGGCAGCCTCTCTTGTAACATATGCACTTTATTATGCGGTATTAGAGCCGCTGTCCTTACAATACATGGATTTGATTACCTTTATCTTGGTCATCGCATCCTTAGTACAGCTGGTAGAAATGATCATTAAAAAGCTGAGTCCGGCTCTGTATAAGGCACTGGGTGTTTATTTACCGTTGATTACGACAAACTGTGTTGTATTGAATGTTACGTTAAACAATATCAGCGAAGGTTATAACTTTGCGGAAATGCTGACATACGCAATTGCAATCCCGGTCGGCTTTACCTTGGTATTATATATTTTCTCTACCATTCGTGAACGCTTGGATATATGTAGTGTTCCTAAGGCATTTGCCGGCAATCCGATCGCATTGATCGTAGCCGGTATCATGGCATTGGCATTCAGCGGTTTGGCAGGTCTTGTATAATGGCAGCCGTATTGTTCTTTGCCGTATTGGCAGGTATTTATGCATTGTTATATTATCTGAATCATAAAACACCACTGCCGGAAGGCTGTGAAAATATCAAAGCAGGCTGTGAGGGTTGTCATGATGCTTCCTGCGGAAATCATCCTTCACATGACCTGAGCGGAAAGGATGAGTGATTATGGAAGCAATCCTGATTGCGATCGTTATGATGCTGGTACTCGGCGCATTGTTAGGCTTGGGTCTCGGCGTTGCGGATCGTTATTTACAAGTAGAGGTCGATGAACGAATTGAAACCGTTACGGCAATGCTGCCGAATTATAACTGCGGAAGCTGCGGCTATGCCGGCTGCTCCGGTTTGGCGGAAGCACTTGTGAACGGTGAGGTCAGCGTGGTCGGAACCTGTCGTCCTTGTAAAGCGGATCAAAAGGAAAAGATCGCTGAATATTTGAATACGACACCGGGACCTGACGGAACGTGTGTCAAAGTAAAGGCTTAATAAAAATGCGGGAAACCGCATTTTTTATGTTCTTTTGTTTGCTTTATAATTTATATTCATGCTTTTACCAAGCTTGAAAAGCCGCAGACATATCGTCGGAACAGTATTGAAATTCATAATTTTATGAAAGAAAATGATATAAGATGAAAATAAATGATAAAAGTCAGTATATTTTTCAGTTGAAATACGCTATAATATATCCAATGATTGGAGGTATCATGATGGCTGTAAAGGATTTATTGCTGCCTCAGCATTATGAGAATAAGCTTGATTTAGTGACAACAGAGATCGCAATTAAATATGTAAAGGATCTGTTTGAAAAGCGATTGGCAAATCATTTGAATCTGATGCGAGTATCGGCACCGCTTTATGTAAACAGCGGCAGCGGTCTCAATGATGATTTAAACGGTGTAGAACGTTCCATACACTTCGATATTAAGGAATTAGGAATGGATATGGAAATTGTTCATTCACTAGCTAAATGGAAGCGTATGGCGCTGAAACGCTATCATATTGATGTGAATAAAGGGATTTATACGGATATGAATGCGGTACGACGAGATGAAGACTTGGATAATCTGCATTCTTCCTATGTGGACCAATGGGATTGGGAAAAGATTATTGCGAAAAAGGATCGCAATATTGATATGTTAAAGCATACGGTCAGAATGATTATGAAGGCTTTGGTTGAAACACAATCGGAAGTGATCAAGGTATTTGAAAACTTGGAGCCGTTTATCTATGAGGATATTACTTTTATCACTACCCAAGAGCTTGCCGATCGCTATCCGCATTTGAATGCAAAACAGCGTGAATATGAAATCTGCAAGCAATATAAAAGTGTCTTTTTAATGGAAATCGGAGATCAATTAAATAACGGAGAAGTGCATGACGGGCGTGCGCCTGATTATGATGACTGGCATTTAAACGGTGATATTTTGATCTATTATCCGATTTTGGATTGTGTCGTTGAACTATCCAGTATGGGAATTCGTGTAGATGCGAAAACGTTGCATACACAGTTGGAAAAAGCGAATTGTTTGAAGCGCGAACAGCTGCCGTTTCATCAAATGCTGCTGAATGATGAACTGCCTTTGACAATGGGCGGCGGTATCGGTCAATCACGCATTTGTCTTGTGTTATTGAATAAAGCACATATCGGTGAAGTGCAGGTCAGTGCATGGAGCGATGAAATGATCGCTGCATGTGAGGAATACGGAATTCATATTTTATAAAAAAAGCATCCGACGGGGTGCTTTTTATGTCGCATTCATCTGCATATGTGCATCGATAAGGGCTTGAATTTGTGCAGCTTCCGGATCAATATAAATCGTTTTATAGCTGCTTAAGGATACAAAGCTGCCCTGTGTTCCGGGAACTTTTTTTAATTGCTTTACAAGACAGTAGTTTACCGGCACACTGGAAGAATATCTTCCCTCAGAATACCAAGCTGCCAGCATTGCTGCATTTCTGATCATTGTCTCATTTGGCTGAGCGGATGTAACGATCACATGGGCGCCGTGATAATCCTTCGCATGAAACCATGTATCTTGTTTTTTAGCCAGCTTCCATGTCACAAAATCATTTTGTAAATTGTTTTTTCCGACATAGATTTTATAATCATCAAAGTGAAAGCATTCATAGTGAGGAAGCTGGTTTTTCTTCTTTTTGCGCATCGCTCGCTTTGTATCTTTCATGTAATGAAGGCGAATCAATTCTTCGCGTATTTCTTTTGCATCCTGAGCGTTTGCCTGTTCAAGCTGCAGTTTCATCGCTTCAAAATAGCGCACTTCTTTTTCACACAATGCAATCTGTTCCTGCAGAAAATCCTGTGCGCGCTTACCCTTATGGTATTTATGATAATAACGATTGGCATTTTGTTTAATATCATAACGCATATCTAAAGGAATGGTCAGCTCTGTACCGTTTTCAAATGAGGGGAGCGTTACTTTTGGCTGTCTTTTTAGGCTGCCTTGATACGCAAATAATAAATCTCCGTATTCACGGTACTTTTCGCAATCAAGTGCTTCTTGTAAACTTTCTTTCAGTTTCGGCAGCTTGCCGCTGTTTCGATGCAATTCCTGTTTGACGGTTTTATAAATATCTCCGGTTTGTTGCTTGATGCGGACCTTTTCTTCTTTTTCATGATATAAAATATCTAAACCTTTCATTAGGGGATAGCTGCGAATCGGCTGTGCCAGATGGGTCAGCGGCAGTATATGAAACTGCGTATTTCCGTCCTGTTCGCTGATATAGACAGAATCGGAATGCTGTAATTCATCCATGATCATTGAAAAAGCAGCACCCTTTTGCATTCGATATTCTACCTCACTCGCTAACAGCGGTGAAAATCCATGCAGCTGTTTGACTAAGGAAGCATTGAAATCAACTGCAGGATTTTGATACGGGTCTTGTTTGTTCAGATGGGGAGCAGGAAGCTGATATTTCGCACCCGGATGAATCGTTCGTTTATTATTTTCAAAGGGCGGTATGCGTTTTAACGCATCAAGGATAATGCCGTTTTCATCCACGAATACAAGATTGGCATATTTACCCATTAATTCAATATATAAATGCTTTTGATGAATATCGCCTAATTCATTGCGCGCTTCAATTTCCATATGTAAAATACGATCCAATCCGACTTGCCGCAAAGATCGGATCATCCCGCCGTCTAATTGTTTTCTTAAAAGCATAACAAAGCCCTGCGGTGCATCTAGGGTCGTATAGCTTTGGTTTGTGATGTTAATGCGATTGTATACGCTGTGAAGTGACAGCAGCAGCTTTTTATTGCCTTCCTTGGTTCTGAGCTGAAATAACAGCTCTGTATCTGATAATTGTTGAATCTTATTGATTTTAGCCGGAAGCAGCTCCTGCAGTTGTTTTGTAATTGCTTGTAATACAATGCCGTCGAGTGCCATATTTTCACCTCAATTTTTTTTGTTATTATTATATCACACCGGATGTGGCAATCCTATCGAAATGTATATAGATAATGTTTGAATGAACAGGCAGTTTTAATTTTTTTGTGACTTTTAGATGAAACTTTGGTTATTTTAACCAAAATATGCAAAAGCTGTTTGACAAGTTGAATCATGCCTAGTAAAATGATAGGAAAGAAAAGGGTGCATACATATGGAAAAAGGTTTGTTGATCATTATAAGCGGTCCCAGTGGTGTAGGGAAGGGTACGATTCGTAATTTCTTTATGAATGATGAGGCGTTAAAGCTGGCTTATTCAATTTCTATGACGACTCGCTCTCCGCGTATCGGTGAAGTTGACGGCAGAGATTATATATTTACGACCAAGGAAAATTTTGAGCAGGCGATTGAAAACGGGGAATTGCTGGAATGGGCAGAGTTTGTCGGCAATTATTACGGTACTCCGTTATCTTTGGTTGAGGATTTGCGCAACCAGGGAAAGAATGTGCTGTTGGAGATTGAGGTTCAGGGGGCGATGCAGGTGAAGGAGAAGTGTCCTGATGCATTGTCGATCTTTATTATTCCGCCGAATATGGAAGAACTGGAAAAACGTATTCGCGGCCGCCGCAGCGAGCCTGAGGAAATTGTGCAGCAGCGTTTGGCTAAGGCTGCCGGTGAGATGAAGATGGTGAAGGATTACAAGTATGTGGTTTGTAACGACGATCCGCAGCTTGCGGCTGATATGATTTCGTTGATCATCAAGCGTCATATGCAGAATGCGGATATTTATCAGGAATCTTAGACAGATGCCTTTACGGCTCTGTTTTTTTGTTTGTACAGCGTATTTTTGCGGGTATTTGAAATTGTTTTATGATAAAATATAGGAAATAAAGAAAGAAGGGAAGCCATGAAGCTAGCGTATGTATATATTGAACGACCGATTATGGAGCTGGATCGTTTATTTACCTATCGCTGTGATGGCTTTTCTTTATGTCGTGGGGTACGGGTTAAGGTACCTTTCGGGAATCGTAATCAATCGTTGATCGGTTTTGTCGATCATGTGGAAGAGGTTGATGATTCTGAAGTTCATTCACTGAATTATGAAATTAAAGCGATTGAAGCGGTCATTGACAGTGAACCGTTGATCAATGAGGAATTATTTTCATTGGCTGCTTGGATGGCAAAAACGTGTGTTGCGCCGATGATCAGCTGTTTTCAGTGTATGCTGCCCGGCAAGCTAAAGCCGAAAAGCAGCGCAAAGGCAGTGAAAAAAGAAATGTGGATTGTTGATCAAGGGATCGGTTTGACTGCACTTGCTTTAACAAAAAAGCAGCGAGAAGCAGCGGAAGCAATGCGTATACGAAAAGAAATGCGCCGCAGTGATTTTAATGCGGAGTTTAAAAGTGTCGGAAAGAAATTGGTGGAGCTTGGTGCGGTGCGTGTAGAGGAACGTGAAGCGACAAGTACTTTAAAGGTTTTAACGCCTCAACAAAATCATCGTGTCTTACAGCCGCAGCAGCTTGAGGCGATCGGAAAAATCAAGGCGATCGGTAATCAAAAGGTAATGCTGCTGCACGGAGTTACGGGATCGGGAAAAACCGAGGTGTTTTTACAGTTGGCACAACAGGTATTGGAGCAGGGCAAGCAAGTATTATTTATGGTACCTGAGATTGCATTGACTCCGCAAATGATTGAATCGGTTGAGCAGCGCTTTGCGATGAATGCCGCTATTTATCACAGTCGATTGAATTCGCAGGAAAAGTATGAACAGTATATGTTGGTGAAGAAGCATCAAGTATCGATCGTTGTCGGTACGCGCAGTGCGATTTTTATGCCGTTTGATCGTTTGGGTCTGATCATTATCGATGAGGAACACGATTCCAGCTATAAGCAGGATGTGATGCCGCGTTATCATTGTCGTGATGTGGCCGTAGTACGAGCGAAACATCATCGCTGTCCTTTATTGTTGGCGAGTGCAACGCCCAGTTTGGAGTCCTATGCCCGTGCTTATAAGGGCGTATATGAATTGATTGAAATGCCGAAGCGAATCAATGAAGCCTTACCTGATGTTTCATTGGTTGAAATGCGCAGTGCGCTGCGCAAAGGTGAGGATTATATGTTATCTGGTAGACTCACTGAGGCATTGAATCAGCGCTTGTCGCGTAAGGAACAAAGTATTTTGTTATTGAATCGCCGCGGTTATACACCGTTGCTTCGTTGTGTCAGCTGCGGCTATGTGCAACAGTGTCCGCATTGTGATGTGGCATTAAGCTATCATAAGGATGAGAACTTGTTAAAATGTCATACGTGCGGTTATACGATGAAGCTGCCGAACAGCTGTCCGCAGTGCGGTAAGGCGGCATGGCGTTATTTGGGAGTCGGTACGCAGCGTTTAGAGGAACATGTTCTGCGTAAATTTCCGCAGGCGAAGCTATTGCGTATGGATGCGGATACGACATCCGGGAAGCATGCGCATGAAACAATTCTGGCGAAATTTCGCCGCGGAGAAGCCGATATTTTATTAGGTACGCAGATGATTGCGAAGGGACTGGATTTTGAAAATGTGACCTTAGTAGGAATCTTGAACGGTGATGCCTTATTGAATCGCAATGATTATCGCTGTGCGGAATTGACTTATGATTTATTGGAGCAGGCGAGCGGGCGCAGCGGGAGACATGAGAAAAACGGAGAAGTGATTATTCAGGCTTATGATGTGAATCATTATGCGCTGATCTGCGCTAAGAATCATGATTATCATACTTTTTTTGCGAATGAAATGCAGTATCGTCATCTTGCCGGTTATCCGCCTTATGCCTATTTGGCAAGTATTGTTTTTCAGCATAAGGCAGAGGCGATTGCGATGATGTGTGCGAATCAATACGTAGCGCAGTTACGAACAGTCGGTAATATCAGAGTGCTTGGACCGGCACCACTGGGAAAACGCAATGATCTTTATCGGGTAAGGATACTGTTGAAGGGGAAGGATCAATTAAGGTTGAATACACTTGTATGGGAGATTTATCAGCAGCATATTCAGACGAAGCAAAAGGCGGCGATGGAAATTGATTTACAGCCGTTGATGTTGGAGTAGGGATGTTGATAGCTTCGATGAGTTGTGGGGGAAGGTTGTTTGTTTTTGATTTAATGACTTGGCTCGATGTTAAGATAATATTATCAGGGATTAGGGAATATAGGGAGTTTTAAGAGATAGGAATTTTGATGAATCAGATGAATCAGGAGGTGATTTCATGCAGCAGCGGAAATTAATTTATGATTGTTTAAAGGCAGTGATGGTGGAAAAGCAGTATGCAAATTTAACTTTACGTCATGCGCTGAAGCGATTGCCGAGTGAAAGACGCGGGTATGTGACACAGGTTGTTTACGGTACTTTGGAGAATTATCGTTTTGTTCGTTGGTGTTGGGAGTGCTTTGTGGAGCGGCTTCCGAAAAAACGTGTTTGTGTGCTGCTTGATATGGCGGTGTATGAGCTTCTTTGGCTGAAGGAAGCACCCTATGCGTTGATCAATGAATCGGTTGATTTTGCGAAGCGTTTTTTGAGCGGCAATGCAAAACTTGTGAATGCGGTCTTGCGCAAGGTTGCGGCTCAGGGGAAAAGGGTATTGCCTGATGATCGTGATGAGGCTTTGGGGATTGAAACCTCTCATCCGCTTTGGTTGATTAAAATGTGGAATGCGCAGTATGGGGCTGACGTGTGTGAAAAAATCTGTCGAGCAAGCTTACATGCTCATAAGGGATATGGCAGGGTGAATACTTTAAAAATCAGTCGTTTAAAGTTATTGGCACAGGAACCGTTGTTTCGGGAAGGAACGCTTGGTGAGGATTCTTTTGTGATGGCACAAGGGAATATCAGTGATACAAAGTGGTATCGGGACGGTTATGTCGCGATTCAAGATGAAGCAAGTCAGTTGATAGCGCCGTTTTTAGCACCGCAGCCAAAGGAGCGAATTCTTGATGCGTGCAGTGCGCCCGGGACAAAAACTTGTCATATGGCGCAGCTGATGAAGGATCAGGGGGAAATCATTGCCATCGATGTTCATGATCATCGAGTGAAACTGATTGAGGAAGGTGCGGCAAGGCTTGGGATAACCTGTATCAAGGCTATGTCGGGGGATGCGAGTGAATTATCGCAGTTTGCGGATGAAAGCTTTGATCGAGTTTTGTGTGATGTACCTTGCAGCGGCTATGGAACATTTTCGCATAAAAGTGATATTAAGGTGCATATGGAAAGCAGTGATATGGACAGCCTGATTCCGATACAGGCGGCTATTCTCAGACGAGCGGCGCAGTTGGTGAAGCGAGGCGGCGTGATTGTGTACAGCACTTGTACACTGAATAAGAAGGAGAATGAGAAGCAGGTTGCGGTGTTCTTGAAGGCGCATTCTGGGTTTGTGTTGGCGGAGGAGAGGACGATTTTTCCGTATGAGTACGGGTGCGATGGGTTTTATATGGCGAAGTTGGAAAAAATGAAAGAAAATTTTGACTTATAAATTTAAGAAAACTGAAATTTTTATATGCTGTAAAACTCTAAAAATAAGGAAAGAGCGCGACTGAGATTATTAAAAATAATACCAATTAGGAATAAATAATGCACCATTTTAGCATAAATGCTACAGCAAATTATTGATAATCATCTAGTAGTTCAAAAAGATGTTCTCAATGTTTTTATCAATAAGCGGGATGTTAGAAATATCCTGAATTATACAAATAGTATCTTCACTTTGATTTTGTATTGAAATGGTTAAATATTTATTTTCGTCCATTTCGGCAATGACGATATACTCAGTACCTTCCTTTGTAAAAGAGGGATAAATATTTTGTAAACTTGCAGACATGGACCCTAATGAAAGAAAAAAGTTATCAATAAAGTAAATGAACAAAAAAGAGAAAATAGTAGTGAATAATAGAATAAATGATATGATTTTCTTTCTATATAGTTTGAAATTAGATTTAAAAGAATGGATATGTTTTGAAATATCATTACCGATAAAAATAATTCCAGCTACAGAATACATAATACTTATTACTCCGATTTCAGACCAATTATGTTTGAGCATAAGAAGCATAATGTCAATCAGGTTAGCTTTTGTTTGCAATTTTATATAATATGCCAGTAAACAAAAAAAGAAAATATAATATGAGAATATATAGATTAAGGTATGAATAATAACATATTTGCTCTTTGAATTGCCTGCAGGTTCAGGATGCAAGGCTTTTGAACAATAAGGAATTATAAATAAAGATAATATCACCATTAAATATAGAAAAAACGTAGGCATTGATGACATAGATAGTATATTAGTTATATTGTATGAAGAATTTACATTGAAATATTCTAAATATCCAGCATGATATGTGGTAGTAAAATGTGTCTTGAAAATAGACCATAAAAACGTACCAAACAATGAAAAAACAGTAGTTCCTGCATTATTTTTTATAAAATTAAGAAAATGGTTACTATGCATGATCTCCTCCTAATAATGATTGTAATTATTATATCACATATGATTAAATTTAAGAATATGTGCTTGCTAAATTTATAAGGTGTTTAAATAGATTTTTTATGAACGTGAAGTGCAAAAGTAACTTCCACTTTTAAAGGTCGAAAAATATATAGTGGAAA
>CANOSP010000024.1 GCA_947569705.1 uncultured Erysipelotrichaceae bacterium
CGAGTGATAGAGATCACAAATCATAAGATTCCGGATACACCGAATACCGGTGACACCACTGAAATCACCTTATTTTACAGCCTTACAGCAGGTGCGGCAGCACTTCTCTGTCTTTTGATGAAGAAACGAAAAACGGCAAGAAAGCAAATTGTGTAATTGCCTACCGGAACTTTCTTCTGTTACCTTTATGAAATCAGTTTCTCGTGATATAAACACTATTCATTCTATTCCTATTGAACCCGTTTAAACAGTTAAAGAATTTTCACAGCAAATTGAATCATTATGATTGACTTTACCAAAATTAGGAATTATAATAAGAATGATTCTTAATATAGGAGGAAGCAGATGATACGTAAGCAATCAAAACAACGCGATCTTGTATTGAATTATATGAAGCAAATTCACGGACATGTCAGTGCCGAGGAAGTATATGATGCGTTGAACCAAAGCGGCAACCCCATTTCCTTAGCTACAGTGTATCGCAATCTTGATATTCTTTCACAAATGAATGAAATCAAAAAAATTGCGCATCCTGTAAATGGATATGTGTATGATAAAACCGCTGAGCCACACTATCATCTGCATTGTGTGAAATGTAATCAGTTGTTTGATGCGCCCAACTCGTATGTGCGAAAGCTTGATATAGCGATGAAAGCACAAAGCGGATGGGAAATTCATTCACACAGCATCCTGTTTGAAGGCGTCTGTCCCACTTGCGCAAAAAAGACAGACGACCATTACCGAAACGGTAATTGATAAGCGCACATAAAAAAACGGAGGATAAAAAAATGGAATTAAAAGGAAGCAAAACAGAACAGAACTTAATGGCAGCATTTGCCGGTGAATCACAAGCACGCAATAAGTACACTTATTATGCACAAAAAGCACGTGAAGAAGGTATGGAACAAATCGCTGATATTTTTGAAGAAACTGCCCGTAATGAGCAGGAACATGCCAAACTTTGGTACAAAGCTTTAAACGGAGATAAGATCGCCGATACGGCAACAAACCTTGAAGATGCCGCTGCCGGTGAAAACTTTGAGTGGACAGATATGTACAAAGGTTTTGCCGAAACCGCAAAAGAAGAAGGCTTTAATAAAATCGCTTTCCAAATGGAGCAGGTTGCGAAAATTGAAAAGGCACACGAGGAACGTTACCTTGCCCTGTTAGAAAATGTAAAAAACGGAAAAGTATTTGAAAAGAATGACAAAACCGTATGGGTATGCGATATTTGCGGTTATCGTCATGAAGGCGAAAAAGCTCCGGGAGCATGTCCGGTATGCGGCTACAGCCAAGCTCATTTTGCCGAAGAAGCAAAAAATTACTAAAAACATTAAAAAAATAAAAAATTTTGCGGACGCATTTTCCCTTATAAATAAAGGATGATGCGTCTTTTTTTTGAATATTTGCGAATTTTTCTGCTTTACAAACGGACTGTTTTTATTGTATATTAAAAAAGTAGAAATATATAAGCAAAAAAGAATATTAAAAATAATACCGATAAGCGAGGTGAAAAAAATGGAAAATTTAACAAAATGGGTGATTCAGCTGCAAAACGGTAATGAAGAAGCCTTTCAGAAAATCTATGATTTACTGTATCGAAAAGCATATTATACCGCATTAAAAATAAGCAATTATTGTGAAGCAGATGCACAGGATATTGTACAGGATACTTTTATGGAAGTTCATCGTTCTGTCAAGAAGCTGCAAAATCCGGAATATTTTAAAACATGGATGATTAAGATTCTTATATCCAAATGTTCACATAAATTCAGAGATAATCGTGATATGTTTATTGAACCGGAAAAGTTTGCGAAAATGGAAGGCTTTGTGGAAAAAAGAAATTATATGCTTCCTGATGATAAGCTGAATAATGAAGAAGAAAAGAAAATACTGTTATCACTTGTCGATCAATTAAAACCGAAACAAAAAGAGGTTTTATTACTGCAGTATTTTGAACAGCTTTCGATCAAAGAGATGGCAGATGTGTTAGAGATTCCGGAAGGTACGGTTAAAACGAGAATCATGTATGCGAAAGATCAATTAAAACAATTGGTTGATGAATATGAGAAAAAAGAAGGAAGATCGCTTGGATTTAAAGCAGATGCGCTTGGTGCGGCATTAATGATTGCGTTTATGAGTGAATATGATGCGATGGTTGAAAAACCGATCACTTGTTATAAGCTGAAAACGAAGAAAACTAATCCGTACTCTTGGTTGTCGGGAGTAGGTATTGCCGTATGTTCAGCGACAATGATTGTGATGGGCGCAGGAATATACTCAGAGCTGAATCATTCTTCCAATGCGGAAGCTGTAGAACAGCAGGTTTTTGAAGCAGTGGTCTATCGCGGTAAAACGATTATGAATTGTCGGGATGCGTATTATACCTTAAAGGAATGGGCGCAAAATCCGAAAAGAATGGCTTTAAAAGATGACAGTGAAGTGGTTGAAATTACACCGGTATATGAATCTTTGAAAAAGTATCACGGTGTGTATTATGATAAGCTGATTGCGTCTGAATGGGTATCAGCTTTTGAAGCGAGAAAATAGCTTAAAAATATTTTTTTCATTTTTTATATATTTTTTGAACTTTTAAAACGGAATCGGCTCTAATGTACACATAGCAAGGGAGGAGTGTAGCTGTGCTTCCTCTTTTTGTAGTCTTAAAAAACGTGTTTTTATACAAAAATGGATATATTTGGAATCATTATTATATCGAGAAGAGAAGGGAATGAGAGAGATGTGGAAAAAAGTTTTATTAATATCAATATGTTTGATAAGCTGTTCGTGTATAATAAATTTAAGTTTAATAGATACTTTGCATGCGCAGTCTGCTCCTACCTTTCAGCTACCTAAAGGCTCAAAGGTTGTTTTAGGAACTTATGATAATAGAGAAATTGTGTGGGATATAGGGAATAATGATAATAACGGAAGTTATGTGTTGATGAGCAGCAAACCGATAGTAGACTCGATAGCTACCTATGAAAGCAGTGTACCTGTTACAACAACACCTCAAAGCATTGCGAACAGAGAAAGCTATTGTTTAAGATATAATAACGGCAGCAGTAATTATGCAATTCAATTTTGTCCTGTTACACCTTTGAAGAATGAAATCGCAAAAATCCAAACCAATAGTAACGAAGCTACAATCATTACTACAGCACCCGTATTACCTTCCATAAATGATGTCAGAACTGGTGGAGTTTTCGGATTATCATTAAATGATCGTGCTTATAAGTCTGCCGTTACCTACTGGCTTGACGGATATATAACTTCCCCTACTGATAGTGGAGGACAATATCGGAATACGTACAATAATGCAGTGCAGTGGCCTTTGAGCCTGGCTTCTGCCAGTTACGATTTTATTGATATGACTACCGGAAATTCGATTTCGAGAAATGAAAGAATTGCTTGGGCTAATAGCAGGAATTGGGTAAGTAGCGGAGCAAATATCGTAAAGTTCGCAATACGACCGTTTGCGTTAATTGATAAAACCAAAATTATGTTTGCGGCTGATACTTCTTTTACCGATAAAAATTGGCATAGTTATATCATAGATACAGCAAATTTAAACGCAAACAATGAATTGAATTCTAATAAATTACGAGTCCAATCGTCATTGACTGCCTCTTTACAAGACATCAAAAGAAATAGTCAAAGCACAAGTAAGGTAATGAAAAACGGCAGCGTAGATTTGACGGTAACTGCCAATACAGGTACTAATGCTCAAATATCAGTCATCATATATAATGAAACAGGAGCTGATATTCAATATTATAAAATGTTAGAAGACACAAAAAGCGGTACGAATAATTATACGTTGGATTTAGCAACAATTCCAATTGGTAAATACCAAGTAGCTGTGATCAATGAGGAATATAATAATTCATCTGACTCACCTGTAGAAAGTTCTTCAATATCTAATTTATTGCCTTTGGAAATTGTAGAACCGCATAAAGTCACTTACACAAAGGCGCCGCAAAGCGGAGCGACAAGCGGAAAAGATTATGAATTCAGTAAGAATGTGAATGTAGGTCAGGCAGTAGGAAAGATTACGGTGAATCCACAAGGGGTTATGCCGCTTACTTATTCAGTAGAAACAAATGGTGATAATACGTATCAAAACTTTGAGATTGATGGTTTAACCAGTGGTACTTCAAGTGCCACATCATTAGATGTGAAAATCAAAAGCAGTGCTCCTGATTTAGTGAATGGTGGTTTAAAGGCAGGAACTTACAAATTCTGTGTAAGTGCTGTGGATGCGAACGGTGATCCTATGACAGCTACAGCGGATTCAAAGGTGTGTA
Source organism: uncultured Erysipelotrichaceae bacterium (assembly GCA_947569705.1). Lineage (GTDB taxonomy): Bacteria > Bacillota_I > Bacilli_A > Erysipelotrichales > Erysipelotrichaceae > C-19. Next base: position 4,308 of record CANOSP010000024.1, read on the forward strand.
CAATATTTACAGTAGAAAAAACGAAATTGTCTGTGGCTTTTGATGATCCCAATACGACCCAAAAATCGATGACAGATGCGGCAACTGCTTGGAATGAAACTGCGACGGCTACACCTAATACAGGCACAAAGATTACGTATTCTAAAAGCGGCGGTTATTCAAGCTTAATTGAAATAGATCAAAATACCGGTCAAGTTACTTATAACGGAAATAATGTGTTTAACAAGGTAACGATTCGGGCGACGGCTGATGATGATCCGGCGACAGGAAATGATAATTACGAGTCTGCGTATGTGGAAAAAGAAATTGTGATCTATCGTGGTGTGAATGCGACACTGACACCTGATACTGCATCAAGCAATACAACAACACCAACCTTTACGGCAAGTCAAGCAAATGTAAAGGGAAACGGATTGATCGGAACAGTACAAGGAACCGAAGGTACTCCCGATACAATCGGTGGAACAAAGACGACATATCGTTATGAGATCATCAACGGACAAGATTCGGGAATGTTTCAAATTACTACAGGTTCCAACAAAGGAACGATTAAAGTAAAAGCAGGATCTGAATTAGGAGTAGGAAGTTATCATTTCACGGTGAGAGTATCAGACAACTGGAGCAGTAAGGATGTTGCAGTTACCGTGAATGTCGGAGTAGCTGGAGCTGAAAACTTACAATTCTATGAAACAAGTGCGGCAATCAATATGATCAGTCAAAAGAGTGTAACAGCGACAGACAAGGGAGTAACTGTCTTCGCGACGGTAAAGGGCAGTACAAATACAAATCCGGTAAAATACAAAATAAAAGATGGATCCACGAATGTAATTGAGATCAATGAAAATACCGGAGCGATAACGATTCACGGAGTAGGAACGGTAACGATTGTAGCGGAGAAACAAGGGGCGGCAGGACAGGCAGATGCCTATGCAGAACTGACCTTTACGGTAACAGCAGGAGCGCAGAAGTTCATATATACAGACAATGCAGGAAATGAATTGCCGAAAGCGGGAAGTATTTATAACGCGTATGTGCAAGCATATGCCCCAAGCAAGAGCTTTCAGTTATATACGGCAGGAAATCCAGATGGTAGTACTGTTACGTATCAACTTAAGGCAGGAAGTCCTACTGATGTGATCTCGGTAGACGCAAGCGGTTTAGTAACGATTCTAAATGCGAGTCAAAACAGCCAAATGGGAAAAGTGATTGTACAGGCAACGAGCCATGATCCTACAGGAAATTATGCAGACAAAACGATTGAATTACCGATTAATATTGAAAAGGGCACAAGAGTAATTACGTTTGCGGAAAATCCAATTTATGTAGTGAATGGAAAAGGAAAGGTCGAACCGGTGATTGAGGTAGACGGAGTAGTCGATACATCAGGAGATGTATTGATTGAGGTAGACAATAAAGAGGATCATACAATCGCATGGACGAATGATAATAAAGTGATCGATTATAACTATAGCGGAGAAACAGGAAAAGATATTAAGATCCATGCGACGAAACCGATGGATCGAAACTACAAAGTGGCGGAAGCCGACGGAACGATTCATATTATGGGACCTGATGAAAATGTCCTAGCGATCACAAGTCCGGGACAGATCATCTACGGAGATCATTTTACAATCAAGAGTACGCAATATGATGCGGACAGTACGAATGTTCAATATACATTTGAAATTAATGATACGACTTATGTATCGAATCTGACAGTCACAGGAAACAAGGCAGAGTTTGATGCAATAAAAAACAGCGGAAGTAGGAAGACAACGATAACGGTAACGAGAACGGCAGACGGAGAATCACCATTAAGCAAAAAAGTGCAAGTAACAGTATTACCGAAACCGATTGAAATCACGATTGATGATCAAGAGAAATATAAGGGAGAACAAAATCCACCATTAACCTATCAAGATTTTAAGAATCAATTAGTCACATGGAACGGAGTACAGGATGTAATCCAAGCCAATGATATTAAGCTAAGCACGACAGCGAAAACCAACAGTAATGCAGGGAACTATCTGATCAAGGGAGATGCGAATACTTTAAACAAGACTTATCCGAATTATAGTTTTAAGTTTAAAGAGGGAACACTCACCATTAAGGAAGAAAACATTGAAGATGACTGGTATCATTTAGAAATCAATGACGGAAATAACACTGCATATGAAGGCAAGTGGACGAATCAAGCAGTTAATATCATCAGTGATCACAATGAATATATCAACTTGTCTCTTGATCAAAGCACATGGAAACCAAACCAAGTCACAGTCACAAAAGAAGGCGAAATAAACCAAAGCTTTTGGATGAAAAAGGACAGTGGCGCAATCACAAAGGAAAAACAAGAAATCATTAAGATTGATAAAACTGCACCAAAGGTCAAAACGATAAAAGCCAAAGATACAAACAATAAGCTACAAGATATTATTAACAAACTCAGCGGCTGCATCTTCTTCAAGCCGGGAACCTCATTTGAGATTACGACAAGTGATGCGAAAGATGACTTAAAGGTCAGCGGAACTAAGGAAATCAGCTATAAGGTATATAAACTTGATACCGTAGCTCGAGCAGGTGAGGAAGTAATCAAAGAGGGTAAATTGACTGTCACAAAAGAAAAGGCAAGTATTTCAATCAGTGAAACCACAGGCAAATATAAAGTATGTGTGATACCGACAGACAACACAGGTAATACAAATACCGAAAGCTGCCATGAATTAGAGTTGAAGAAAATCGATATTGATGTGGACAAAGATGGTAAACCTGACTTCAATGACCCTGATGGCGATGGATGTCCCGATTTAAACATCAAGTGGAAAGATCCTGATGATGAGACTAAATGGATTGCCCTCAATGAAGATCGTAATAATGATGGTATTCCCGAATTAAATATCGATGCGAACGGAGACGGAAAACCTGATATTAATGTAGATTTAGATGAGGATGGGAAACCCGATTTAAATATCGTAACGAACATCAAATGGAATCCGACACTTTGTGTGACCGATCAAATAGAAGAATATTGTACAGACTCTACATTGATTCCTGATGTAAACGTCGATTTAGACGGAGACGGCAGACCCGAAATTAATGTGGACTTGGATGATGACGGGATCCCCGACATCGATATAGATACCGACGGAGACGGAAAACCTGATATTAATATTGATACAAATAAAGACGGCAAACCTGATGAAAATATAAAAGATGTCACAGAATGGAATCCAAGCGACAGCTTTACCGTAAACGGTGTAACCTTTAAAACAATGACCGGATTAGAGCCGGATAAAGATGAACCCGCAATATCTGACAAACCGAAAGATCCTGTGAAACAAGGAAATGATACAGATGTCAAGGGAGCGTATTATTCCGGAGACTCAGTCGGCGGTGCTATGACAGGGGATGAAACGAATGTAATGCTTTACTTAAGTACTACATTAATAGGAATGGGGTTCATTAGTTATTTATTATTTAAGTATAAGAAAGATACATTTCAATAAGAATAGATCTAAATAGGTAGACAATTCTGAACAGGTGTTTTTTAATTAAAAACGTCTGTTTTTCTATTCAGAAACATATATTTCAATAACTCTTCTCGCTCTCTCTTTAAGTCTACGTTTGTAGACACAAGAGAGGATGATTAAATTGAAAAACCAAATATTGAGGTTGTCAATGGGATTAGCGGGTATCTTCTTGCTATTCCTGATTTTGTTGGAATCGAATCATAATGCTGTTTTATATGCATCAGATGAATCATTTCCGACTGTATCTATCCAACAATATTCTAGACTGCAATTAGATCGTGATAAAGTATTTATTGCTTTGAGTAATACGGGAAGTTTTTTAGCTGAGAAAAATTTTTCATCAGAAAAAGTGTATTTCAATACTCCCGTCGATAAGGTAATAGATCAAAGAAATAATTCTTTTATAACAAACACTCAACTACCGACTTATACCGATATAGAATTATTAGTAAATAACAATTACTTAGATAACCGTATTCCTTCCAGCGAAATATGGTGGGTAGATGACATCGGCACTATAAATGATTTAAAGTCAGCGCGAGTTGTGACAGAAAGAAACAGTTTAAATGAACAAGTATATGCCTCACCTTTAGACAACACCATGGTTTGGGAGGGATACTTACCGATCGAGAATAAGTTGACGAGTATGCCGCTTTATGGGAATAACGGTGCCTATACAACAGTGGGCGGTGTTGGCACAGAATATGAGTTAGGTACTCTATTTACCATACCACTTTGTCAAGCAATAGTAATCAATAATGAAATACAGCCGTGCAGCGAAGAAAATCCGTCTTCAGACTATTTTTGGACAAATAATCACCGTTTTCTGTTGGTTGAGTTGGAATTAGAACCTGATACAAAAACATTAATAACCAAATCGAAGGATACTTTTGAACCCGGCGATTTAGTAGCGGTAGGAGAATTAAAATGGACCGATTCTAAATATCCTGCCGGTGCATCTCTGATGGTTGTAGGCGGTGATGAGAGCATTACAGTGAACAGACGAGTTTTCAGCAGCAACATTAATATGATAACTTGGGCAGGTAATGGCGTGAATAATGCCGGTAGCTACAAGGGTACATCTTACTATGATGATCCGATCAGTTCTAAACAGAAAGCATACCAAAGACCGTTGATTCATATAAATGACTCAAGTATAAAATATGTCAGTAAAATAGGAGATGCATCGACACTAAACTCTTTTGGTGTACCGCAGACAGCCATGACAGAAGGTAACATCTACATTCCGCATATAACAGATAATTTATTAATGATAAACGGGTTAAGGGAAAGTGAAAACAGTAATGTAGCGGTGGATGTTTCTGCAAGAACAATTAAAATATCTAAAGATGTAAATACAATAAATATACCGGTTAATACAACAAGTTTTCATACAGGGTACGAGCGATATATAAGTGTAATGGGGGAAAACAGCAGTAATCAAACTGTTTATGGAAAAATAGGAAAATTGGATGCAGAAAACGGAACCGTATCCTTTAATATTAGTTCATTTATAAATGTTAATGAGCTCGGAGCTAAAAAAGAAATACAACTTTATGCTGAAGATATTAAAGCAGACGGAACGTCTTATATATCTGAAGCTTTCACTGTAACTTTGGAAATAGTGGAAGGTTTATCTATTGAGACCTCTCCGAATACAGGATTAAAGTATGGAACAAATGTTAATTTGGGAGATACCGTAGCGACATATACAGCGAAAAACGGCACCGAACCGATTACATTCACTTTAATCAGTGATACAAGTGTAAGCAGTCATGAAAATGATTATCAATTATTTTCATTTAATAACGGTAATGTAGTAGTGAATGATCCGAATGGTTTAGATGCGGGGGATTATTATTTTAAAATAAATGCGATCGATGCGAATGGGTATCCTGTCGGTGGGGTTGAATCTGAAACGCTTCACATCAGTGTCGCCCAAATAACTCCGACCATAGTTTTTGATCTTCCGAGTATAACGAAAAAGTCCATTATTGAAGCCGCAAAACCTTGGAATGAAACAGCGACAGCTACCCCGAATACAGGAACAAAGATTGTCTATAGTATAAGCGGCGGAGATGCGTATTTAATTGATATAGATAAAGATAGCGGCAAAATTACTTATAAGGGTAACGGGGGATTCGGAAAAGTAAAAATCAAGGCAACCGCAGATGATGATCCAAGCAGCGGCAAAGACAATTATGAAGCGGCTTTTACGGAAAAAGAAATCGTAATCTATCGCGAAATAGACGGAATTGTAACTCCTCACAGTAATTCCTCTAATACAACTACACCGACCTTTGCCGCATCAGACAGTAATGTTAAAATCAACGGAACCATCGGAACGATCAAAGGAACCTTGGGAACACCTGATACAATCGGCGAAACTACTACAACTTATAAATATGCGTTAAAGGAGGACGGAGATGCCGGTTTGTTCCAGTTAGAAGAAAATGCAGAGGACAATACCGCACTCATTAAAACCACTGCGAATCTCGGAGTTAAGAGTTACCATATCACTGTTATGGTATCGGATAGTTGGAGTACAAAGGAAATCCCTGTCACCATCAATGTCGGCGTAGCTGCGCCGGAGAACCTACAATTTTATGAAACAACAGCCGCAATCAATATGATTACGCAAAAGAGTGTGAAGATTACCGATACGGGAGTAAGCGTGTATGCGACGGTTAAGGGCAGTATGAATAATAATCCTGTGACTTATAAAATCAAAGATGGTTCTACCAACATTATTACGATCAATCCAAATACGGGAGCGGTCACAATGCACGGAGTAGGAACAGTAACGATTGTCGCAGAGAAAAAAGGTGCGACAGGACAAGGAGATGCACAGGCGGAATTGACCTTTACCGTAACGGCAGGAGCGCAGGGATTTATCTATACAGACAATGCAGGGAATGAATTGCCGAAAGCAGGAAGTATCTATAATGCGTATGTACAATCATATGCCCCAAGTAAGAATTTTCAGTTATATACGGCAGGCAATCCGACTGGGAGTACCGTAACGTATCAGTTAAAGACAGGAAGTCCTACCGATGTGATCTCAGTGGATGCGAGCGGTTTAGTTACAATTCTGAATGCAAGTCAAAACAGTCAAATGGGAAAAGTTATTGTCCAAGCAACGAGTCATGATCCTAGCGGAAACTACAGTGATAAAACAATAGAATTACCGATCAATATCGATAAAGGCACAAGAGTAATTACTTTTGCGGAAAATCCAATTTATGTTGTGAACGGAAAAGGAAAAGTCGAACCTGTAATTGAGATAGACGGTGTTGTTGATACATCAGGTGATATATTGATTGAGGTAGACAGTAATGAAGATCATACAATCGCATGGACGAATGATAATAAAGTAATCGATTATAACTATAGCGGAGAAACAGGAAAAGATATTAAGATCCATGCGACGAAACCGATGGATCGAAACTACAAAGTAGCGGAAGCCGACGGAACGATTCATATTATGGGACCTGATGAGAATGTCTTAGCGATCACAAGTCCGGGGCAGATTATCTATGGAGATCATTTCACAATTAAGAGTACGCAATATGATGCAGACAGTACGAATGTACAATATACATTTGAAATTGATGATACGACCTATATATCCAATCCGACAGTGAATGGAAACAAGGCGGAGTTTGATGCATTGAAATACAGCGGAAGTAAGAAAACGACAATCACCGTGACAAGAACGGCAGATGGTGAATCACCGTTAAGCAAGAAAGTACAAGTAACGGTATTACCGAAACCGATCGAAATTACAATCGATGATCAAGAGAAATACAAAGGAGAGCCCAATCCAAGTTTAACCTATCAAGATTTCAAGAATCAATTAGTCACATGGAACGGAACACAAGATGTCATACAAGTGAATGACATTAAGCTAAGCACTACCGCAAAGACCAGCAGTAATGCAGGCTGCTATCCAATCAAGGGAGACAGCACGACGTTAAACAAGACTTATCCAAACTATAGTTTTACTTTTAAAGAGGGAACACTTACTATTAAGGAAGATAATATCGAGGATGATTGGTATCACTTAGAAATCAATGACGGGAACAATACAGCCTATACAGGCAAGTGGACGAATCAAGATGTAAATATCATCAGTGATCATAATGAATATAAGAACATGTCATTAGATCAAAGCACATGGAAACCAAATCAAGTGACTGTCACAAAAGAGGGAGAAACGAATCAAAGCTTCTGGATGAAGAAGGATAGCGGCGCAATCACAAAGGAAAAGAAAGAGATTATTAAGATAGATAAGACACCGCCAAAGGTAAAAGGCATAAAAGCCAAAGATACAAACAATAAGCTACAAGATATAATAAACAAACTCAGCGGTGGCATCTTCTTTAAACCGGGAACATCATTTGAGATTACGACAAGTGATGCGAAAGGTGACTTAAAGGTCAGCGGCACCAAGGAAATCAGCTATAAAGTATTTAAGATAGTTGATGGAGCAGAGGAAGAGATCAAGAACGGCACATTAACTGTCACAAAAGAGAAGGCAAGTATTACGATCAGCGAAACAGTCGGAAAATATAAAGTGTGTGTGATACCGACAGATAATGCAGAAAATACAAACAAAGAAAGCTGTCATGAAGTAGAATTAAAGAAGATCGACGTTGATGTCGATAAAGATGGTAAACCTGATTTCAATGATCCGGATGGTGATGGCTGTCCTGATTTAAACATCAAGTGGAAAGATCCGAATGATGAAAGTAAATGGATCGCCCTCAATGAAGATCGTAATAATGATGGTATTCCCGAATTAAATATCGATGCGAACGGAGACGGAAAACCTGATATTAATGTAGATTTAGATGAGGATGGGAAACCCGATTTAAATATCGTAACGAACATCAAATGGAATCCGACACTTTGTGTGACCGATCAAATAGAAGAATATTGTACAGACTCTACATTGATTCCTGATGTAAACGTCGATTTAGACGGAGACGGCAGACCCGAAATTAATGTGGACTTGGATGATGACGGGATCCCCGACATCGATATAGATACCGACGGAGACGGAAAACCTGATATTAATATTGATACAAATAAAGACGGCAAGCCTGATGAAAACATAAAAGATGTCACAGAATGGAACCCAAGCGACAGCTTCACCGTAAACGGTGTAACCTTTAAAACAATGACCGGTTTAGAACCGGACACAGAAGAACCAACAGATACCGACAAACCGACAAATCCGGTGAAACAAGGAAATGATACCGATGTCAAAGGTTCGTATTACCCGGGTAATAGTATCGGCGGAGCAATGACCGGTGACGATACAAATTCTATGATTTACATCGGGCTTATGATTTCAACCATTTTCATAGGCTTCATGCTTTATCAGCACAAACAAAAATTTTTAAAATAGAACGCATAACGAACAGGCACAATCATCATGCCTGTTCTTTTCCTATTCATCCAATAAAATCGACGTCGCTCAATTACTGCCTACCCCATATCACACTGCTTCTGAAACACCTCCCGAATCTGCTTGGAATAAGCTTTAGAAACCGGAATGCTCACACCGCTGCGCAGAATAATCTCATAGCGCTTCAATGAATATATATAATCCATATTCACGATAAAGCTCTGATGACAGCGTTGGAAATTCACATCATTCAATTTGATCAGAATTTCTTTCAGCTGAATGCGAAAACGCAAGGTGCGCTCGGCAGTATGCACATACACATACATCTTGTCAGATTCAATATACATAATATCCTGCTTAACAATACGCAACTGTTCACAACCGCGCTTCATCAACAGCGTATGACGATCCAAGCCAAGCGACAGTTCCTGCGGTAAGACAGCCTGCATTTGATAAAACTGCCATTTGCGGCATTGTTGCTCATAAAAAACAATCGGTATTTGCGAAGACAAGGCAAAACGAATTAAAACAGAAAGATTCAACGCATAAAGCGGAAACATCAGACAAGAACAATGCACATCACAATTCATCAAAAGCTGATCATAAGAATAAAAAAAGACAGCCTTATGAAAATGATCTTGGAAAAAAGCTAACTCATTACCATACTTCTTGATAACATAGATACCGATATAACTACTCATAAGCAAACTCCTATATAGGAAAAAACAAACAGCCGATTGATCAAACATTCCGTGTAACATTCTTGAAAAACAGCATATCGACTGTAGAAAAAGTACAGGTACTATTGTAATAAAAACAAGATATATGAACAAATAAGCGATAAGAATGGAACAGTAAGGGAGAAAAACAGAACAACATAAAAACCTGAAAAAAACTAAAAATAAAATAAAAATTTTTGGGGAAATCGAAAATGTGCGTGTATAACAAAGAGGGGGCAATCAAGTCATAAACAGAAAGGAGAAACACAATGGAATGTAAACGATGCGGAAATAAAGAAAAAAGTTGGTTTGCCTATGATCCGTTTCATAGAAACTATTACTGTCGAAAATGCATAGCATTCGGGAGAATAAACGCAGATGAAGAATTAAAAGAAATTCACTATGAAGCAAGTAAACAAAACTGTCATTATGAACTGAAATATTCGCTGACTTCGGCGCAGCAACAGGCGGCGGCGAAAATACGGAGATTGCAGAGCGAAAAGAAAGATATTTTGATCTATGCGGCATGCGGGGCGGGAAAGACAGAAATTGTGATGGACAGTATCATGCGCTACATCAATGCCGGAAAAAAGGTAGGTTTTGCAATATCGAGAAGGCAGGTTGTATTGGAGATCCAAGCGAGAATGGCACAGGCGTTTCCGATGCTTCATGTAATAGCGGTATGCGAAGGACATCATGAAGAGAGCGACGGTGATTTAATTATATGCACGATGCATCAGCTGTATCGCTATGTTCATACATTCGATCTGTTAATTATGGATGAAATCGATGCATTTCCCTATCGCGGCAATCAACTGCTTGAAACAATTGCGGCACATGCCTGCAAAGGACAGCGATTGTATCTGACAGCCACACCGGATGAAAAAATGTTAAAACAGACAGAGACAGGAGAACTGGGAATTGTAGAACTGTTTCAGCGGCCGCATGCTCATCCGTTGGCAGCGCCGCGAGTAATACATACTTATGCAAGTATGCAGCTGCTGTACTTGGTGCGTTTTTTGTTTCGCTGTCGCAAAGCTGAAATTCAAGTATTGGTATTTGTCCCGACCATCAAAGACGCAAAACGATATGCACGATGGCTGCGGCTGTTATTTCGATGTACCGATCTGACCTCACAAACCGATGCGAAGGATCAAATTCTTGCCGACTTCCATAAGCATAAATATGATTGCTTAATTACGACAACGGTATTAGAACGAGGAATAACGATCAAAGGAATCTATGTCGCGGTGCTGCATGCCGATCATATCGTATTCAATGAAGCGAGTCTGATACAAATAGTCGGAAGAGTCGGCAGAAATATTGAAATGCCGAGCGGTGAAGCCGTTTTGCTATGTCAGCGAATGACAAGCGACATCAAACGCTGTATCCGAGCGATTCAAAAAATGAACGAGACCCTGCCGCAATCACATACCGTCAAGCTTGGGGTGCGAAGATGAAACGCTGTTATATATGCGATCAGCCGATTAACAGTAAGCAGGGTTTCTATCGTTGGCTGAAATGTGACAGCCTTTTATGCGGAGCCTGTTTAAGCAAGCTGATACCTTTGCGAAAAACTTACCAACATCAAGGAATGAAGCTTCACGTTCTTTATGAATACAATGAATTTATCGAAAATATGCTCTTTCAATATAAGGAAGGGTTGGATACGGAACTGCGATTCTGCTTTCTGCACGAAGATCGGCGATATATAGAAAAACGCTATAAAGGGCATACACTGGCGCTGATGCCGTCAAGCAAAGAAAAAACACAAGCGCGGGGATTTCATGCGTTAGCGGAAATGAGCAATGTGCTGCACTTGAAAAAAATACAGCCGTTTTATAAAACAGAGGATCGAAAGCAATCCTCACTGAATTATGAACAACGACTTCAAATCGGTGAAATCATACGATTAGATGCGACAAAAAAATTACCGAAGAAAAAACTGGTACTGTTTGATGATGTATGCACAAGCGGCGCAACCTTAACCAAAGCTTACGAACTGCTCAAACAAGAAAACATCACGGCAGAAGCATTGGTGCTGTGTGCGCACCCGCTGTTTATTCAAAATCATACTTGAAAATAAATTACTCAATACAAACACATACCCATCAAAGCAAGAGATACGAATGGAATAGATAGGATTAAAGTTGAATCATAAAGTCGAATCATATTATATATAAGGAAAAGAAAAAAGCAGCGCGCGGCAAAGAAAGGAATGTGACATAAAAGAAATACTCATTGCATACAATACAACGTATGCCGCATTGACATACATAGGCTCTTATTAATCAAACAGTACATAAACACATTATATTCCATCGTAGAATCATTCTGCAATAATTCATCATTTCATTTCCTCTCAATGAAAAAACGCGCAGAAAACTCGGTCAAATAAAATTAAGGGTAATAAATTAGGAAAAGAATAGGAAAAGGCTTCCTTTTCAAAAAGAAATATCGTATAATATAAGATATAAGAAAGCGTTTACAAAGAGAGGGCAACGCATGGAGCAATTAAAAAAATTGATCATGGGTAAAAATGTACGAATCATGTTTACCGAAGGCTGGGATCCGCGAGTAATGAGGGCGGCAAGCAGGCTGGCAAAGGAACAGATCGTTATACCGGTCTTGAACGGTCCTCGCGATATGATCGCTGAAACAGCTGAAAACAAGCAAATTGATTTGTCGGGTGTTGAAATACTTGATCGAATTGGTTATCAGCGAATGGATGAAATGATACTGAAAATGGTAGAGCTGCGAAAAGGGAAGCTGAGTGCGCTGGAATGTTGTGATTTACTGGAAAAGGAAAATTACTTCGCAACGATGTGCTTGGCAATGGATGATGTCGACGGATTAATCGGCGGCGCAACCATTTCGACAAGAGAAACCCTGAGAGCTGCGTTACAATTAATAAAGACAAAGCAGGGATGCGATATTGTATCCAGTTGCTTTTTAATGACTAAGGGATCAACGCAATACATCTTCGGAGATTGTTCGTTGAATATCGATCCCAGTGTAGATGAATTGGTGGACATCACCATGCAGTGTGCCAAAACGGCACAAGTGTTCGGAATTGAACCAAAGGTTGGACTGTTATCCTACAGCACCTACGGCAGCGGAGCCGGAGCGAGCGTGGATAAGGTTCGAGAAGCAGTGAAGCGGTTACGGCGATTGCCGTTAGGATATGAGGTAGACGGAGAAATGCAGTTGGACGCTGCAGTGGCGCAGGAGGTGGCGGAATTGAAAGCGCCGGATAGCCTTATCGCAGGAAAAATAAATACATTTATCTTTCCTACACTGGATGCCGGAAATATCGGATATAAGCTAATGGCAAGGTTTGGCGGGTTTGAAGCAGTAGGTCCGATTCTGCAGGGAATGCGCAAACCGTTAAATGACCTGAGCCGCGGCGCCAATGAAGATGAAATCTATAAAATGGCGATAGTTACAGCGGCACAAAAGCTGCTTTCCGAATAATTGCATCAGGGAAAACCCTTTGCATAAAGAATCAGGATACAAACACAAGCTAAAAAACGGCGTTTAAAACTGTACGCCCAATCGAATTGCCGGTAATATGGCAGCAATTTCAATCAATACTGGAAAGTGTTGGTTTGAAAACGCATACAAAAAAGTATATAAATACTAAAAACAATCGCAAAACGGTAGCAATTCAGATCGAAAAACAGTATAATAAACTTAATAAATCCTTGAAAGGGGGATTTGTAGATGAGACAAAATAACATGTTAGCCATGATTTTGGCAGGTGGGCGCGGAACCAGATTGGAGGCACTCACGAAAAAAATCGCAAAACCAGCAGTATACTACGGCGGTAAATATCGTATTATCGACTTCCCGCTTAGTAACTGTGCCAATTCCAACATTAATGTAGTTGGTGTATTAACTCAATATGAAAGTGTCCTGTTAAACTCTTATGCGGCCGCAGGCTCCCGATGGGGCTTGGATGCACGTGACAGCGGCGTATATGTACTGCCGCCGCGCGAAAAAGACGGAGCAGCGTTTGATGTATACCGCGGAACAGCGGATGCGATTTCGCAGAATATTGATTTTATCGACAGTCACTCTCCCGATTATGTATTAATCTTATCAGGAGACCATATTTACAAAATGGATTATTCAAAGATGCTGTCCTATCATCGCCAAAGCGATGCCGATGCGACGATTGCCGTACTTCCGGTACCGATGAAAGAAGCGAGTCGTTTCGGTATTATGAATACGGATGAAGACGGACGTATCGTAGAGTTTGAAGAAAAACCGGAACACCCGAAAAGTAATTTAGCATCCATGGGTATTTATATCTTTGACTGGAAACAGCTTAGAAAAATGCTTGTGGCAGATATGGACGATCCGGAATCCAACCACGATTTCGGAAAGGACATCATTCCGAAGATGTTAAATGAAGACAAGCGCCTGTTTGCTTATCAGTTCAAAGGTTATTGGAAAGATGTCGGAACGATTGATTCCCTATGGGAAGCCAATATGGACTTATTAAGCAAAAACAACGAGCTTGATTTGAATGATTCCACATGGAAAATCTATACAGAAGATGTCGCAACAGTGCCGCAATACATCGGTAAGGATGCGAAAGTGGAAAATTCTTATATCAATCAGGGTTGTATGGTAGACGGAAATGTCAAAAATTCCGTATTATTTACCAGTGTAAAAGTCGCAAAGGATGCCTGTGTCGAGGATGCGGTACTGATGCCGAACGTAGTAGTCGGAGAGGGTGCCGTGATTCATCGTGCCATTGTTGCGCAGGGTGTAAAAATTGATCCGGGTGCAGTTGTCGGCGATCCAAACAGTGAACATATCGAGTTGATCTCGAAACGAGTGAGGTGATTGAAATGTGCAACGCATTTGGAATCGTAAATTTTGAAGGATTAAATGTACAGATCAAGGGATTGACGGATTATCGTCCGGCAGGAGCCATTTCGTTTCTCGGTCGTTATCGCTTGATTGACTTTCCGATTTCTAATTTAAGCAACAGCGGTGTGAACCATATTCAAGTACACATCAAAAATAAACCAAGATCTTTAATTGAGCATTTAGGAACAGGACGCCATTATAATATTAACTCAAAGCGCGGCAAACTGCATATTCTGCCTGCGCGCAGCGATGTGGAGTCCGGCTTCTACAACCATGATATTGCTTGTTACATGTATAATATGCATGCGATTGAACAAGTCAATTATCCATATGTAATTCTTGTACCGAGCCATATGATTTATCGCATGGATTATGCGGATCTGTTAGAAAAACATGTGGAAAGCGGCGCTGATATTACTATGGTATATCAAAGCGTAGATAATGCGAAAGAAGCATATATGGATTGTGATGTATTAAACTTAAACAAACAAAAAGGCGTACTGGGGATCGAGAAAAATCGCGGGAATTACAAATCGCGTAATATTTCTTTGGAGACGTATGTACTGGCCAAGGATTTGTTTATCGATTTGGTATGCAAAGCGGCGAATACAAGTTCATTGTATTGGTTCCGTGATATTATCAATGACCAATGCAGTGAATTGGATATTCGTGCAGTTGCGCACCGCGGCTTCTTTGCCTGCATAAATGATTTCAAGAGCTACTTTGACGCAAATATGAGTTTGTTGGATATCGATAAGGCAATGGATTTATTCGATGATGAATGGCCGATGTATACAAGAACAAGCGATTCCTGCCCTACACAGTACTATCCGACCAGCAATGTTAAAAACAGTTTTGTATCTAACGGATGCACGATTGAAGGAACTGTGGAAAACTGCGTGATCGGTCGTGGATGTACGATTAAAAAAGGCAGTGTTTTGAAAAACTGTGTAATTTCACCGGGAGTAACAATCGGTGAGGATGTCAGCATCGAAAATGTCGTAGTCGATAAAAACGCAAGAATTGTACGTAAAAAGGAACTGATTGGTGAGTCCGGAAATCCTTTATATGTAAAAAGAGACGATCGCATCTAATGGCAAGAATATTAATGGCTGCGTCTGAAGGTTTACCCTTCATTAAAAGCGGCGGCTTAGCAGATGTAATCGGATCACTTCCTTTTGAACTCACCAAAAAAGGACATGAGGTACGTGTGGTAATTCCGCTGTATTTGAAAATTGCACAGAAATATCACGATGATTTTACTCATGAAGTATCCTACAGTGTAAATATCAATTACCATGAGGTGCCGGTCAATGTATGGTCCACTATGGTGAAAGATGTAAAATACTATTTTATTGAACATCAGGGCTATTTTGAACGGGACAGCTTATACGGCTATATGGATGACGGAGAACGCTTTGCGTATTTCCAAAAGGCAGTGATTGAAATGTTAAATCAGCTGAATTACTGGCCGGAAATCATTCACTCACATGATTGGCATACCGGTATGATTCCGGTGCTTTGTAAAGAGGGTCACAGCTTTGATGAGCGTTACCGCAGAATTAAACATGTATATACGATTCATAACTTGGCGTTCCAAGGCAATTTCGGCGTAGAAATGCTGGACAGCTGCTTAGGCTTGGATTATCGTTTGTTTGACAACGGAAATGTTCGATATGACGGCGGAATCAGCTTTATGAAATCAGGTATATTATATGCCGATAAGGTAACGACCGTATCACCGACCTATTCTCAGGAAATATTAACACCGCAGTTCGGCGAACATTTGGAAATGGTACTGAACATGCGAAAATATGATCTTTGGGGAATTGTCAACGGAATCGATGTAGATTATTGGAATCCGAAAACAGATCCGGAAATTCCGTATAACTATAACCGTGTGAATGCAGAAAAAGCTAAAAAACAGAATAAAATCGCATTACAGAGAGAAATGGGATTACAGGAAGACGAGAATGTTATGTTGGTAGGCGTGGTTTCACGTTTAACATGGCAGAAAGGCTTCTACTTACTGTTAGAGCAATTAGATGCACTATGTTCCTTACCGATCCAGTTTGTAGTATTAGGTTCGGGTGAAGCGGCAATTGAAGAAAAAATGGAGCAGCTGCAAAACGGCAACCGCGGAAAAATAGCGTTCTATTGCGGATATAATGAATCCTTGGCACATCGCATTTATGCGGCATGTGACTTATTCTTTATGCCGAGCTTGTTTGAACCATGCGGATTATCACAATTAATCAGTATGCGTTACGGTACTTTGCCGTTGGTTCGTGAAACCGGAGGCTTAAAAGATACGGTAGAGCCTTATAACGAATTTGAAAAGAAGGGTACAGGCTTCAGCTTCTATAACTATAACTCAAATGAAATGATGGATGTCATGCGTATGGCAGTCAGTGTTTATTATGATCGCAAAGATGATTGGAAACTGATGGTCAGAAACGCAATGAGTTTAGATGTCAGCTGGGAAAAGAGCGCCTATACGTACTGTCTATTATATAAGGAACTGCATTTATAAAAATGAACCGTAGAGTGTAATATGCTCTATGGTTTTTCTATATGTAAGCGACAGTATATAAAAAACACATAAACAACATATAAAACAGTGAAACGGCCGAAACAGGAACTGAAGCAGTTGCTAAAACAGCACACGACAAAGCTGTTCTATAATTGAATCGGACTATTATTTAATCAGATTGAAAGGGTATGATAAAAAAATAAAGGTCAGTGCGATAATGAATAAATGAAAAATCAATATCACATAAAAACAGATTGGCAAAAGAAGGGCATAAACTGCTTTTTTGCGCATAATGAAGTAAAACAGGAAAAGAAAAGCGACAGAAAAAAGCGGTTGAATCGCACAATAAAAAAGAAAGATGAAAAAGTTTTCATTAGTCCTTGATTTTTTATAATGAAATCCTTATAATAAGTAAAACTATTCTCATAGTTGAACATTGAAAAAGGGACAAAGAAAAGGAGATGGCAAGCATGGCGTTTATATTTGAAGAACCTTCACGCACTTTCAGTGAATATTTGTTAGTACCGGGATATTCCTCTGCGGAGGCAACGGTACAAAACGTATCGTTAAAAACACCGTTAGTAAAATACCGTAAGGGAGAAGAAGAATGCCCGTTATCATTACATATACCTATGGTATCGGCAATTATGCAGTCGGTATCAGGGGAGCGTATGGCATGCGCATTAGCAAGAGAAGGCGGAGTATCCTTTATATACGGATCACAAAGCATTGAAAATGAAGCGGCGATGGTGCGTCGTGTAAAGGCTACAAAGGCAGGCTTCGTGTTCAGCGATTCCAATGTAAAACCGGATGCGACACTGTCTGAGATCTTAGCGATCAGAGAAGCGAGCGGACACTCAACTATGGCGGTTACGGAAGACGGAACACCGAACGGCAAGTTGATCGGAATTGTAACAAGCAGAGACTATCGTGTTTCACGAATGGATCCGAATACGAAAGTATCGGAATTCATGACACCGTTTGAAAAAATGGTGTGCGGAAAAGAAGGAATGAGCTTAAGCGAATGCAATGATTTAATTTGGGATCATAAGCTGAATCAGCTTCCGATCGTAAATGATCAACAGCACTTGGTAGCGTTTGTATTCCGCAAAGATTATGATTCACATAAAGAAAATCCTAATGAATTATTAGATCAAGATAAGCGCTATATCGTCGGAGCGGGTATTAATACAAGAGATTATGAAGAAAGAGTGCCGGCATTAGTCGAAGCCGGAGTTGATGTGTTGTGTATCGACTCCAGTGAAGGATACAGTGAATGGCAGTCAAGAACATTAAAATGGATCAGAGAGCGTTACGGTGACAGTGTAAAGGTCGGAGCCGGAAATGTAGTAGACGCAGAAGGTTTCCGATTCTTAGCCGAGGCAGGTGCAGACTTTATAAAGATCGGTATCGGCGGCGGATCTATTTGTATAACACGAGAACAAAAAGGAATCGGGCGCGGACAGGCAACCGCTACTATCGACGTTGCGAAAGCAAGAGATGAGTACTTTAAAGAAACCGGCATTTACATACCGATTTGTTCAGACGGCGGTATTGTTCATGATTACCATATTACCTTGGCGTTAGCGATGGGCGCAGACTTTGTGATGTTAGGAAGATATTTCTCACGCTTTGATGAATCACCGACTAAAAAGGTGACAGTCAACGGTACCTATATGAAAGAATACTGGGGCGAAGGCAGCGCACGTGCGCGAAACTGGCAGCGATATGACATGGGTGGTTCCAATAAGCTATCCTTTGTCGAAGGGGTAGATTCCTACGTGCCGTATGCCGGATCACTTAAAGATAATGTACAAATGACATTAAGCAAAGTAAAACATACAATGTGCAACTGCGGATGTCTGACAATCGAAGAACTGCAAAAAAATGCCAAGCTGACATTGGTATCCTCAACGAGCATCGTAGAGGGCGGAGCCCATGATGTCGTTGTAAAAGATGAAACGATAGATGCAAAAGTAAAATAAGCTTACGGATGCATTTCGTGTTCATTCATCTGATATACAAATAATGTTCGTATATCATATGCGAATCGTCACTTTCACGATCCGATAAACTGTACGCACAGCTGCGGAAAAAATCATATTAAACAATCATAAAAACAAAAGAATATAAGAAAAACACGTATCTACAAGGACAAGATACGTGTTTTCTAAACGGAAGGATAATGAAAGTACTGTACAAATAAAAAACTACAGTACCTTAAAATTTCATATTGCCATTGCTTTTTACATGCTCATCAATAACGACTTCAACGACTTTATCGGCAGCTTGATAATCATAAGTGATTTTTGCCAACGAAACATCCTCTAAATTTTTCAGCATCACTTTTGTGATATTATCCTGAATCTTTTTTGCGTCCGCGTCACTTTCACAATGGAAATCAATCTTAGTGGTAATCACTTTGTATGCGTTCACTTCTTTTGAAATTTCATCAACGATATGAAAAATACGATTCATAGTTTTTTACACGCCTCCTTATGTATAATCATACCATGAAACAAAGGTTTTTTGTAGGCAGAAACGATAAAAAGTCATAAATCAAGAGAGACGATTCATTGAGTGTGATTGTCGGGAAAAGTGAGGAAATTGCACTTAAAATTATGAAAAAGAATAAAAGGAATATATAATAAATGATTAAGGCGAAAGAACAGTAAAACGATGAAAAAAGACAACAAACAGAAGCTTAACATAAAGCAAAAAAAACATTGTGTCCTTTCATAAAGCATCAAATAAGAAGTGTGTCTTGACAATAAAAGTCGCAAACTGTGTCAAAAGATGAAAAATGGTAAGATATTCCAATATAATTAGATATATAAAATATTGGAGGGATTACTATGATAACATTCGGTGGACTAATGAAATTACAGATGAAAAAACTTGGGATTAAGCAAGAGGTGCTGGCAAAAGAGCTGAATATTGCTCGAACTACCGTTACCTCATACTGCAATGACAACCGACAGCCTGATCTTATTATGACAATGAATATATGTCGTCACTTGAAAATCAATCTTTCACAAGTGTTGGAATTGTCTAAGTTTGAAAATGAAGATTTGATTCTACATAACGACTTTGAATATAAAGTGAATCAAGCGGCGCGCAGCATCAAAAAAGAAAATCAGGCAAAGTTTTTAAAAGGAGTGAAATACTTAGCAGAGATATTAAAAGACGATGAATGATGAAAAAGAAAGTTTGCATACTTTGGTGTTGTTTACATGTTCATTTTTCTCTGATAATATTTCGTTATTACAGGGAGGTTTGAAGAATGGATGATTTATGGAGCAATGCAATAAAGAAAGCGATTGCGGATGCGGGAATAACAAAGGAAATATTGGCAACCAAATTAGCCAAAAGTGAGACAGAGGTTGAACAATTGATCAACGGAAAAGGACGCATATCCTTAGAAGAGTTGTATCAGTTATGTTCTGTGCTGCAGCTTGACATTAAAGAGGTTTTTAACTTGCCTGATAAAGATATAGGTATATTGGTAACAGATGAACTTCAGGCTAAGGTAAATGAGATTGCCAGAAATATACCGTCTCAAAAGCGGCCTTATTTCCTGAGAGCATTGCTTTTTTTAGCACAATGCTTTCGTGATGTATAAACATATATGGGATCAATACACAACTGATAAGAAGTGTGTATAGAATGAAACAAGACGAAATGAATATAAGCAAACGGTATGTGAATGAAAGGACAGTGAATGCTGTCTTTTTATATATCAATGTATTTAATATTATCTTGTGATGATCGTGTTTTATCCTCGAAGACCGCTTATAAATAAGCGCTTCCTTAAATATACATGAACAAAATTTATCTTGATTAAAAAAGTTTCCTGAATTGCAAGTAGGAAGTGGAAATAAGATAAGAGATTAAACATAGAAGCAAGAATCATCATAGAAACCA
>CANOSP010000025.1 GCA_947569705.1 uncultured Erysipelotrichaceae bacterium
TTTTAGAAGAATATTGTACCGGCACAAGTGTCAAGTCAATAATCAATGTGGATACTGATAATGATGGTATTCCTGATATAAACATTGATACGAACGGTGATATGAAACCTGATTACAATATCGACAATAATAATGACGGAAGAGCTGAAATCAATCTAGGTCCTGATTTAACAGAATGGAAACCGAATAAAGATTATAATTCAAACAGTTTCATTTATGACAGCATCGGAAAAGATAAAGTGAATCCTGAATTAAATATCGATACGGACAAAGACGGATGTCCGGATCTTAATCTTGATCTGAATGGTGACGGTATCCCTGAGTTAAATGTCGATACAGACGGAGATTATATACCGGATATTAACATTGACAGTACAGGAGATGGGAAACCGGATATCAATATCGATACTAACGGTGATGGCAAGCCTGATAAGAATATCAAAGATATTACAGAGTGGAAACCTGAAAAAACTATCAATGGTGACTTTCCATACGATACTATGAGCTTTAATGAATCCGATAATCCAAACGACAATGATCCATCGGTAAAAGGACAATACAATCCTGCTACAAGCATGGGCGGAGCGAATACCGGGGATAATACATGTATATTACTTTATATCGGTAGCTGCTTCAGTACACTCGGATTCATACTTTATTTGACTTTCAGATATAATCGCACTTAACTTATATTATAATAATAAATAATCAGTGGATTTCCGACATGCCCTTTCTGCAGGCATCGGGAATCCTTTTCTATTCTCACACATCAAGCAGTCTGTAAAATATTATGATAATTCATGAAAAACACTTGTATGAAAAACTTCACTATGTTAAAATAATAGACGAAAAAGGTGTCCTTTAAATTGATCCAGAGAGATCATCAAGGCGAAATAACAGTAACATAACAAGGCCCTTTTGTGTATTCAGGGTTCTTTTTTTAAGAACATGAATGAGGAGGCAGTTTATGAAAAAGGATTTATTGAGAATTCAAGATTTAACTAAAACTGAACTGCTCGGCATTTTAGACGATGCACAAGCTTTTGCGTCTGATTATCAAGATTGGCAATTTCCGGAAAGGAAACTGATTGCTAATCTTTTTTTTGAGCCGAGTACAAGAACACACTATTCCTTTGCGAGTGCTGAGCATCAGCTGAATTGCAGAGTGGAAAACTTTACCGCAGAGGGAAGCAGTGTGGAAAAAGGCGAAAGCTTATACGATACGGTGAAAACCTTTGAAAGCATTGGTTTTGATGCGGTAGTGATCCGTCATAAGCAGGATGAATACTTTAAAGAATTAAAAAGCATTAACATTCCGATATTAAATGCAGGAGACGGGAAAGGCAATCATCCGACACAGTGTTTGCTTGATTTGCTTACCATTCGACAGGAATTCGGGCGCTTTGAGGGAATTAAGGTAGCCGTGATCGGCGATGTATTACACAGCCGCGTTGCTCATTCAATCAAGGAAGCGATGGCGATTCTCGGCGGAGAAACACGTTTCGGCGGACCGATTGAATGGATGGATGACCCCTCACAATGTGCGGACGTTGATGAACTTGTCGCATGGGGTGATGTGGTTATGATGCTTCGCGTCCAGCATGAGCGGCACGGTGAGAAAATGAAAATGAGTGAAGCGGAATATTTAGAAGCATACGGCTTAACGAAAAAACGCTGTGCTATGATGAAGCCTCATGCGATTATTATGCATCCGGCTCCGGTCAATCGCGGTGTGGAAATCGACAGTGATTTAGTGGAATGCGAGAAAAGCCGCATCTTTAAGCAAATGGAAAACGGCGTGCTTGTACGCAAAGCGGTCTTAAAAAGAGCGTTTGGCTACAGCTTTCATGAAGGGGACAAAGCATTATGAAAACACTGATAAAAAACGCAATGATCTGCGTAAGTGATAATACATGTATACCGCAAGATATTTTATTTGATGAAAATGAAATACTGGCGTTTGATGAACATATTGAAGCCACAGCCGATGAAATCATCGATGCGCAAGGCAAGCTGCTGATGAGCGGATTAATTGATGTTCATGTTCATTTGCGTGAACCGGGATTTGAACAAAAGGAAACGATTGCGGCAGGTACGATGGCAGCGGCACACGGCGGATTTACGACAATTATGGCAATGCCGAATGTCTCACCGGTGCCTGACAGTGTGAGCATCATGCAGGATTATCAACAATATATCAATGAACGTGCGCATGTGCGTGTTTACCCGTATGCATCGATCACAAAGGGTGAGAAGGGCAGTGAAGTTGTTGATTTTAAAGCTTTGAAGCAGCTCGGTATTCATGCCTTCAGCGATGACGGTGTCGGAGTTGCGAATGATGAAGTGATGAGAGAAGCGATGAAAGCGAGCACAGAAGAAGATGTTCTGATAGTGGCACATACCGAGGATATGAACTATCGCAAAGCGAAGGCATGTATTCATGAGGGAATTCAAAGTGAAAGGCTTCAAGTCATCGGTATTCCGTCGGCATGTGAATATGAACAGGTAAAGCGTGATTTACGGTTGGTTGCGGAAACCAATGCGCACTATCATATTTGTCATATGAGTACAAAGGAAAGCGTCGCATATCTAAAAGAAGCTAAAAGTAAAGGACTGGATGTGAGCGGTGAGGTGACCGTACATCATTTATTGTTAAATGAACTTGATGTGAAAAACGATGCGAATTATAAAATGAATCCGCCGTTACGCAGTATTTCGGATCAGGAAGCGCTGTTGGAAGGATTAAAAAGCGGGGTTATCGATTTAATAGCGAATGACCATGCACCTCATACGGCAGCGGAAAAGGCAAAAGGACTCGTGGATGCGCCGTTCGGCATTGTTTCACTGGAAACAGCATTCCCTTTATTATATACGTATTTGGTAAAGCGAGAGAAGCTGACACTGCAGAAGCTGTTGGAATGCATGAGCAGTAATCCGGCAAAGCGCTTCGGTATGGAACGAATGGGACAGCTGAAAGTCGGATATATTCCCGATCTTGTCCTAGTGGATTTATCTGAACAACAGAAAATCAATCCCGAGCAATTTTATTCTAAAGGAAAAAATACACCGTTTACCGATTGGAAGGTCAACGGGATCGTAAAAATGACATTTGTACAAGGACGGCTTGTATATGAGGAGGAACGATGATGAAAGAGCGATTATTAGTACTGGAAGACGGCAGCGTATATAAAGGAACGGCATTCGGCTCCGATCAATACCGTGTCGGTGAATTGATTTTTCAAACCGGTATGAGCGGTTATCAGGAGATTATTTCCGATTTATCCTATTACGGACAGATCGTTATGATGACCTATCCGGCAATCGGCGGCTGCGGCATCAATCGTGATGATTTTGAAAGCATGGATCCGCAGATCTTCGGCTTTGTAGTAAAGGAATTTTGTGAATATCCGAGTAATTTCAGATCCAATATGACCTTGAACGCGTTTATGGAACAAAAAGGCATTCCCGGAATTGCCGATATTGATACAAGAGCGATTACACGCAAAATCAGAGATCACGGCACAATGAAAGCGATTATGGCAGATTCTGATGCGGATGTGGAAGCGCTGGTTCAAATGTTAAAGACAGCGAAGCTTCCGCAGGACGGAGTATCTAAGGTATCTACGCAAAAGCCTTATCCGATTCCTTCCCGCGGCTTTAAGGTCGTGATGCTTGATCTCGGAACGAAATTCGGCTTGATTCGTGAATTGAATAAGCGCGGCTGTGATTTGGTAGTGATGCCGTACGCAACGACAGCCGAAGAAATTCTCTCACTTTCCTGTGACGGTGTGGTGGTATCCAACGGTCCCGGTACACCGGATCAGATTCCCGAAACTGTAGAAACATTGAAAAAGCTGATCGACCATGCGGCAATTTTAGGCTGCGGTCTCGGACATCAGGTTGTCGCACAGGCATGCGGCGCCCGTATTGAAAAAATGCGTTTCGGACATCACGGAAACAGTACACCGATTCGCAGTTTAGTAAAAAACAAAGTGGAATTTACTGCTCAGAACCATACGTATGCGGTAAATGAGGAATCCTTAAAAGGAACCGGCTTAAATGTGACACATCGTGCCTTAAACGATGATACGATTGAAGGCTTGAAGCATGAATCCAAACCGATTCTCACTGTGGAATTCAATCCGGAAGCGGCACCGGGTGCCGATGATACGATGTATATTTTTGATGAGTTTATGGAAATGATGAAAAAAGGAGGGAATCAGAATGCCTAAGCGTACAGATATTCATAAAATATTAGTAATCGGATCGGGTCCGATCGTGATCGGTCAGGCGGCTGAGTTTGACTATGCGGGTACACAGGCATGTACTTCGCTGCGTGAAGAAGGCTATGAGGTTATTTTAATCAACTCCAATCCGGCAACGATTATGACGGACAGCGTGATTGCCGATCGTGTATATATTGAACCGCTGACATTAGAATTTGCCAGCCGCATTATTTATAAGGAACGTCCGGATGCGATTCTAGGATCACTCGGCGGACAGACCGGCTTGAATCTTGTCGTAGAATTAGCGAAAAGCGGTATTTTGGATGAATACAAGGTTGAGGTACTCGGTACTGCCTTAGATGCGATTGAAAAGGCAGAGGACCGTGATAAATTCCGTGAGCTGATGTATGAAATCAATGAACCGGTACCGGAAAGTGTGATCGTACATACGATTGAGGAAGCTGTTGCTTTCGCGCAAACAAACGGCTATCCGCTTGTTGTTCGTCCTGCCTTTACGTTAGGGGGAACCGGCGGCGGCTTTGCCAATAATGAGGAAGAATTACGAATCATCTGTGATAACGGATTAAAAATATCACCGGTACATCAGTGCTTGATTGAACAAAGCATTGCCGGTTATAAAGAAATTGAATATGAAGTTATGCGTGATAACAGCGACAATGCGATCGTTGTCTGCAATATGGAAAATGTCGATCCGGTCGGTATTCATACCGGTGATTCTATCGTAGTCGCACCGACGCAGACATTGACAGATCGTGAATGCGGGATCATGCGTGCTTCGGCATTAAAAATCATTCGCGCATTAAAAATCTGCGGTGGTTGTAATGTACAGCTGGCACTTGATCCGGTATCCTTCAACTATTATGTTATTGAAGTAAATCCGCGTGTATCTCGTTCCAGTGCGCTTGCGTCAAAAGCTACCGGTTATCCGATCGCTAAGCTTGCCGCAAAGGTCGCAGTCGGTTTAACTCTAGATGAAATTATTAATCCGGTGACGAAAACAAGCTATGCCTGTGCCGAGCCGACGATTGATTACGTTGTAGCTAAGCTACCGCGCTTTCCGTTTGATAAGTTCCCGAGAGCAGATCGTTCCTTGGGAACACAGATGAAGGCAACCGGTGAGGTCATGTCGATCGGTCGTACCTTTGATGAAGCTATTTTAAAGGCAGTACGTTCCTTGGAAATGAAAACCGATCATTTGGAAAAAGCCGACGTTGAGGCATTGAGTGATGAAGCCTTATGGACGAAACTGGAAAAGCAGGATGATGAGCGCTTCTATGTGATCTGTGCCTTATTAAGACGAAATGTCGATCCGCAAAAGATTCATGATATTACCAAAATGGATATGTATTTCCTGATGCGCTTTGCCAATATCGTTGCGTTTGAAAAAACATTAAAGGCACAACCAAAGGATACAGTGAATCTGTTGAAAGCGAAAAAAATGGGCTTCTCTGATTCTTATTTGGCACGTATTTGGAATATGAGTGAAAATGAATTATACGATATGCGTAAGGAACAGGGCATTACGCCGGTTTACAAGATGGTAGACACATGTGCCGGTGAATATGTATCCGATACACCGTATTTATATTCAACATATGAACAGGAAAATGAAAGCATTCGCTCCGATCGCAAGAAAATCATTGTATTAGGATCGGGACCGATCAGAATCGGACAAGGGGTAGAGTTTGATTATGCCACCGTCCACTGTGTGAAAACATTGCGTGAATGCGGCTATGAGGCAATCGTTATTAACAATAATCCGGAAACGGTTTCCACTGATTATTCTATTTCCGATAAGCTGTACTTTGAACCGTTGACATTAGAAGACGTAATGCACGTAATCGAACTGGAACAGCCGCTCGGCGTTATCGTACAGTTCGGCGGACAGACTGCGATCAATTTAGCCGACGGACTTGTAAAACGCGGCGTGAAAATTCTCGGAACAAGCCTTGAGGATATTGATCGTGCCGAAGACCGACATGCGTTTGAGGCAATGTTAAAACAGCTGGATATTCCGCAGCCGCTGGGAGAAACTGCCTTTGAGGTTGAGGAAGCATTGCATATTGCGAAGCGCATCGGTTATCCGGTGTTAGTGCGTCCTTCCTATGTACTGGGCGGTCGCGCAATGGAAATCGTACATAATGATGATGATCTGCGTGTCTATATGGCAACGGCAGTAAAAGAAATATCCCATGATGCGCCGATTCTTGTCGATAAATATATTGTCGGCAAAGAGGTTGAAATCGATGCGATCTGTGATGGGGAACAAGTATTGATTCCGGGTATTATGGAACATATCGAACGTGCCGGTGTTCACTCCGGAGATTCCATTTCCGTTTATCCTGCACCGACGATTTCCGAACAAATTAAGCAAACGATTATTGAATATGCAAAACGCATCGGCAAAGGATTCTGTTTCAAAGGTTTGTTTAATATACAGTTTATCGTTGATAAGGATGAAAATGTTTATGTATTAGAGGTTAATCCGCGATCTTCAAGAACTGTGCCGTTCTTAAGCAAGATTACCGGTATTCCGATGTCTCATGTCGCTACCCGCTGTGTATTGGGTGAAACACTTTCTGCACAAGGGTACACAGAGATTATTCATCCGGAAACAGAGCGTACTTTTGTTAAAGCACCGGTATTCTCATTTGCGAAGCTGCGCAGTGTAGATACGACACTGGGGCCGGAAATGAAATCAACCGGTGAGGCACTCGGTCAGGATGTGACCTTGGAAAAGGCTTTATATAAGGCATTATTGGCAAGCGGTGTCAAGGTGCCGGATCGCGGTAATGTGTTGATGACGATTGCCGATGAGGATAAGGAAGAAGCACTTTCCATCGCTCGTCGCTTC
Organism: uncultured Erysipelotrichaceae bacterium; assembly: GCA_947569705.1. GTDB lineage: Bacteria > Bacillota_I > Bacilli_A > Erysipelotrichales > Erysipelotrichaceae > C-19. Next base: position 7,102 of record CANOSP010000025.1, read on the forward strand.
TATAATTGCGGGTACGGTATTTATGCGACAAGCGGAACGGCAAAATATTTAAGCGCCCACGGAATCGAAGTACATGACGCAATTAAAATCAATGAAAATGCGGATAAGAACGTACTGCATTTGATTCGTATGGGCAGAGTTAATCTTGTAATTAATACAATGAGTCAAAATAAGAGTGTGTCAAAGGACGGCTTCTTAATTCGTCGTACTGCGGCAGAAAATAATATCAGCTGCTTTACTTCATTAGATACCGCCAAGGCGATGATCAGAGTCGTTGAATCCTTAAGCTTTACTACAATTTCAATGAATGAATTGGAGGCAGTCTGATGCAGTGTCAAAACGAAACAATTATCAGTAATGAGCTGTTGGCACCGCAGACTTACCGCATGGTGCTGACATGTCATACTTGTGCGGAAATGGTGCCGGGGCAGTTTATCAATATTAAGCTGAAGGAGTTTTCCTTGCGTCGACCGATCAGTATTTGTTCGATTGACGCTGATCGCATCACGATTATCTATAAGGTAGTCGGGCAGGGAACGAAAGCACTCAGCGAAATGAAGGCAGGGGAATGCATCGATGTATTCGCACCGCTGGGACATGGCTATCCGATCGAGGAACAGCGCGATCGCGTACTGTTGATCGGCGGCGGGGTCGGCATCCCACCGCTGTATGAATTAGCGAAGCAGTATCGAAAGCTCGGCAAACATGTAGATGTGGTGTGCGGTTTTCCAAACGCTGAGGCTTGCTTTTATGAAGCAGAGTTCACGGAATTAGGCGCTCATGTCTATATTGCGACGATGGACGGCTCCAGAGGCTGTAAGGGAACGGTATTAGATGCAGTTCGCCAATATCAGCTTACAACGACCTTCGTCTGTGCTTGCGGACCGCTGCCGATGTTAAAGGCGCTTGAGGCAGTCTACAGCGACGGTTATTTCTCCTTGGAATCACGCATGGCTTGCGGCATGGGAGCGTGCATGGCTTGTGTTGCCAAAGATCAAAAGGAAGCGGATATGTATCATCGTATTTGTAAGGAAGGTCCTGTATTTCCGATCGGAAAGGTGGTGCTGGCATGAAGCAGGTAGATTTACATATTGATTTACCCGGTCTGAAGCTGAAAAATCCCATCATTCCGGCAAGCGGCTGCTTCGGCTTCGGCAGAGAATATGCGCAGCTGTATGATTTGAGCATCTTAGGCGGAATTGCGATTAAGAGTGCAACGATCGCCCCGCGCTTCGGCAATGAATGTCCGCGTGTAGCGGAAACGCCGAGCGGTATGTTAAATGCGATCGGTCTTCAAAATCCCGGTGTGGATAAAATTATTGAAAAGGAACTGCCGTGGCTGGCACAATTCGATACAGAGATTATCGCCAACGTAGCGGGAAGCAATGAAGAAGATTATGTCAAGGTAATTGAAAAGCTGAATGATCAGCCGACAGTCAAGGCATTTGAATTAAATATCAGCTGCCCGAATGTAAAACACGGCGGGATCGGTCTCGGCACAAATAAGGAACTAGCGGCACATGTGACAAAGCTGTGTAAGCAGGCGGCGAAAAAACCGGTATGGGTAAAGCTGACCCCTAATGTGACGAATATTGTGGAAATTGCCAAAGCGGTTGAGGAAGCAGGGGCAGACGGCTTAGTCATGATCAATACAATGCTGGGAATGCGCTTTGATTTAAAAAGCGGAAAACCGCTGTTAGCGAATATTACCGGCGGATTAAGCGGTCCGGCAATTAAACCTGTTGCATTACGCATGGTTTATCAGTGTGCACAGGCAGTCAATATACCGATTATCGGTGTCGGTGGAATTACCGATGCAGAGGATGTATTGGAATTTCTGTATGCCGGTGCCAGTGCGGTAGAGGTCGGTATGGCAAACTTTACCGATCCGTACTGCTGTGTAAAAATTATTGAAGCATTACCTAAAGTATTAAGCCAATACGGTTATCAATCGATAAAAGAAGCAATCGGAAGGAGTTTTAAAAATGAGTAAAACAATGGTAGCGCTGGATTTTTCCTCACGCGAGGACGTAAGCAATTTCCTTGCGCAGTTTAAAGAACCGATTTATGTAAAAATCGGTATGGAGCTCACTTATGCGTTTGGTTTTGATATAATTCGTGAAATCAAAGCGATGGGACATCATATTTTCTTAGATTTGAAGCTGCATGATATTCCCAATACGGTAAAAAAGGCAATGAAAAATCTTGCGAGATTAGATGTCGATGTCGTTAATCTGCATGCGGCAGGCGGCAGTGCGATGATGAAGGCGGCAATCGAAGGCTTGAATGAGGGAGCGATCAACGGCAAGCGTCCGTTATGTATTGCGGTTACACAGCTGACCTCTACCTCACAGGAAGCGATGAATGAGGAATTAAAAATTGCCGGAAGCGTACAGGATTGTGTGCTTCATTACGCAAAGCTGGCTAAGGACAGCGGATTGGACGGTGTAGTTTGTTCGGTTCATGAGGCAAAGGCAATCCACGAGGTATGCGGCAGTGAGTTCTTGACCGTAACACCGGGGATTCGCTTGGCAGATGATTCAAAGGATGATCAAAAGCGTGTCGCTACACCGCAGTATGCGTATGAGCAGGGCTGTGACTATATCGTAGTCGGACGCTCTATCACCACGGCACAGGACAGTGTCGCAACATATCATGAAATTGAAGCAGTCATGGAGGGAAAATAATATGAGTACAGAAAGAGCAGTGGCAGCGAATCTATTAGATATTCAGGCAGTCTTTTTACGCCCTGAGGAACCGTTCACATGGGCAAGCGGAATTAAGAGTCCGATTTATTGCGATAATCGATTGGTGCTTTCCTTTCCTGAAAAAAGAAGCATAGTGGTGGACGGCTTTGTCAAGCTGATTCAGGAAACATATCCGGACGCAGATTGCTTAATGGGTACGGCAACTGCCGGAATTCCATGGGCGGCAATGACAGCGGAAAAAATGAATCTGCCGATGGGGTATGTGCGTTCATCTAATAAGACACACGGCAAGGAAAATAAGATCGAGGGTAAAATCGCAGCGGGTGACAAGGTAGTCATCGTAGAGGATTTAATCTCCACCGGCGGTTCGGTACAGGGCGTTGTGGAAGCACTGCGTGATGCAGGCGCGGTTGTATTAGGCGTCGTCGCTATCTTTACGTATGAGCTGCCGAAGGCAACCAAAACCTTTGCGGATTTGAATACACCGTTTGCGACCTTATCCAATTACAGTGAATTAATTCAAGTCGCATTGGAAAAATCCTATATCAAGGAAGCAGATTTAGCGAAACTGAACGCATGGAAACAAGATCCGAACGACGAATCTTGGATGCAGAAATAAATAAAGAAAAGCCAAGACAGCGTGATTGCCGTTTTGGCTTATTTTATTACGGTATTACAATTTCTAATTCACTGTGCCATTGAACAGTATCATCATGAAGCTGTTTTTCTTTATCATCGATAAACCGCTTTTTTAATACTATTTCCGCACCCGCATCCTTCTCAAACTGAAAGGTAAACTGTTGTGCATATTTTGATTCACCGTCAATATCGTTCGACAGCTTTCTTGTGATTTTTTCTTCGTTTACAAGCTTGAGTGAATCACTGTAGGAAAAGGGAACCCATGAGTAACCGACGGCTCCTTCCGGGATACAGATCACAATTTTATCATCAATTTGATCCTTGGTTAATTCGATTTTTTGATATTCGCTGTGATTAGACGTATATTCTGTATCATTGATGATGATCGTATCAATATCGATCTTCATCGCTGAAGAACAGGCACATAAGGTAAATACGGCAATAAGCAGTAACAGGTTTTTGAGCAAGGAAGCAAGTTTTTGCATGGGTAACATCTCCTTTTTTACAAGATTCTTTATTGAGTTACTTTATTTTAACATACTTCTTTTCATTATGAAATCCTGCACTCCTCTTTGACAGCGTTATCGGTAAAGTTTTTTCCTTTGAATATACCTATTATTTCTAAGTGATTTTTTGTATAATAGAAACAGAAGGAATCATTGAAATAAAGGAAGTGATGATGTGAAGTATCAGGCACTGTTATTTGATGCGGACGGTACACTGTTGGATTTTAAAAAAAGTGAAGAAAACGGTTTGCGAAGTGTATTTACATACTTTCCCGTACCAGATCGAAAGTCATGTGAAGCGTATTATAAGGAAGTGAATCAGAAGCTGTGGGATCGTTTTGAAAAAGGGGAGATCACCAAGCAGACTATTTTTGATACTCGTTTTTCAAAGCTGTGCAGCTATTTCAACTTACCGTATGACAGCATATTGATGGAAGCGCATTATCGTAAATGCTTAAATGAAGGACATGATCTGATTGACGGAGCATATGAGTTGATTGAAGAATTGAGCAAGCAATATTCCTTGTACATAATCACAAACGGTACTGCAATAACGCAGTATCGACGTTTAAAGGACAGTCAGCTGTTGCCGTTTTTTCAAGCGGTATTCGTTTCAGAGGAAATCGGTTATCAAAAGCCGGATCGTGCCTACTTTGATTATGTGTGTAAAAAGGTACCTTGTAAACGGGAACAGATGCTTGTGATCGGTGATTCGCTGAATTGTGACATCTTAGGCGCTCAGCGCTCCCATATCGCTTCGGTTTGGTTTCATGCGGATAATCAGGACAATGCGGTCTCTGTAAAGCCCGATTTTGAGATTCATGCATTGGAGGAATTATGGAGCATTCTGTAAAGAAGATTCATGAAATCACATGTAAAAAGGCATTTCGTAAACTACCGCATCGTATCGGTCCGTATGAGTATGATATGAATGTTTACCGCGGCTGTGCGCATCGCTGTGCTTATTGTTTCGCTGTTTATTCACAGCGTTATTTAAATGATGACAGCTTTTATGATGATATATATGTGAAAGTAAATATTGCACAACAGCTGGAAAAACAGCTTGCTTCACCGCATTGGAAGCGACAGCTGGTGAATATCGGTTCAGTCAGTGATTCCTATCAGCCGATTGAAGCGAAATATGAGCTGATGCGTGAGGTGTTGCCGATTTTAATTCGTTATCGTACCCCTTGTATTATTTCGACAAAGTCAGACTTGATCTTGCGTGATGTCGATCTAATCAAGCAGCTTGCCGAGGTCACCTTTGTGAATATCGCCGTTACGATTACCACGCTTGATGAGAAGATGGCTTCGATTACAGAGCCGAATGCGAAAGGGATACAACAGCGCTTGCAGGCAATAACCGAAATCAAACGACAGACAAACGCTGTAACCGGAATTCATGTAATGCCGGTGATGCCGTATCTCAATGATGATGAGGCTTCGTTATTATCAATGTTAGAATTAACAAAGCAGGCTGATGCTGATTATGCGACGTTTGCGCCTTTGCATTTACACGGCGAAACAAAAGTGAAGTTCTTTCAAATGTTAAGGCTTCATTATCCGCATTTGATTGCGCCGTATGAGCAGCTTTATCGAAACAGAAAGCTTGATCCTGCTTATAAAAAGGCTTTTTATGAAAGAATCAAAGTATTGAGTGAGGCTCAAGGAGTGTGTATCGATTATATGAAATTTGCCCGGGAGTTTTTTCAGAAACAGCAGGTGGAACAGTTGTCACTGTGGTAGGGAAATGAGAATGCAATATATTTTCAGTTATATAAAAAGTACGGTACTTTATTTTGTTACCGCACTTTTTCATGTTGTTTTAAAGCTAGTTTAAATGCAGCTGTTTCTTTAAAGCCTCTTGAAGCAGCTGTGAAAAGTTAATGTTTCTTTCTAAAGCAGCGGCGTTCAACCAAGCCGGTAATGTAACAGTACGATTGACTGCACGATTTTGGTTAGCCATGCGAATCGATGGCATATAAACATCGATTAATACGACTCGCTCATTATCTTGTAAAGGAATTTCAGATAGTGGGGTAGGGTCTGGAATCACAATTTCATCCTCTTCCATGCCCGCCAGTACTAAACCAAGCAACTCTCGGGCAGATAGATAAGCATCTTTATCATTTACACCGCTTGTTGCAGCTTTTAAATCAGGGAAATCCACCGCAATCTCTTTACCATTCTCATACGTAAATACTGCCGGATAAAAGTAACGCTCTGCTTTTTTCATATTAGCCTCCTATTTTAATAAAACGGGAGAATCAGGACTAACGAAATTTCAGTCCTGATTGTTCCTCAATTCTCCTTAAGGTTTTAATGGGAATATCCTTATCAGGATGTTTAACAGTTGTACGTCCCTTTTTATGAGGATGTTTAAACTGGTGATGATCTCCTGCACAGGCTACTTCAAACCAACCGTCACGCTTAATGAGTTTGATGACCTCCCTTGAGGAATAACTTTTCATTTTTTCTTCCTCCAACACAACTATAACAAATATAATACTATTTGTCAACGGCGAATGACAAATGTTTTTAAATTTGTTCGATACGGTTGCTTCTTATGTAAAAAAAGAGTAAGCGTACTTGATCATTTCACTTTTTCATAATGAATCAAAGTGAAATTTTTTTATATTCCTGTTGACAAAACATTTATTTGGGTGTACTGTATTAGTACAACTAGTATAGAAAATACAGAGGAGGAATACGTATGCTTGAACTATCACATGTATCAAAAACATATCGTACCGGAAAAGGAGTAAAAGTGCAGGCTTTAAAAGACGTTAATTTAAAGTTTGCCGATCACGGAATGGTTTTTATTTTAGGAAAAAGCGGATCGGGGAAATCAACGCTGCTGAATATCATCGGTGGCTTGGACCAAGCGGACAGCGGAGAATTGATAATTCATCAAAAGAGTACCAAAAGCTTTACACAGGCAGATTTTGATGCGTATCGCAATACGTATATCGGCTTTATTTTTCAAGAGTTTTATTTGATTGAGGAATATACGATCGAAAAGAATATCGCCTTATCCTATCAGCTTCAGCAAAAGGAAGCAGATCATGAACAAATTGCACGGATACTGGAAACAGTCGGTTTAAAGGGTTATGAGAATCGTTATCCCAATGAGTTGTCCGGCGGACAAAAACAGCGTGTTGCGATTGCGCGTTCCTTAATCAAGAAACCACAGATTTTAATGGCTGATGAGCCTACCGGTGCTTTAGATTCAGCGACGGGAAAGGAAATATTTACAACCTTAAAAGAGCTTTCTAAGGAAAAGCTTGTTATCGTTGTCAGTCATGATGAAGAAGCGGCGAAAACTTATGCCGATCGTATCATTACCTTTTCCGACGGGGCGGTTGTAGAAGATACGAACGCTGCGGTAGAGGCAGATCAAAAGGAATTTATACCGATCGCGTCTCATTTACCGTTTAAAGACTGCTTTCATTTAGGTATTACCTGCTTTAAGCATAAAAAGCTGCGAATGATTTTTACCATTCTTTTAACTTCGTTTGCACTCTTATGCTTGGCTTTATCCGATTGTATCGGTCAATTTAACGGAGCCAATGCCCAATACAAAGCAATGCAGGAACACGATGAGCATTTATTATCGATTCAAAGAAACGATATTGATGCGGACGGAAAAGTTTATATCGGTTGGCAGGAACGTATGAATGAGATTAAAAAAGCCGATGCGGTGAAACTGATTAATGCACTGCCGCAACAAACAGCGAAACTATATGATTCATCATTATATCAATTTAATTCATTAGGTATGGGAATTCAAGTCAAGGAACGAAGTGCTTACTTTGATTCCGGCTTGGATCACTTCTATTTGACAGAAGCAAATGATTTCAGTGCTGTCGGATATGACAAATCAAGCATCATCGGTCATTTTCCGAAAAACAATCAGGAAATTGCGGTAAGTTCCTACTTGGCGGATTTCATTATTGAATACGGCATTAATGATCAACAGGGAAAGCTTATAAAGCCTAAAAATGAAACTGAATTATTAGAAAAAGTACAACTGCCGATTTTAGATCAATGGCTCAGTGTCTCGGCAATCGTAAGGGAAAAGGATTATTCAAGATATGAGTTTCTGCATACAATTCCGGAAGGGCAGATGAAAGAGGAAGAATACAATCAATTCAGAAAGTTTTATTCCCAGGTTCAACAAAACAGCAGCTATTTGTATGTAAAGGATGGCTTTATTCAATTCGTTCAACCGGAAAAAAGCAATTATTTAAATCGTGAGACTTATCAATTAATGTATCAGGAGGAATCTTTAAAAAACGGCAATATAACATATGGGGGTGGAATGGCTTATCCAAAGGAGACGCTCACTTACTTTGACGGTAATCAGCTTCAACAGACAGATCATTTACAAAAGCATGAGGTCTTATGGGGTCTCTCTGAATTAGATAATTATCATTTATCAGCTTCAAGCAGCTTCCCGTCGCTTTATGATGATAACTTTACGACGCTTCCGGCAGCTGAAAAGGAGCGTATAATTAAAGATATGGCAAAACAGGTTATCGGTAAAAAATTTACGATGAGATATGAAAACTATTTTAACAATAATGCGTTGATTGAGCAGGAGATTACAGTAAAGGGAGTGATTCTGCCCGACAGTTACGGTAGGAATATGCTTGATTCGATTGAGCATACTTCTTATGTGAATAAAGAATTGCTTGAACCACATATCAGCGACGCACTTTATTTGGGCGGTATTCTTATCAGTGCCGACGGCAATGAATGTCGTGAACTGTTGGAGAACTATCCGATTGATCAGGAATTTTATGCGAAAACAATGGCAACTAATGATGTGCAAAGTATTAAGAGTTTCGCTGAATTTGCGACTAAGGTATTCTTTATTGCAAGTATCGCATTCTTTATCTTTGCGGCTGTACTGATGATGAATTTTATCGTCGTATCTATCACGTATCGTCGCAAGGATATTGGCATTTTACGTTCAATCGGCGCAAGAAGCGTAGATGTTATTAAGATCTTTATTTGGGAAGCATTGGTGCTGGCAGTAATTGCTTATATTGTGACTTTGATCTTCTTGTTTGTAATCAGCTTCCTTGTAAATCTGTATGCAATGGAAACGGTAGGTATTGTGATTTCACCGATAATCATCACCTTAAGACAGCCGTTATTGCTGATCGTCATCGTTTTATTGATCGCACTCATATCCGGCGCAGTACCGATTTTAAGAATTGCTCGTCAGCGTCCGATCGATGCGATTAAAAAGGGCTAATATGAATTCCGTTCTGTTAATAAATAACTGGAACATAATCATATCATATTAAAAAAATATCGGTTCACTATCGTATTATAATCGGTTCATTGTGATTGACACGAATGAACCGATTTGCTACAATAAGACCATCAACATTGTGAAGGAGATGGCAGAATGCTTTTTAGAGAAAGTGAAACCATAGAATTAAAAGAAGCTGTTTCGGACGAGATAAAAAAAGAAGTTATTGCATTCGCTAATTGCAACGGCGGTAAATTGTATATCGGTGTTCAAGATGACGGCGAAGTGATCGGTGTAGACAATCCTGACAGTGTGTCTTTACAGCTCAGCAATATGGTCAGAGATTCAATTAAACCTGATGTCACAATGTTTATACATTATGAAACGATTGAGAAGGCGGGTAAAAAAATTGTCGTTGTTGATGTTCAACGAGGAACGGATCGTCCCTATTATCTGATCAAAAAAGGAATGCGATCGGAAGGGGTATATGTAAGACAGGGAAATTCCTCTGTTCCTGCCAGTGATTTGGCAATTCGCCACATGATCAAAGAGACAGACGGTGATCGCTTTGAAGCCATGCGCAGCTTAAATCAAGAGCTTACTTTTGAAGCAGCGAAAACAGAATTTTCACTACGTAATATTGAATTCGGAACTCAACAAATGCGTACTTTGAAAATGATTGATCAGGATAATCTTTACAGTAACTTGGGATTGCTTTTATCCGATCAATGTCTTCATACTATAAAGGTAGCTGTTTTTCAAGGTACGGATCAATCAGTGTTTAAGGATCGTCGTGAATTCAGCGGATCGCTGCTGCGCCAGATGAATGATGTTTATGATTTTATTGATTTTCGCAATCAAACACGTGCTACTATAGAGAAGTTGTTGCGAACGGATGTCAGAGACTATCCGGAAATTGCTGTGAGAGAAGCTTTGATGAATATGTTGGTTCATCGTGATTATTCTTTCAGTGCCGGTTCGTTTATCAGTATTTATGATAATCGAATAGAATTTGTATCAATCGGCGGTTTAATGTACGGGATTGAATCTGAAGATATTATGTTAGGTATATCGGTATGCAGAAATCAAGATCTTGCGAATGTATTTTATCGATTGCATTTGATTGAGGCATATGGTACCGGAATTAGTAAAATAATGAAGGTATATGAAGGATATGATGAAACACCTGTCATTGAAACTACAAAAAATGCTTTTAAGATTATTCTGCCTAATATTAATGCGAAATATGAAACAGTAAGTGATTCTGCTGTGTACATTGAATGTTCGGATCATCTTTCTATCAGATACAAGAAACCGTTGTTTGACAAAGAAGAAAAGATTATGGAGTATGCACGGATACACGGTGCTGTCACAAGGAATGATGTTATTCAATTATTAAAGACGAGCATCTCTACCGCTGCTCGAATCCTTAATAAAATGGTGGATAACGGATTACTGAAGCGAAACGGAAAAGCGAGAAGTACTTATTACACGATTGCAGAATGATCTTCATGTTATATGCTAATACAAAAAATGCCTCTGTCTGAAAACAGGGGCATTTCCTATTTATTTATTTTCTGTTGTTTGTGAATTATTTTCTTTAGGCTGCTTAAAGCTGTAAACACCTTCTTGCTCATCAGCTGTGATCATTTCCGTATCGGTAATACTGATTTTACGCTTCTTTAAGATTTCATTGATATAATGTGTAAACATTGCGTAAAAGAATGCTGTAGTCGGCACCGCCAAAAGCATACCGATAATACCGAACTGCGCTCCGAATACAAAGATGCTGAGCAATACCCAAAGACCCGGGAGACCGACGGAATTGCCGACAACTCGCGGATAGATAACATTATCCTCAAACTGCTGCATCAGTTGATAGTAAATTACAAACAATACTGCGGTTGAGAAATTTTCCGACAGAATCAGGATTGCACCGACACTCATCGCAAACATGGATCCGAATACGGGAACTAACGAACAAACCGCAATTAATGTGGAAATCAGCTCGGGATAAGGGAAGTGAAACAGCTTCATCGTAAAGAAATAAAGAATCCATAAAATACCTGCTTCGACAAGCTGTCCGGTAATGAAGCCGGTAAAAATCTGATTGGCACGTGTTCCCCAATAAAAGATTGTTTTAGAACGATTTGCGCCGCAGGCTGCCACAACAACTTTGCGTGTTTGACGAATAAAGCTTTCTTTGCCGGATAATAAGTACAAGGAAAACATAAAGCCGGTAAAAATAATCGCAAAGCGAGCGGTAAAGGACATCGCATTGTCCCAAATACCGCCGGCACTGTTGGACAAGAAGCCGAGTACCTGTGAAGAGATTTTAGCCCAATCCATACTTCCCATATTTAACAGTTCACGAATTTGACTAATATCGGTCAGTTGATAATCAATATTTAATGTGGTAAGCAGTTCATCGATGTTCTTAACTATTCCGAATAATAATCCCGAAAGATTGTTTAACAGCTGAACAAAGCTCTCTAAAATACGCGGTACGATGATTGAAAACATCAAAATCAGAATACCGAATACAATAATCAAGGACAAGGTAATCGCAATGCCGCGTTTGAAACGATGCAGGAAGGAACCCTCTTTGATCACATGCTTCAGCAGCTTCTCTACTCTTACCATTACAACATTGATTACAAAGGCGAAGCCGATCGCATATAAAATAGACTGAAACATACCGATAAAGCTTGAAAATACCGATGTTACAACATCAAAGCGAAATACAAATGCCGCAAACAGAATCGTATAAGTCACAAGCAATATCCACGGACGTATTTTAATGAAATCGTCCTTGTTTTTATTCATCATAAAATCACTCCCGATAATTATATTAGCATAATTGTATGCTTATTCAGATGAAATTGCAAGTTTATCATGTGCAACCGCATAATTGTGATGCTTTTTATAATCGCACTGTTTATATAACAGCCTGAAATAATTTATATAAAAAACAGTTAAGCATAATAGTGTTGAAACGAAATCAATCAATATGACAAAATCGATATGAAAATGATCTGAGATTCGCTTATGAAATATTTATGATATATATTTATTTATTATCAAATGATTGTTATTATCATGAAAAAATCATAAGCAAATCATGCGTTGAAGGCAAGTCATTTTCAGAGGATGATAAATATCCATATCCCTGTGAAATAACGGGTGAAAAAGCACTTTTAAGGTTTACATCACTGGAAATGCTTGGTATAATAATATAGATTATATATAAGGTAAGATAGCGAGGTGCAATATGGATAAAATTGGAAGCCTGCTGAAACAAAAGCGTTTGGAAAAAGGGTTGACCATTGAGGCTGTCAGTGAAAAAACTCGTTTGACAATAAAACACTTAAAAGCGATCGAAGAAGGAGATATTTCTTATTTCAGAGATGATCTTTCTTATCTGCGTTTTTTCTTAAAGGCATATTGTAATGCACTTGATTTGGATTTTGATGAAATTAAAGTGGAATTACAAGACTCTATTGAGGATTATACGACTTCTTTTACGAAAGAAGCTTTGAAGGAGCATGCGCAAATTGAAAGAGGTATTGCCAAAACCAATGAAAAAATGCGCAAGACAGAGACAGAAGAAATAAAGAAACCGAAGAAGCAAAAGCTGAAGAAAAAGAAGATGAAGAAGCATCGAAAAATTGATGTATCATTAGTTTCTTTTTTAGCAATTATCGTAGTGATCGTAATCGGTTTGATTTTTGCGTTTGTGATGTGGTTTCAAGGGAATCAAACTCCTGATGAAGATGTGAATACAAAACCGCCGGTTGCGGTTGCGACCAAGGATGCGAGTGTTCCTGTCGATCCGCCGACTGCGGAAGAGCCGATTGAAAAGAAAGAAATGAGTATTTCCAAAGCAAAAGAAGAAGATGGGAAAGCCATTTATCAGATTGAAAATGCCGAAGCAGGTGAGGAAATCGATATTGAGGTAACCTTTGCTTCCGATTCCAGTTTTCGTGTATTGGTAAATGATAAGGAATTGAACAATCCGCCTTCACGAGGTGTTCAATCACGAAAAACGGTTCTGCATATTCGTGAAAAGGCTGAAGCCGATAAAAAGATTTTATTGGCATTCGGGTTTATGCTGAACAACAGCATCAAGGTAAACGGAAAACCGGTGGAAATACCGGCATCGCTTTCCTCAAAACAAGGAACAGCGTTAATTGAGTTTAATGTGAAGGGTGAATAAAATGAATCTGCCAAATCGATTGTCATTGGTTAGAATATGTATTGTACCGCTGATTGCTTGTATTTATTTATTTCCGTATGCACAGTTCGGCATTGAGGTTATGGAGCTTGATTTTGATTTTGTATCATTGAAAATCACCAATGTGATTGTGTTGGTTTTATTTGCGGCAGCGTCAATTACCGACTTTTTGGACGGCTATATCGCACGTAAGCATCAGTTGGTTACTTCTTTCGGTAAATTTATTGATCCGATCGCAGATAAGCTTTTGGTAAACACCATGTTTTTGTTGTTTGCGGCAAACGGAACAGCGCCGATAGTACCGGTGTTGATTATGATTTGGCGTGATACGGTTGTGGATGGTTTACGTATGACGGCAAGCAGTAAAGGAATCGTTGTGGCAGCCGGATTTATGGGGAAGGTAAAAACAGTGGCACAGATGATTACGATTATTGTATTACTGTTGAATAATTTACCGTTTGAACTGCTGCGCTTTCCGATGGGTGAATTACTGTTGTGGTTTTCAATGTGTGTATCGGTAATCAGCGGCATTGCTTATTTCATGCAGCTGAAAGATGTAATTATGGAAACGATGTAATATGAATGAACTGTACTTGCTGTTAAAAAACAAAGGTTGGACAATCGGCAGCTGTGAAAGCTTGACTGCCGGCTTGTTTACGGCACGTTTCGCAGAAATAAACGGTGTATCATCGGTACTGAAGGGCGGTATTGTCACTTATCAAAGCGATGTAAAGGCTGATTTAGTCGGTGTAAAACGAAGCTTGATTGAACAATACGGGGTTGTCAGTGAACCGTGTGCAGCGGCAATGGCATCACAGGCAAAGAAACTGTTGGAATGTGATCTGTGCGTATCGTTTACCGGGAATGCGGGACCGACTGCGATGGACGGACAGCCGGTCGGCAGTGTATATTGTGCAATTGCTTTTCAAGATGAGGTTCTGCCGTATCATTTTCAGTTAAACGGCAGTCGAAATGAAATCAGAGAACAAGTGATTGATTGTATGGTACAGGAATTAATTGAATTTATAAAAAGCAGATAAGGAGATCGTTACGTGGAAGATAAAAAAACGAAAAAGAGCGCAAAGGATACGGCTGCGGACAGCAGAGACGAGGCGCTCAGTAAAGCATTAAAGGAAATAGAAAAGCAATACGGCAAGGGTGCCGTAATGAAATTAGGAGATCGCGGTGCGGTTGATGTGGATGCGATTTCTTCGGGATCGATTAAAATTGATGAAGCATTAGGAATCGGCGGTTTTCCTAAGGGACGTATTATTGAAATATACGGCCCGGAATCCAGCGGTAAAACAACGCTGGCACTTCATGCGATCGCAGAGGTTCAAAAGAAGGGCGGACGAGCAGCGTTTATCGACGCTGAAAATGCCATTGATCCGGTCTATGCAAAAAATTTAGGTGTAGATACCAATGAATTGATTTTGTCACAGCCCGACAGCGGAGAACAGGCACTTGAAATCACAGAGATGCTGATCAAAAGCGGTGCGATTGATTTGGTAGTTGTCGATTCGGTCGCAGCACTTGTACCGCAGGCGGAGTTAGACGGTGAAATGGGAGATGCGCAGGTCGGTTTACAGGCACGTCTTATGTCAAAAGCGATGCGTAAGCTAAGCGGTGTGATGAATCGCAGTGAATGTACGGCAATTTTTATTAACCAGCTGCGTGAAAAAGTCGGCGTAATGTTCGGTAATCCGGAAACGACACCGGGCGGTCGTGCCTTAAAGTTTTATTCTTCGGTTCGTGTGGAAATTCGCCGCAGCGAAGCAATTAAAAACGGTACCGACATCATCGGTAATAAGGTCAATGTAAAGATTGTTAAAAATAAAGTGGCGCCGCCGTTTAAAACAGCGCAGATTGAAATTATGTACGGTGAGGGTATTTCTTATATCGCCGAAGTCTTAGATTTATGTGTGGATCATGAAATCATTCAAAAGAGCGGTGCATGGTTCTCTTATGACGGAAGTAAAATCGGACAGGGTAAGGAAAGCGCTAAGCTTTATTTGAAGGAACACAAGGAAGTTTTGGAAGAGGTTGCGGCAAAATTGATGGATCAGCTGCATCCGAAGCCGACTGATACCGACAAGCCGGCGGCTGAAGCATAAAATATGTACAGACAGGAGCCAATCCTGTCTTTTGTATAGGAATTGATTGAAAATCATTACCGTAAGCAAGAAAAAGGAGACTTTATATGGAAATTACATCCATTCATAATCCGAAAGTAAAGGCATGGGCGAAACTGAAAGAAAAAAAATATCGTGATCAAACGCAGATGTTTCTTGTGGCAGGTGAGCATTTGATTCAAGAGGCACAAAAAGCCGGTTGCTTAAGCGAATTGCTTGTGTGCAAAGGGATTGATCCGATCATTGAGGGAGTGACAACTTATGAGGTCACAAAGGAAATATTGCGTAAGCTGACATCGCTTTCCTCATCGGAAAATGTTATCGGTGTTTGTCATATGCCGCAGCACACATTTGCAAAATGGGAGCGTATTATCGTATTAGACGGAGTGCAGGATCCCGGCAATATGGGAACGATCATACGCAATGCGATCGCCTTTCATTATCAGGCTATTATTTTATCAACGGATTGTGTTGATATTTATAATGAAAAGGTCATTCGTGCCACTCAGGGCGCGCTGTTTCATCTTCCGATCTTACGATGTGATCTGACCAAACAGCTGCCGCAGTTAAAGCAAGCGGGAATTACGCTGTACGCAACGGCTTTGAAACAAAGTGTTCCGCTTCAAAGTATCCGTGAAGTACATCGTCATGCGCTGATTTTCGGTAATGAGGGATCAGGCATTAAAGCAGGGAACATGGCACTTGCGGATCATTGCGTTAAAATTGAAATGGCGGCATTTGAATCATTAAATGTCGCTGTGGCTTCAGGCATCTGTATGTATTATTTTTATCAGTTACAGTTTTAATCATCGGATGTTTAAGTAACGAATATAAAGGATTGAACGTTAATCATTGAGTCAGCGCTGAGAATAAAATAAGTATTAAATTAATTAATAGAAGAAAAGGATTTCATGCGAAGTACCGGGAGAGGAGCGAATAGGTTGTTTATACTTCGTTTTTTGTTAGGGTTTGTAATTGGTTATTTTATTTATGCAATCAGTTTTTTATCTTGTGAGTGCCTGCGAAAGAAACAAGCACTTTCTGTTAAAGCCATTGTTCATGAATTTCAACATGCTTATGAGAAAAAGATTACTTCTTCTTGTCTTTTAATGATGACAAGTATCGCTCTAATATCTTGCATCAGTAATTTTTATTATTCGCAATTATGGCAGTCAATTGTAATATGCAGCTTTTGTGCATGTCTTTGCGCGATTTCATATATCGATATGCATACCATGTTAATTCCGAATCACTGCTTAATATTTTTGTGCATACTTGGAATCGGATTTCTGTTTGCGCCGTTGGCTTGTTCTTGGACACAGCGTTTTTACGGAATGTTTTCGATATCCGGCTTTATGATACTGATAAATATGATGCAAAAAGACAGCTTTGGCGGAGGAGATATTAAGCTGATGGCGGTATGCGGTTTTTATCTGGGCGCAGATTGTGCAATATTGGCAATGCTTATGGCAGTTTGCGGGGGCGGTTTATATGCGATATGGCTGATCTATATTAAAAAAATCGGCTTGAAAGCGCATATTGCGTTTGCGCCGTTTTTATGCACATCATTGATGATCGCAATTTTTATCGGAGAACAGCTTGTCTCTGCTTATATCTCATTACTTATATAAAACTGATGAATTTCACTTATGCTTGAAAACAATAAAAATGATGTCAAGCAAAAATGAAAATGTCTCAAAAAAAGTTAAACATTAGCACCAG
>CANOSP010000026.1 GCA_947569705.1 uncultured Erysipelotrichaceae bacterium
AACTCACGTAGTCAGCTTGGAAGGCTGAAGTTCTACCATTGAACTACACTCGCATATGGTGACCCGTTGGCGATTCGAACGCCAGACCCTTTGATTAAAAGTCAAATGCTCTACCAACTGAGCTAACGGGTCAGTTGGTTTTAAAAATTGGCTGGGGTAACTGGATTCGAACCAGTGAGATGCCAGAGTCAAAGTCTGGTGCCTTACCACTTGGCTATACCCCAATTTCACAAATGATAAGATGGTGGAGAGGGGCAGATTCGAACTGCCGAACCCTAAGGAGATGAGTTACAGTCACCCGCGTTTAGCCACTTCGCTACCTCTCCACATATTCTATCAATAAAATAATGGTGCCGACTATAGGAATTGAACCCACAACCTACTGATTACAAGTCAGTTGCTCTACCAATTGAGCTAAGTCGGCATAAAAAATGGTGGAGGTTGAGGGACTCGAACCCCCGACCCTCTGCTTGTAAGGCAGACGCTCTCCCAACTGAGCTAAACCTCCAACTGATTGGAAACGCTGTTTTTCAAGGCTTTTTTCTGCCTCTTATCTTAGCGCTTTAATATAATACCATCTAAGTTTTTATCTGTCAATAACTTTTTTTCTTTTTTTCAAAATATCGTTGTGAATCATCAATTGTCCCCTAAACTTCCTGTTAAGTATTTGAACAGTGATCATGATTTTAGTGCTTTTTTCACATGTTTATTTAAAAAGGGACGTTGAATAAAATGCCTTT
Source organism: uncultured Erysipelotrichaceae bacterium (assembly GCA_947569705.1). GTDB lineage: Bacteria > Bacillota_I > Bacilli_A > Erysipelotrichales > Erysipelotrichaceae > C-19. The sequence goes on from CANOSP010000026.1 coordinate 741, forward strand.
TTCACACTTATGCCGATATTTGATTTATTTCTTAGGAATTCCTTGCGATTTCTTTGTTTTGACTAACGGTTTATGGTAAAATAATATGCGGTGATAAGATGAGAAGCTTGTACGATTTTAATTATGAACAAATACAGGAATTTGCTTTATCAAAAGGTTGGAAAAAATTCCGCGGACATCAGATCTTTCAATGGCTGTATCGCAAACGGGTAACGAGCATTGATGAGATGAGTGATCTGTCTAAAGAAACAAGAGAAGAGTTGGCGCGGAAATTCATCATCTCTCCGCTCTCTTTACGTGATATGCAAATTGCTCATGACGGTACGACAAAGTTTCTTTTCGCCCTGAGTGACGGTGCTTTGATTGAAAGCGTATTGATGCGTTTCGATTACGGCAACAGCGTTTGTGTGACAACACAGGTCGGATGTAATATGGGATGTGCATTTTGTGCCAGCGGCTTAACGAAGAAACAGCGTGATTTGATGAGCGGAGAAATCGTTGCACAGATTATGTATGTACAGAAATATTTGGATGAAAAGGATGAACGGCTTTCTCATATTGTTGTTATGGGAACCGGAGAGCCTTTTGATAACTATGAACATATGATGAATGCACTTTCGACGGTCAATCATGATCGCGGTTTGGGGATCGGCGCAAGGCATATAACGATTTCTACATGCGGAGTTGTGCCGAAGATCTATGCGTTTGCGAAGGAGCATGTACAATATAATTTAGCAATATCGCTTCATGCACCGAATGACGAACTGCGCAATCAACTGATGCCGATTAATCATGCGTATCCGCTGAGTGAATTATTTCAGGCAATTCATGCATATTGCGATGAAAACAATCGGCGCTTAACATTTGAATATATATTATTAAAAGGAGTAAACGATACCAAAGCATGTGCAAAGCAGCTGGCTACACTGGTAAAAGGATTAAATGCCTATGTAAATTTAATTCCTTATAATGCGGTAGATGAAAAAGGCTTTCAGGGCGTTGATCATGAACATGCGATGGTTTTTTATGATATGTTGATGAAACAAAATGTTCGCTGTACGATTCGTAAGGAACACGGCGGTGATATTGATGCGGCATGCGGTCAATTGCGCATTAAGCATCTGAAAAAGGAGGTACAACGATGATAAAAGCATTCGGCGCAAGTGATATAGGATTGCATCGAAAACAAAATCAAGACAGCTATGTGATTGTGGAGAATGATGCAAAGGATCTGTTGGCAGTGGTATGTGACGGCATCGGCGGCGGTTTGGCAGGAGATGTAGCTTCTCATATGGCAGTTGCTCATATGAAAGAGCGCTTTATTCGCAAACAGAGCTTTCATGATGATCTCGATGTTAAGCATTGGCTGAAGACAATTATTCAGGAAGCCAATGATCTAATCTTTATGCAGTCGGCAAAATCATCTGAACAAAAGGGCATGGGTACTACCTGTGTCGGTGTGATTTATGCCAATCAACAAACTTATATATTTAATGTCGGCGATTCCCGCATTTACGGTGTTTACGCTCACGAAATGATTTGTTTAACAGAGGATCACTCCTTTGTGCGTGATCTGTTAAAGGCGGGAGAAATTACCGAGGAAGAAGCCAAACATCATCCAAACCGTAATATGCTGACGAATGCTTTGGGGATTTGGGATCATGTGAAAATTGATATTAATAAGATCAAAGAAGGCTACCGCTGTTTATTGATTTGCAGTGATGGTCTGCACGGCTATGTAAGAGAAGAAGAAATACTGCATATTATCGAAAAGGAAAATGATGTGCGACATATCGTACATGAGCTGATCAATGCTTCCAAAAGTGCCGGCGGTTATGATAATGTCAGCGTGATTGTCTTAGTTCATGAGGGCGGTGATTTCTATGAATAAAATGATTTCGGACCGCTATATGATTGTAACTTCACTCGGTGAAGGCGGTATGGCTGATGTTTATTTAGCAGTTGATACGATATTAAACCGTGAGGTTGCGATTAAGATTCTGCGCGGTGAGCTGTCAAGCGATCCGGTTACTTTGCTGCGCTTTCAACGTGAAGCAAATGCCGCCAGTAAACTGAATCACCCCAATGTTGTAGATGTGTATGATGTGGGAGAGAGCGAAGGCAGACATTATATCGTAATGGAATACGTACGAGGAAGAACCTTAAAACAGTTGATTTCACAACGCGGAGCTTTAGATAAACGAGAAGCGGTTGATATTATGATGCAGCTGACCTCAGCAGTCCAGCATGCACATGAGAATCATATTATCCATCGTGATATTAAGCCGCAGAATGTTTTGGTTAAAGATGACGGAACGGTAAAAATTACTGATTTCGGTATCGCATTGGCACATGATGCCGTACAACTGACGCAAAATGACGCAGTTTTAGGCAGTGCGCATTATCTTGCACCGGAAACGACCAGAGGAGAACCGGCAAGTAATCAAATAGATATTTATGCATTGGGAATTGTATTTTATGAATTGTTAAGCGGAAGTGTACCGTTTAAGGGTGAAAATCCGGTCCAAATAGCGATGAAGCATCTGCGGGAAGATGTTCCCGGAATTCGTGATTTCAATCCGACGCTGCCGCAGACGATTGAAAATATTATCATAAAGGCAACAGTGAAAAATCGCAAGCTGCGGTATCAGACGGCACAAGAGATGCTGAATGATTTAAAGCTGTGTCTTATGCCGGAATATGCGAATACCGAAAAGCTTGTATTCAGCGAAACGGAAGCACAGCCGACCGTTGTTGTGCGAGAGCAGGGGGATTATCCTGCCGAAAGCGGCAAGAAAAAGGCTGAAGTAGTCGAAGAAATTGTTGATACAAAGAAAAAAGGCTCAAAAAAGGGGTTATGGATTACTCTCGGGATTTTGATTACCGCAATCCTTGCGTCGATTATTTTGTATTTCAGCGGTGTATTTAATTTCTTTTCATATGATCCGCTGATTCCGGTGCCTTCCATTACCGATTTAACAAAGGAAGAGGCATTGTTGAAACTGACGGAAGCCGGTTTTCAAGAGAGTGATATAATCTTCAGTGAAGAATTAAGCGAAGCCACGGAAACAGGTCATGTATTTGACAGTGATCCGAAAGAAGGCAGTGAAGTCAGAAGACGTGACGGTATTCAAGTGATGATCTCAAAAGGAAACTTTTATGTTTTGCCTGATTTTAAAGGAAAATCACTTGCGGAGGCAGAAGCAGAATTGAAAAAAGCCTTGCCGCTTGCGGTTATATCGAAAGAAACCGTTGCGACTGCCGAAAATCAACCGGATGAGATACTGGAACAGAGCGGTCCGAAAATCGGAGATAAGCTGTCTCCCGAAAAAGAGGTAACAATTTTCTTTAAGGTTGCTAAAGCACCGAGTTTAACGATTCCTGATCTGATCGGTGAAGAAATTGAAGCGGCGAAAGCAAAATTGGAATCGTACGGAGTCTATGTGGTGTTGTATCAACGCCCGACAGTGGGAATGAGCGAGGAAGAAATAAAAGCGCTCGAAACCGGTGTTGTTGTGGAAGTGGATCCTCCAAAGGGAACCGAATATAAGCAAGACGGCTCCAGTAATTGGATCACGTTATATTACTATTGATATGGAAAAAGGACGAATTATAAAAATCGTCTCGAATCAGTATTTGGTGCTGAGCGGCGATACCAAATATTCCTGTGTCGCAATGGGAAAACTGCGTAAAGGGAAATCACCGATTGTCGGTGATCTGGTTGAGATTGAGCATTTCGGAAAACAAAGCGGCATTCAAAAAATATTGCCGCGAAATAATGAACTGATACGCCCGCCGGTGGCAAATGTCGATCAGGCTGTGATCGTTATGTCATGCAAGGATCCGAATTTTTCAACAACGTTGATTGATCGCTTGCTGTTTCAGATTGTTTATCATAATATACTCCCGATTTTATGTGTAACCAAAACCGATTTGATTGACGATGATGATCCGATCTATGAGGCAATCGAACAATATCGTAACAGCGGTTATCAAGTGTATACCGGCAATCGAGAAAGTGCGAGCGAGGGATTAATCACTTGCTTTAAGAATAAGATTACGGTTTTAACAGGGCAGAGCGGAGCCGGCAAAAGTTCCTTGTTAAATCGTATTGATCCAAGCTTTCGACTGCAAACGCAGGAGATCTCCAAGGCACTCGGCAGAGGCAAGCATACTACAAGGCATTGTGAGCTTCATGAAATTGCCGGCGGATGGGTCGCCGATACACCCGGTTTTTCGGCGATGGATTTTTCCTATATGGAAGTGATGCAGCTGGCAGAAGCAATTCCGGATTTTAAACCGTATGTGAACGATTGTCGGTTTCGTGACTGTGTTCATATCAATGAACCTGATTGTGCAGTCCGCAATGCAGTAGAACAAGGAGAAATAGCAGCTGAGCGTTATCAACATTATCAGGAAGTGGTTGCCATGATCCAGCAGACAAAGCGGCGAAGATAAAAGTATAATAAGTTTAAGGAGGAAATTATGCAGGAATTGATCATATCTCCATCGGTATTATCATTAGATTATTCCGATATGAACGGGCAGATTGAAGAACTGCGAAAAAGTAAAGCAAAGTGGCTTCATTTTGATGTGATGGACGGTCATTTTGTGCCGAATCTGACATTCGGTCCGGATTTATTAAAAGGGTTTAAAAAAGCAAGCGGGCTGTTTATGGATGTGCATTTAATGGTATCCGATCCATTAACCGTATCCAAATGGTTTATCGATGCAGGTGCTGATTTAATCACTTTCCATTTAGAAACCTGTGAGAATATAGAAGCGTGTTTAGCTTTATGCCAAGAGATCCGAAGCCAACAGGTTAAGGTAGGAGTCAGTGTGAAGCCTAAAACTTCAATCAATGAGCTGTTGCCGCATTTGGATCAAATGGATTTGGTTTTGATTATGAGCGTAGAACCGGGGTTTGGGGGACAGGCGTTCATGGCGGATATGCTGGATAAAGTCAAGATGCTGCGTCATGAGATAGAGCAACGACAGCTGACAACACGCATTCAAATAGACGGCGGCATCAATGAAAAGACCGGCAAACAAGCAATCGCAGCCGGTTGTGATACTTTAGTGGCAGGAAGCTATGTGTTTCGCAATAATATCGTAAAGGCAATCGATTCTTTGTTATGACAAAGCGAATTATGCTCATAGCGGCAATGAGTAAAAAGATTGAAAAGATTCCCGATTGTGATTATGTGGGAATTGATCGCGGAGCGCTGATTGCCGTTCGGCAACAGCTGCCGCTTCAATGTGCGATCGGTGATTTTGATTCGGTAAGTGCTGAGGAAAAAGCAGAGATTGCGGCACATTGTCCGCTTATGGAACTTCCGACACATAAAAATGAAACAGACAGTGAAAAGGGGATTTATTATGCGTTGGAGCATGGATATGATGAAATCATTTTATACGGAGCGTTAGGCGGGCGGATCGATCATACAACTGCCAATCTTTATTTGTTAATGCATCGTGATCTGCCGTTAATTCTCATGGATGAACATCATCTGATCATGAAATTACAAAAAGGCAGTTATCAACTGCCGCATCGTTTTTCTTATTTGTCATTTCTCGCTTTAGAAAAAACCGTAATCAGTGAATCGGGAGTAGCATACCCGCTAGACCGGCGCATGATAACACCTCATGATATTTATCCTATATCTAATGAAATCATCGATGATTTTGCGAAAATAACCATTCACGAAGGAAGTGTAATCGTATTTCAATGTGAGGACGGGGAATCCGCTTTTTAACAATCTGCATATACAAGAAGGATTTCACAGGAATCCTTTTTTTATCAGAAGCAGGCTAAAACTGATAGAATAAGCTGTCATTTTGCTGTTACTCTGTTTAAATAATGATCAAAAATTAATTAAGCAAAGAAAAAAACAGGGGATCCCTGTTTCACTTCGCATTAAATTGCATTTTTTGCTTTCAGTGTTTTTAAAGCACGAGCACTGATACGCAGCGTTTGAGGCTTGCCGTCAACGACAACTTTCACCTTTTGTAAATTGACATTCCATTTACGGCGATTCGCACGCATAGAGTGAGAACGTCTGTTACCGGATAAAGGTCCCTTACCTGTAATTGCACAGACTTTAGACATATCATATACCTCCTTTATAATCTTAAAAAGCACATTTGCCTATACATGATAGCATTTCTTTTAAGAAATTACAAGAAAAAAGTTTTAAAACCTTTGAAAAGATGCATCAAGCTGTGAATAAGTACGCTCGTATATGGTTTTTAATCCTTTTTATTTATCAATGATGTGTGATTATCTAATATGCAGCTTTATTAAATGCATAGGATCATAGTGTGTTGAATGGTAGTAATCATGTGTTTAAACGAAGCGAAGCAGTGATTTTTTTTATTGAAATTCAAGTGTGAATTAAGATCAGTATCATCCTACGTCACAAAAGCAGAATGTAAATACTGGGAATGCATTTTAAAAATTGCTTTTTTTGAAAATGTGGGTTATAATGATACCGTATCTGAAAAGAAATAAAGATAAGAGGGATTGTCATGAAAATGCAAAAAATATTAATGTTATTCCTTATCTCCTGTTTAGGTATGAATGTTTCGGTTGCGGTGAATGCAAGTGAACAGGATGAATTTCAATCAAATACAGAGAACGATTTACTGAACAGTGACGGGGAATATTATGAATATCCGGCAATGGATGCGGACGGAAATATAACAATTATTAAAGTACCTGAGGTGAATCCGCAGGAAATAGAGCAGGAAAAGATGGAGAGCGCAGACTCTTTTGATGTTGTCCTGACTTTTGGTAATGAGGAAACAACAATTGCTTCTTTCGATAATTATGAAGAAGCAGCCGCCAGTGTAAACCGCCGCAGAATGCTGAGAACAGTAGGCGGAACCAAAGTGGTTGCGAAAACAGATTATTCTAAAATTAAATACGGCGTTGTTGATTTCCATACAAAGCCATCAAATCAAAATACGACATATACGGAAACTTTAACCGGCTATACCGGTTATATCAACGGTTCAACCGGTGCCGATGCGGCTTTTTTAGGATATTGTTCCACAGATAAAAGCAAGATAAAATTCCGTATGGCAGGTGTAGAAGGTTGTGTGAAAGCCAGTGAGGTCATCGTGCGAAATTATGACGATGATGTATATGTAGGATTTTATCGCGTGGAAAACGGAATTATTCGTCATTATATCCATGTGGATTTGACTTCACCGTATTATTCCAGTGCGATTAATGTTGGTTTAAAACCGGACTATATGAAATCCAATGTCGTATATTTCAGCTATGACGGACATTATTTTTATACTTCTTATGAAAAGATGATTGACGATTATAAAAAGAATACGTATGAGCATTCTATTAATCCCGATGATCCGTATTATAATTATTTTCAATTTTTATCACACCGCAGTAAAACAGATTTTACGGCACAACAGTTAGATAACTATACCAAAGGAATGGTTGATTTTGACAGCAAGATGCTTAATCTCGGTTCGGCATTTATCAGCAATCAAAATAAATACGGGGCGAATGCGCTGTTGATGTATGGAGTTGCGGCAAATGAATCTGCGTGGGGAACCAGCAAAATTGCCAGTGAAAAAAATAATATCTTCGGTCATAATGCCACTGATTTTAATCCGGGCGGTAATGCCAATAAATACAAGACGCCGGCGGACAGTGTGGAGCATCATGCCAGAGATTTTATCTCAGACGGATATTTGGATCCTAAGGATTATTCAGGTCGTTATTACGGCGGACATTTAGGTGATAAGGGAAGCGGTATGAATGTCAAATATGCTTCTGATCCTTATTGGGGTGAAAAAGCAGCGGCGGTAGCGAATATCGTATCCCAAAAGAATAACAAAAAGGATTACGGTAAATATCAATTCGGTATCGTTGAAAAAATGACTAATCTACAGATCAGAAAAGATGCTAACAGCTCTTCTGTTGCTTTGTATAATACGAAAAATATCGGAAACTACCCGGTATTGATTAAAGAAAAGGTAACCGGACAGAGTATTAACAATAATAATGTTTGGTACAAAATTCAAAGCGATCCGACTTTAAATAGCGATCGCACAAGCAGTACGCAGGGAACTTATGTTTATGATTTTAACAAAATGTACGGATATGTGTCCGGTGAATATGTGAAGTTGCTTTCCTATAATAACGGAAATAATAACAGCAACAATAACGGCGGTACTGCGCCAAAACCTGAACAGCCCGAGGAAACTTATAAGCCGGGAGATGTGAACGGTGATAATAAAATCAGTTCTATGGATTATGTAATGATAAAAAATCATATTTTGAAAATCAGTACCTTAAAGGGAGCCGGTGCTGAGGCGGCTGATGTGAATAAGGATGGAAAAATATCTTCGATGGATTATGTAATGATTAAAAATCATATTTTAGGGATTCAATTACTAAACTAGAAAGGAATTTAACGGAATGAAAAAGCGATTGAACCAATTATGTATTGTTTCAATGGGATTGTTCTTGTTTACAGCTTTAACGACTAAAGCAGTCAGTGTCGCGCCCGGTGATACATTTACTGCGACAGCGGCGTGCGGTAATATTGAAGGAAGCGTTAATGTTTCTGCATCTAATGCATCGCTGATCAGTAATGATAACTGGTGTGATCGCGGCAAAACATTGACTGCCACAGCCAAAGCAGGCGGTGTCGGTACTGCTGCAGTAACCTTTATGACAGGAGATGCGACTGATGTTGCTGAAATGAAAGATGCAAGCGGTGTTACATTGGGAAGCACCACCGTGAATGTTGTAGCACCGGTAAGTCCGCCTGATAACAGCGGCGGAAACACGGGAAACGGTAATCAATCAGGCAGTGGCGATAATACTCCTTCCTATAATACACCGACTTATGAAACACCGGATATCAATCAAGAGACACCAGAGGAACCAAAATCAAGCAATGCCGATTTAAAATCATTAAGCATATCTAAAGGGACCCTGTCTCCTGAATTTTCATCCGATAAAACAAATTATACGGTTGTTTTGGAGAAAGATGTTACTTCGCTAACCGTACAGGCAGTTGCGCAGGATGAAACGGCAACTGTCAGCGGTACCGGAGAAATCTCTTTGAAACCGGGAAACAACGAAATAACGATCAGTGTAACGGCTGAAGACGGAACCGTAAAGAAATATATGATAAAGGCAATGGTTGATGAATCACCGGATGTATTTATTCAGTATAACGGCAAAAAGCTGGGTGTTGTGAAAAATACCGGTGATGTACAAATACCTGATACTTTTGAAAAGACAATGGTTTCACTTGAAGGTAAAAATGTAGAAGCATGGCACAGTAATCTATCAAATCTTACTATTATTTACATGATTGATGATAAGAATGAAAAGAATTTTTATCTATATGACGAAAGCAGTAAAATGATTACATCGCTGTATAAACCGATTGCGTTATTAGGGCGCCAAGTTGCGATCATCGATATTCCTAAGGAATTACAGACACGCGCAGGTATGCTTTTCGGTGAAGTTGAAGTAGATTCACTGAAGTTCAGCGGATGGAAATTTCAAGATAAAGCGTTTGAAAACTACGTGCTGTTGTATTTGATGGACGATAAAGGAAAAATGCATTATTATCTTTATGAGAAAAGCGAAAATACATTACAGCTTTACAGTGATCAGGCTGCGGTAAAGCAAACGGATTACGATCAGTTAAATGAAGATATGAAGCTAAGAATGATTGTTTTGATCGTTCTGGCAGGAACAAATGTGCTGACACTCGTTTTATTATTGTTGGTTTTGATACTGAAAAAGAAAAAGCGTAAGGCTGTCATTGAGCCGATTTCAAAGAAGCCAAAGAAAGCACGTGAAACAAAGCATGAGGAAAAACTTGATGAAGAAATTGAACCTTTTGATTCATGGAAATATGAACCTATGAATACAGAGCATACGCTTCATATGAAGCCTTATGATGATGAACAGCATCTGTTTGATGAAAATGAGGATGAACTTAACGGGTAATCACAAAAATGATTACCCTTTTTTAGATGAAACAGGGTATATAAAGCCTGTTGACTAAAGAAAAAGTGAAAAAAAGCTTTCTTTTTTTATTTAGGTGTTTTTAAAGTCTTTAAATTATGGTATTATTATATAGATAAAAGTGATGTAAGGGGGGTTAAACCTTATGAAGCGCAAACAAATATTCGCAGCACTGGAAATTGCGGATCATGAAGTACGACTTGTTGTCGGTGAATTTCATGAGACAAGATTCAATATCCTGCGTGTCGAGCGAGTAAAGACAACCGGTATTATCAACAAGGTAGTTGTTGATGAACAAAATATTGTAAATGCGGTGATGAAGGCGGTACAAAATGCCTCCACTGTATTGGGTTATCGAATTGAGAGAGTATTGTTGGCAATCCCGTCGATCGATGTTACCCGTTTTAATAAAAAAGTAAATGTTTTTGTTGAAGACGGCAGTAAACGTGTTCGCTTATCACATATTCAAGGCGGTATCAATGAAGCGATCTCATATAAGCCGGATCAAGATTTAGAACTTGTAAATATCGGCTGTATTAAATACATAACAAACGGTATTACTTCAAGAAAGATGCCTTTAAATGAAGTATGTGACGTATTAACGATGAACATTGACTTGTTGTTCGCAAATAAAGAAATAGTCTATTCTTATGCACGCTGTGCAGAAAAGTCGGGATTGGAAATCATTGACATTTGTTTAGATTCCTATGCGATTGCCGAAGAAGCCGCAATCTTTGAACAGACTGTGGATAAATATGTGGTTTTAATTGATTTGGAACGACAAAATACAACACTTTCTTTATTTACGCATGGTAAACTTGTAAACTGTGAAGTATTAGACAGCGGATACGGAAATTGGTTGTCGCCGTTAAAGGATAAGTACAATCTTCCGATTGATGTAGGATTTCGCTTGATTCAAAATACTTGTGCATTGGAAGAAAAAGAAGTCGGTGATTCCACGGTATATATTTGGTCGGAAGCGGGGACATCACGTCAGATCAGTGAGCGAGATGTCTATAAATGCGTGATTGATCCGATCAATGAATGGATTAAATTGATTAATGAGACATGTCAGCCGATTATCGACAGCGGTAATGTACGCTATGTCCTGACCGGAGAAGGCTTAGAAATTCAAGAAATTGAAAAAATGGCGAGGGAATTAAATGCGCAGTCTCAAGTATATGTTCCTCAAACAATCGGGGCAAGAGATTGCGGTTTGGTTACTTGCTTAGGTCTGTTCTATAACTGGAAGTCACAGCTTGCGGTGCGCAAGGATGAGCGCACAAGCTGTGATCAGCGAGACGTAGAAAAATCAGTAGAGGGCGCGAATAAAACAACCGTAGATGATGAAAGCGGCTTTACCAAAAAACTTAAGAGTATGCTGTTAAGCGACAAATAGATAAGAGAGCGAGGAAAGAGTAAATATGAGTGATTTACAATTTGAACAGGTGGCAAAAATTAAAGTATTCGGAATCGGCGGCGGTGGCTGCAATGCGGTAAATCGCATGGTTTCCGAAGGTGTCAAGGGTGTTGAATTTTATGTAGCGAACACCGATCTTCAAGTACTGAATCAATCTCCCGTTGAAAATAAAATCATTTTAGGCAGAGAAATTACCAAAGGTTTGGGAGCAGGTGCCGATCCTGAAGTAGGACGTCGTGCCGCGCAGGAAAACGAAAGTGAAATCAGAGAAGCGATTAAAGGCAGTGATATGGTATTTATCACAGCCGGATTAGGCGGCGGTACCGGAACCGGTGCGGCTCCGTTATTTGCGAAAATTGCGAAAGAAGAAGGGGCATTAACGGTAGCGATTGTTACAAAGCCGTTTACCTTTGAAGGAAAAAAACGTCTGTTGTCTGCGGACAGCGGTCTTGCGGAACTTCGCGAATACGTGGATTCCATGATTATCGTTTCCAATAATAATCTGATTGAAGTTATCGGCAGAAAGCCGTTGGTAGAAGCATTCCAAGCAGCTGATAATGTATTGCGTCAAGGTGTTCAAACAATTACTGACTTGATTGCCGTACCGGCTTTGATTAACTTGGACTTTGCCGATGTGAAGACGATTATGGAAAATCAGGGCAGTGCCTTAATCGGTATCGGTATGGCAGAGGGTGAAGACAAGGCGCGTGCGGCAGCGGAAAAAGCAATTCAGTCACCGCTTTTGGAAGCACAGATTACCGGCGCACGAAATGCAATTGTAAATATTACCGGCGGAGAAAGTATCACGCTGTTTGATGCCGAAGATGCGATGGCATTGGTAAGAGAAGCAGCCGGAAATGACATTGATGCGATCTTCGGCGTTGCGATCAATGAAAAACTCGGTGATTCTATTATCGTAACCGTAATTGCGACCGGCTTTGATCAGCCAAAGGAAAACATTATCAAAGCAGTTCCGAAAGCGACCGCAACTGCAAGCTTTGCTCAACCACAGCCGATTCCTGCGGCAGTGAAACAAAGCGAAACTCCTCGTTATCAGGAACCGGTCATCGATAATGATGAAGAAGACGGATCGATCCCACGTTTCTTTAAACGTTAAATTATGAAATTTATCTACATCGATGATTCTTATTTAAAAGCTTCACCGTTTTTGGAAACGATGAGAAATCGTATGTTTTCTTTCTGTGAGCGGGAACATATCTCTCATATCTTAGTATCGATGCCGAGCGAAACAAATAAAGAGGCAACTGCTTTTAAAGAACAGTGCCGCAAGCGTGATATTTCGCTCATTCAAAGTCCTGCGGTAATTGATTGGGGAGAAGTGCAGGGAATCCTGACACCGACAGCCTTTTACATGAAAGAGAGTGAAGTACTATATCCGTACAGCGGCAGTGCTGTTTACGGAAATACAAGTCAGAAGCAGTATCAGCGTATTTATTTTGAAATGTTTCTTTCCTATGATAACGGATTAAATCAAGATTCGTTTGAGAATGAATTAAGTGAATTGCTTCATGATATTTTACATCTTCATAAGAAAACAAATCAATACAATTAGCACATGAGTCCATGTGCTTTTTTATGTGCTTTTGTCGAATGCGTCATAGGATCAATCAAGCTTACATACGGTGTTATGTAAGGAGGATATGGATATGAGTTATCGTAAAAATACTTATGAAGTGTTGAAAGAATTAGGCAGTGATCCAAATAAAGGATTAAGCAATGAAGAAGTGCGTAAAAGAAGGAATATGTATGGTACAAATGAACTGAAAAAACAAAAAAAGAAATCACTGCCTGTTTTATTTTTGGAACAATTTAAAGATCCGATGGTAATTATTCTGATTGCCGGATCGGCAGTTTCGATGTTTTTACAGGAATTTATCGATGCTTTTATTATTTTATTTGTTATTGTGATGAATGCGATTATCGGTTTAATTCAAGAATATAAAGCCGAAAAAGCAATCGATGCATTAGAAAAGCTGGCATCACCGAAGGCTTTTGTGGTGCGAAACGGTTATATTCGTGAGGTAGAGGCATCTCAGCTTGTTGTCGGTGATATTGTCGATTTAGAAGTCGGACGCTATATTCCTGCCGATATGCGTTTATTGGCAAGTCGCAATTTAAAGGTAGAGGAAAGTACCTTGACAGGAGAAAGTGAAGCGGTAGAAAAGGATGCCGAGTGCATTTATCATGAAGAAATGCCGATTGCCGATCAGCGCAATATGGTTTTTATGTCTACCTATGTTACATATGGGAAAGCCAGAGGAATTGTAGTGCGAACGGGAATGGATTCTCAAGTCGGTAAGATTGCGGCCATGTTGAGTGAATCTAAAGAAGAAATGACACCGCTACAGGTGCGTTTGGCACATTTATCTAAAGTATTGGGAATTATCTGCCTGAGCGTTTGTATTGTGATGTTTGCGGTATCATTAATTCAGGGAAGAAATTTATTAGATATGTTACTGCTGTCTATTTCATTAGCGGTTGCGGCAATTCCCGAAGGCTTACCGGCTGTCGTTACGATTGTATTGGCGATGGGTGTACAGGTGATGTCTAAAAACAATGCTATTGTGCGGAAGCTTCATGCGGTGGAAACTTTAGGGTCTGTCAGTGTGATCTGCAGTGACAAAACAGGAACCTTAACACAGAATAAAATGAATGTGGTATCCTGTTGGACGGCGGAAGGCTTTGATCATCCGGATAAGGAAATGCTTCATGCCGCAGTGCTTTGTAATAATACGACAGTTCAAAAAGATGAAATGTTGGGAGAACCTACGGAAACAGCGTTGGTATCCTTTGCACAAAATAACGGTATGAGTAAAAATGATTTAGAACTCAGCTACATTCGTATCAACGAGTTTGCTTTTGACAGCAATCGGAAAAAGATGACTACCGTGCATCAATTTCAAAATACGTATTACGCTTATACTAAGGGAGCGTTGGAACGTGTGCTGGACAGCTGTACTCATATTAAATCGGGAACGCAGATTGTAAAGCTGAATGCTTATGAAAAGGGACGGATTCAAGAGGCTGCGAAAAAGATGTCTTCCTCTGCTTTGCGTGTATTGGCGCTTGCTTATCGGCGCTTGAATGATCCTCATCCGAGTAATCTTGAAAGTGAAATGACCTTTATCGGCTTAGTCGGATTGATTGATCCGCCCAGAGAGGAAGCAAAGGAGGCAATCGCGACTTGTCATAAGGCAGGCATTGAAGTTGCGATGATTACCGGTGATCATCCGTTGACTGCTTTGGCAATCGCACGACAGCTTAATATTGCGAAAAGCGAAGAGCAAGTGATGACAGGGCGAGAATTAGATGAAACCAGTGATGATAAATTATGCGAAAAAGTAAAGACAACACGTGTGTTCGCCCGTGTAACTCCCGAGCATAAAGTACGTATCGTATCTGCCTTTAAGTGCAATGACAAGGTAGTTGCGATGAGCGGTGACGGTGTCAATGACGCACCTTCCTTGAAAAATGCCGATATTGGAATCGCAATGGGACAAAACGGTACCGATGTGTGCAAACAGGCCAGTGATATGATTTTGGCAGATGATAATTTCGCAACGATTGTGACGGCGGTTGAGGAAGGCAGAAATATTTATGCGAATATTCAAAAGGCCGTACTGTATTTGTTAAGCTGCAATCTCGGTGAAATTATGGCATTGTTTTTGGCAATTGTATTAATGCCGAATGTCGCCGCAACCTTAAGTGCCATACAGATTTTATGGGTAAATCTTGTGACTGATGCGTTTCCGGCACTGGCGCTCGGTGTGGACCCCAAAGATCGCTTTATCATGGAAGAAAAACCACGTGATTCTAAGGAAAGCTTATTCGGACACGGCGGCTTTATCTTTACCATTCTAAACGGCATGTTGATCGGTACAATTACCTTGGTTGCCTTCCGTTACGGCTTGAATACCTCAGTCGCATGCGCACAGACGATGGCTTTTATGGTATTATCGATTTCACAACTGTTCCATGCCTTAAATTTACGCTCTCGCACGCATTCTTTGTTTCAAGTCGGTATCTTAAAAAATAAGTGGTTGGTTTTAACACTGGTATTCAGTGTATTCTTACAAATTATGGTATCACAGCTTCCGCTTTTTCAAGTATTGTTAAAAACCGTCGCATTGCCGCTTTCTTCATGGTTAATTGTGTTTGCGCTTTCTTTCAGTGTGATTCTTGTAAATGAAATCAGTAAATGGGTGGCAAAGGAACGCTGATCATATTTAATTTATCGTCCATACTATTCATATGTATTTATTTATGATAAAATAATACAGGTTCAGGCTTAAGAAAACAGGTCGAGTGGCCTGTTTTTGCCTGTTCTTAGAAGGAGCTAATTATGGAACAGAATAACGAAGAAATAATTTTACGGGCTGAAGCTGAAAAGGCAAGCGGTATGATTCTTGATGTGAATGAACGTCCGGAACCGTTAAAATGGTGCCTATTGTCATTTCAGCATGTATTTGCGATGTTCGGCGCAACGATTCTTGTGCCGATGATCACCGGTTTTCCCGTATCGGTTGCCTTGTTTGCGAGCGGTATAGGAACTTTGATCTATACCGGTATTACCAAAGGAAAGGTACCTGTTTATCTCGGTTCTTCCTTTGCCTATATCACTGCTGTTCAGCTTGCGGTATCTGCAATGTCGGGAGATGTATCCGCTGCGCAGACCGGTTTAATGTTGATCGGTATTATCTATGTAATTGTCGCATTGCTCATTAAGGTGATCGGTAAGGATTGGATTGATAAGCTGTTGCCGCCGATTGTCATCGGTCCGATGATTGCGGTAATCGGTTTAGGATTGGCTGCGAATGCGGTTACCAATGCCGGTTTTGTGGCTGACGGTGATGTTCGCCCAATGTTGGTAGCCTTACTGACTTTTATGGTCGCGGCATTTATATCTACAAAAGCAAAGGGCTTTTTGAAGATTATCCCGTTCTTATGTGCTATTATTATCGGTTATATTGCGGCACTGTGCTTTGGCTTAGTGGATTTCACTGCAGTTGCGGACGCAGAATGGTTCGCATTGCCGGAATTTATCTTGCCGTTTGCGTTAGGTGAATTCTCTACATATCATTTTTATTTCGGACCGGAAACATGGGCGATTCTGCCGGTAGCACTGGTTACGATTTCCGAGCATATCGGTGATCATACGGTTTTGGGCAAAATTTGCGGTCGTAACTTTTTAAAGGATCCGGGATTAGATAAAACTTTGATGGGTGACGGTGTCGCTACAGCGGTTTCTGCCTTGATCGGCGGTCCGGCAAATACGACCTACGGTGAAAATACCGGTGTGATCGGTATGACTAAGATTTCAAGTGTATATGTAACGGCAGGGGCAGCGGTCATCGCCATTGTGCTTTCCTGCATCGGTAAGGTATCCGCATTGATTTCCACAATTCCGTCTTGCGTATTAGGCGGTATGAGTATTCTGTTGTACGGTGTAATCGCATCAAACGGTCTGCGTGTGCTTGTGGATAATAAGGTGGATTTCGGTAAACAGCGCAATCTGATTATCGCCAGTGCGATGCTTGTCATCGGCTTAGGCGGCGCCGTATTGCCGCTCGGTCAATCTGCCACATTATCAGGTACGGCGTTATCGGCATTTGTCGGTATTATATTAAATCTTTTATTGCCGAAAAAGGAAGCATAGTTTTGAATGCGCTTTAAAAAGATCTATATTGAGATTACAAATGCGTGTAATCTGAATTGTCCGTTTTGCAGCAGCGCGAAGCGAACGCAGCAGTTTATGAGTACGGAAGGCTTTGCTCATATTTTAGATGAGATTGCGCCGTTCTGTAAGTATATCTATTTGCATGTGCTGGGTGAACCGCTGTTACATCCAAGTTTTCCGAAGCTTTTGCGAATTGCGCATGAAAAAGGCTTTTATGTGAATTTAACAACCAATGCGACATTACTTCCTAAGCAGTATCCGCATATTGCCGAGTATGTAAGACAAGTGAACTTCTCGCTGCATGCAGACTTGAACGGGCAGTTTCCCGATTATCTGAGCGATTGCCTGCATTACGGGGATTTGTTGGCAGAGCAGGGCGTATATATCAGCTATCGATTTTGGAATCGTAAACACAAGGAGTTTGATCAAGTGACAAAACATATGCTGAAGGTGATTGCGGATCATTATGATATGTGCATCGATATGCAAAGTAAGCAAAAACTGGCAGCGCGACGCTTTTTACATATGGAAGAACAATTCACTTGGCCCTCGCTGTCTCATTCACCGTTAGCTGTAAACGGCACTTGCTACGGTATGCGGAGACAATGTGCGATATTATGTGACGGCAGTGTTGTACCTTGCTGCTTGGACGCAGCGGGTGCCTGCTTGTTAGGTAATGTTTTTGCAGAATCGTTCGCTTCAATACTTGAAAAAGAAAAGACCAAGCAGATCACTGACGGTTTTCAACAGGGAAAGCTGATTGATCCGCTGTGTCAGCGCTGTTCGTATCGAATGCGCTTTGATTAGGAGAATTTATGTTTATTAAATTAGATAGATCATCATTTGAGAGCATTTATGCAATCATGGAACAGGCATTTCCTTACAGTGAGCGAAGAGACAAGCAAGCACAGAAGGATTTGTTTCAACTTTCGCAGTATGCGGTTTACGGTTGGTGTGAAAATAATGAACTGTGTGCTATTTTAGCTGTATGGGATTTAGGTGAAATTCGCTTTGGTGAGCATTTGGCGGTAAAA
The DNA here is from genome assembly GCA_947569705.1 of uncultured Erysipelotrichaceae bacterium. Classification (GTDB taxonomy): domain Bacteria; phylum Bacillota_I; class Bacilli_A; order Erysipelotrichales; family Erysipelotrichaceae; genus C-19. The sequence continues at coordinate 18,914 of CANOSP010000026.1, forward strand.
GAGGCATATCGAAACAACGGGATCGGCAAAAAGCTGTTTCAGGCTTATGAGGCATTAGATAAAAGACCGCTGATTTTTGAGGTAGAACCGGCTTGTTCCGAAATCACTAAACGCAGAATCGCCTTTTATGAGCGTATGGGATATTATTATTACGGTGATGTGCCTTATTATCAAGGAGCCTTTCATAACGAACAAGAGCCGCTGCCGCTTTGTTTAATGATGAATCACAGCGATATTTCTGAAGAAAAAATCAACCATTATATTGATTTGATCTATGAACAGGTTTATCATACCAAACGATGGTTTTAATAAAGAAACGTAAAAAAGCAATGAAAATAAATGATGAGAAAGAATTAATTAATGTTTATGATGAATACGGACGGCTGTTATATGCCAAAGAACGTAAGCAAGTGCATATGCAGGGATTGCGGCATCGTGTTGTTCATCTTTGGTTCAGCGACGATGAATGCTTGTACTTTCAACAGCGCTGTGCCGATAAAGAGGCATTTCCGTTAGGTTTTGATATTACTTGCGCGGGACACATTGATCCTGATGAAACAGCGATAGCTGCCTGTTTGCGTGAATGTGAAGAGGAACTCGGTATTTCGGCAGCGGAAGCTGATTTACAATATCTCGGCACTTATTATGAGGAAGTCACAGTATCCTGTGGTGTTGATCGCGAATTGGCTGATGTATATCTATGCAAACAAATACCGCACACTTGGCTGCCCAATGAGGAAGTGTTGACAATCGGTAAAATAAAAATTACTGAGATCAACGATTGTCTTACGTATGAAAAAGCGCATTGTACGTTCTTTGATTTATTGAATCATCAAGAAATCAAACTCTGTAAGCAACAGCTGTTTCTGCATGAACCTGCATATTATCAATGGTTATTAAAAGCAATTTCTGCATAACCTCAGAATTGCTTTTTTTCTTTGTTTGGGCAAACGAAACAGAGCGTTTTTTTATATTCTCATATACTGTTAGAGAAAGGAGGATGGTTATGTATACAAGCAGTGTTTTAAAACAAGGTGATATTGGTATTTCAGTCAATAAGATGCAGGCGTATTTGAATGTATTTCAAGAACGAGGGTTAATTCAAACAAGAAACCTTCAGGACGGTGTTTACGGCACTCGCACGATGCAGGCAGTCAGTGAATTTCAGCGCTTTGCCGGTTTACCGGTAGACGGAATTATCGGTAATAACACATGGGATGCGATTGTGAATAAGCTTCGTGAACTCGGTGTAATTACGAATTTCCCCGTTGCCAGCAATCGTTTCTATCTGTCATCGGGAGATACCGGTATCGGTGTGTTCAAGATGCAGGAATATCTGAATGAGATTGCCGCTGCGAATCAGTGTCTTCGTCCGATTCCCGTAGACGGCATGTTCGGACCGCGTACTACCACCGCTGTTCAAATGTTCCAGTATTTGTATGACCTGACGATTGACGGTGTGATCGGCAGTAAAACTTGGGATGCGATTGTCAATGAACGCAATTCTTTAGGCGCACCAGTACCGACTCCGCAGCCTCGCTAACAGAAAATGACCTCTTTTTTCAAACAGAATCTTCTGATTGAAAAAGAGGTTTTCTTTTGTTTAAAGGCTGTTACATAAATAAAAATTATGTGAATTGTTTTGTTATTTACGGAAATAAATGGAATTTTTTTAATCTTTTTTCAATTAAATTATTTAAAGTTAAAAATAAGGTTGAATTTTTATTTACTTTTTAGTATTATGAATAATAGGAGTGATAGTATGGATTTTAATCAGGAACAGATAGAGCATTGGATCACGAAGATTCAAAATAAAGATGAGGAATCCTTTCAGGCATTTTATGAGGAATGGTATCCTAAAGTTTTTTATATTGCGTTAGCGATCACTCATCATGAAGCAGACGCAAAAGATGCTGCACAGGAAACAATGATTGAAATACATAAATCTATTAATAAATTAAGAGACGCTAAATATTTTAAGCTGTGGTTAAATCGCATTGTTCTCAGTAAGTGTAATCGCATTTTCCGAAAACGAAAAGCAGTTACAATGGATGTGGAACAAAAAGCATATTTATTATCGAAAGAGGAAGAGCGCAGCGAGTTTTTACCGTCGGATCATATGAGGCGGATGAGTGATACTGCTGTACTGGAACACTTGTTGAAAAAGCTTCCGTTGATTTATCGTGAAGTTTTGGTGTTGATGTATTACGAGCAATGTTCAATTAAAGAAATTGCCGATATTTTGCAGGTTCCCGAGGGAACGGTGAAAAGCCGTCTGAGCAGTGCGAAACAGAAGCTGAAAGAAGAAATACAGGCTTACGAGCAGGAAAATCAAATTAAACTGGATTTTCGCGAAGAGGCTTTCGGACTTTTACTGCCGCTTATTTATCAATCACTTGAAAACAGTCACAGTGTACCGTTCATCAATGTAAAATATAAACCGTCGTTTTCGTTTTCCTCATTTATGAGTGCTAAGGTAATGATCGCTGCTTTATGCGTGGCAATTGCCGGCGGTGGGATGGGTGTTGCCGCTTTGTTTCATCAAATCGGTTATTCTTCCGCTCAGGACAGCGGGGATATTGTTTACAGAGATCCGGTACCGTTTAAAGATGTTTTAATTCACAGTGATAAGGAAGCTTATTTCGTGTTGATGAAATACGCTCATTGTGAATATGAGCGCAATCAGTTGAATGACGGTGAAAAACAAACTGCCGATTTGTTAGTACAGGCATTAGCTGATCATAACGGCAAATATTATTCTTTGTGGTTGAATCGTTAATTGTAGTTTAGGATTTTTTATTTATGAGTTAAAGGTTTTGCAAAAAAAACAGGAAAAGAAAGCAGTTCTTCTTTTCTGATTTTTTTATGGTGTTCAAGAGTAGGAATGAATGATAAAAAAATAATTTTATTTTTTTGTATATTTTGCGAACTTATCTGAATGACGGTGGTTCACTATGTCGCAATAGTGTATTTTACTAACTTTTGATAACATGTTTTAAGCGAAAGAACACAAGTGGCTAAGAAACTATTTTTGATGTTAGTAGGTGGAAAGGTACAATTCTAAAACAAATGAGGCGGAGCGAATACAGGGAATGAAAAAAATGTATTTTATATGTATTACTTATTAATGAGAAGTTTTATTGTAATACAAATATACAGATAGCAGAAAAATACATTTCAAAAAATGAATTTTCACTGCACGAGACATTAAGAGAGATAGGGAAAAGTTATTGAAATATATGTTTCCGAATGCAAAAACAGACGTTTTTAATAAAACGTCTATGTTTGGGAACAGAAAGGAATGATTGATATGAAGAAACGATTTTTTTTGGTACTGGCGTTATTGTTTGCAAGTACAACTTCTTTAGCATATGGATTAAAAGAGACATTACTTGCGACTAACAATAGTGGTCAAATAGGTGAATTACAAGAGGGTGATAAGATCATATTAGGATCGGATAATAATGATGAGGTTGTTTGGGATGTAGGTGTTAAGAACAGTAATGATTATGTATTGATAACATCCAATTACATTTCAAGTGCACCCGCATGTTCATCTAACACAGAAAACTCACGAGTATATACTGCAGGACCATACTATTATATGGATCATTGTAAATATATTACTACAAGTTCAGGAAAATCGAATTCCCCAATATATGATGTTATTACTGATTATGATCAATCATTTTCAAATGAGATCGATGCTCATAATGTCGAGAAAAACTTATTAATAACACAAACAAATGGAAATAAATATGCTTTCATACCTACTGCATCAGAAGTAACATCAGGTGGTCGTCTTAATGTTAAACGAGGAGATCAGGTTTTGGTTGTAGGTAGTGATGTTGAACGTAAGAAGAGATATTTTGTAATTGGAATAGGAATAGCACCGACTGGTGGTGCTCCTGCTCAGTTACTGACTATTGTAGGCCCTACAGACGATCTGTTTTACGAGGATTATCCCTCAAAGCTTTATTCTGATTGGATAGTTAGAACTTATGCGATGAGTGATCCTTCTTCGACAACATTTAACGAATTTAATATCCGTGCCTTTGCACAAATGCATAGAAATTCGGATTTAGTATTTGCTGTAGATGCATCCATACATGATAATCAACTTCATAAGATTGGTAAGACAACCATTCAAGGTGATTTAAGTGTTAATGGTGCTAAAAAACTTCGTATCTTCGACTCTTCTATAGCAACACCTAATATAAATGGGTTGTATAACTCAAAGCATTTATCTTTAGTAAATGATAAGGTAGCTAAAGGAAGTGATATAGAAATACAATATAATGCTAGTTATGGTGGGAATAAACATTTATCATTGTTATGTGAAGATGCATTAGGAAATTTTGTTTATTATAAAAGATTAACAAATGTCAATGGATCTTCCTATATCTTAAATACTTCAGATTTTGATTTAGGAAAATATGAGTTTCAATTAGTAGTCGAGGAAGTTGATGATAGTACAGGAAGACCAACAAGTTCTTCGCGCTTATCAAATAAAGTAAATGTTGAGATTGTAGAACCATTAAGTTTATCTGTAACACCTGGTACAGGCTTTACTTATAACAGTAATGTTAATAATGGAGATACGGTAGCGACCTATACAACAAAAGATGGTGTAAATCCAATCACGGTTACTGTAGTAAGTGATACAAGCATGAGTGGGCATGCAAATGATTATCAACTATTTTCTGTATCAAATGGAAATGTAGTAGTAAATGATCCGAACGGGTTAAATGCAGGAGATTATTATTTTAAAATAAATGCAGTTGACAGTAACGGTGATCCTACCGGCGGAGTTAATTCATCTACGGTTCATATCAGTGTTGCTAAAACAGCTATAATTATTGCATTTGATGATCCGAATCAAACAAAGAAATCAATCGCGGATTCAACGACTTCTTGGAATGAAACGGCGACTGCGACACCGAATACCGGAACGAAGATTACCTACAGTGTGAGTGGTGGAGATGTGTCTCTCATTAGTATTGATCCTGATACAGGTGCGATTACTTATACAGGAAGCAATGCATTTGGCAAAGTAAAGATCA
>CANOSP010000027.1 GCA_947569705.1 uncultured Erysipelotrichaceae bacterium
CAGGAGACAGTACGAATCTGATGTATTACATGGGAATCAGTCTATTATCCTTAAGCATTCTTTCTTATCTCATTTATAAATCACAAATACGTACTGAATAAAAACTATTTTTATCCAAAAACGATAATTTAATAAAATACGATACAGAAATCAACCGATGTATTGCTATGCATTGACTGAAAATGTATCGTATTTTTAAAGTCTGCTTTTCCTTCTTATTGATACAGCCGGCGATTCAAATGACTTGCACAACGCTGATTACTTGGGTATAATTTGAATATGAATTTAAAAAGTATAAACAAAAACAAGCGATGGATTGTTGCGGTCAGCGGCGGCAGTGATTCCATGGCTTTGCTGCATATGTGTGTTGAGGCTGAAATACCTATCATCGTAGCGCATATGAATTATCAAAAACGAACGACTGCACAGCGTGACAGTGATGGTGTGCAGTCCTTTTGTGCGAAGCATCAGATTCCGTTTGAACTACGCATTCAGGAAGAACCGTGCCGTTCAAACTTCCAAGCCTTTGCTCGTAAAAAACGCTATGAATTTTTTCATGAACTGATAATCCAATATCAGGCACAGGGTGTATTGGTTGCGCATCAGCTTGACGATCATTTGGAAACCTATTTGATGCAGCAGGAAAAAGGCTTGATTCCGCACACATTCGGTTTAAGCGAACAGGTTGAAATCTTTCACTGTCATGTCGTAAGACCGTTATTAGCGTATACAAAATCTGAATTAGAAGCATACTGTAAGCAGCATCATGTTCCTTACTGGCTGGATGAAAGCAATTTAAGTGATCAATATCGCCGAAATCAGATTCGTCACGCTGTAATCGACTCCATGAGCAATTCGGCGAAGCAGGCATTATGTGAAGAAATTGCCGCAAAAAACAAGCTGCATCAACAATATCAACAACAGACAGCCGCCTTTTTAACGACATGGAAGTATGATTGCACATCCTTGCGAAAGCAGTCTAAAGCCTTGCAGGAGTATATATTGCAAGCATGGATTTATGCAAACTGTGAGAAATACATTTCAAAAAAAGAGCTGGAGACGATTTCTGCATTGATCAATCAATCGCACAACCAAAGACGAATGATTGATCAAGATTATGAATTGCGCAAAGAATATGACATTTTGCATCTCATAAAGAAAAAGGAGGAAGCCTACGCTTATACGCTGTCACAGCTCGAATATCTCTCAACACCGTATTTCAGTCTTGCCGATCAAGGAGAAGTTATTGAAGGTGTGACTTTGCAAAAAAGTGATTTTCCGATTACGATTCGTTCCTATCAGCCGGGAGATGCCATTACTTTACGCTTCGGTACGAAAAAGCTGAACCGATGGTTTATCGACCGTAAAATACCATATATAGAGCGTAAATTATGGCCGGTGATGGTGAACGCACAGGGAAAAGTGATCTTCGCAGTAAAAATTGGGTGTGATATTGAACATTTCTCTAACAATCCGAGCGTATTTGTGTTAAAATAAGCTATAGATTTGTAGGAGGATAGGATTCATGCATCATGCAGTTGAGAAAATACTTGTATCACAAGAAGAAATAACCAAACGCTGTAAAGAACTGGCGAAGGAAATTTGCGATGATTATCGCAAACAGAATCAAACACCGTATTTGGTAGCGCTGTTAAAAGGCAGTGTTCCGTTTCTTGCCGAACTGGTAAAATATATGGATATGGATATTCAGTTTGATTTTATGGACGTTTCCAGTTATCAGGGAACCGAATCCATCGGTGATATTAAAATCAATAAGGATTTAGACGGATCCGTAAAAGGATTATCTATTTTATTGGTTGAAGATATTATCGATACGGGAAGAACCTTGAAAGAGGTCACCAAAATGTTAAAAAATAAAGGTGCGAATGATGTAAAAGTAGTATCATTATTAGATAAGCCGAGCCGCAGAACCGTGGATATTCAGGCAGATTATGTCGGATTTGAAATTCCTAATGAATTTGTAATCGGCTTCGGTCTTGATTATGATCAGGACTTTCGTCATTTGCCGTATGTAGCTGTATTAAAACCTAAGTTTTATGAATAGCAGTACGGAAGGAGGATAAAAGCATTATGAAACATTCAAAATTTAAAAGTGCTTTACCATATGTTATTGTTATTTCCATTTTTCTTGTGATGTTTTCAATGGTAAATTCCAACAGTAATAAATCGATGAACTACAACGAATTTAAGAAAAACGCAGAGAAGATGAAGATAACCGAAGCTGATATGTCAATCACCGGAGTTGTGATTAATGTATCGGGTAAATATGATGATAACGGTTCCATCAGAAGCTTTTCGGTCACAATCCCGCAAACCGCGGAAAATCAGATTTGGTTGGACAGTGTATTGTTAAAAAATGAAGCCGTAGTTGAAGCGAGTGACCCGAGCCGCAGCGAAATGATGACAAGCGTGATTCTGAATTTGATTCTGCCGATCGTATTATTGGGCGGCATGTTTATCTTCATGTTCTCAAAGATGAACGGCGGCGGAGCGAATAAAGCGTTTGAATTCAGTAAATCCAAAGCACGTATTGAAGGAAATGTCAAAGTGCGCTTTAAGGATGTTGCCGGCTGTGATGAGGAAAAAGAAGAAGTCAAGGAAATTATTGACTATTTGAAAAATCCAAAGCGCTTTACCGATATGGGAGCGCGCATTCCTAAGGGAATGTTAATGGTAGGTCCTCCGGGAACCGGTAAGACGTTATTGGCAAAGGCAGTTGCCGGAGAAGCGGATGTGCCGTTTTTCTCCATTTCCGGTTCTGATTTTGTGGAAATGTTTGTCGGTACCGGTGCGAGCCGTGTCCGTGATATGTTTAAGAAGGCGCAGCAGACTGCTCCGTGTATCGTCTTCATTGATGAAATCGATGCAGTCGGCAGACAGCGCGGTGCCGGTATGGGCGGTGGAAATGATGAACGTGAGCAGACCTTAAATCAGCTGCTTGTTGAAATGGACGGTATGAGTGAAAATACCGGTATCGTAATTATCGCGGCGACCAATCGCCCTGATGTACTGGATCCGGCACTGCTTCGTTCCGGTCGTTTCGATCGTCAGATTACCGTAAATCTGCCTGATAAAAAGGGACGCACGGAAATTCTTGAAGTACATGCCCGCAATAAAAAGCTTGCGAGCGATGTAAAGCTTGAAAATTTGGCAAAGCGTACCCCGGGATTCTCCGGCGCTGATTTGGAAAACGTATTGAATGAGGGCGCGATCCTTGCAGTACGCGATAATCGTAATTTAGTGACAATGGATGATTTAGATGAAGCGATTGACCGCGTGATGATGGGACCTGCGAAAAAGTCTAAAAAATACACAGATAAAGAAAAACGCTTAGTTGCTTATCATGAAGCGGGACATGCGGTAATCGGCTTAAAGCTTGAAAATTCTGACATGGTACAAAAGGTTACGATCATTCCGCGCGGTGATGCGGGCGGCTATAATCTGATGACGCCGCGAGAAGAAAAACTGATGCCGACCAAAAGTGATTTCTTGGCACAGATTACCGGCTTATTAGGCGGTCGTGTCGCTGAGGAACTCGTATTCAATGAAATCTCTGCGGGAGCCTCTAATGATATTGAGCGTGTGACTAAAATTGCGAAGATGATGGTAAAGAGCTTCGGTATGTCATCTCTCGGTCCGGTTCAATACGATGATCCTAACGGTAATGTATTCCTCGGTCGTGATTACGGCAAGGGAAATGATTATTCAGGTGAAATTGCCTTTGAAATTGATAAGGAAATTCGTATGATTATCAATCAGTGCTATGAGAACTGTAAGAAGCTGATTAGTGAGAATATGGATTTATTAAAGCTGATAGCGGAAACCTTGATTGAGGAAGAAACAATCACAAACGAACAGATTATGAATTTGGTCGATCACGGTACGATCACACCGTTAAATGAAGAAAAAACATTAGAAACTACAGATTCTGCCAAAGGTGATGATACAGCAGAGACAACCGAGGCCAAGGCTGATGAAGAAGCACCGGCTGAAAAGCCTAAGCGTACCAGAGCTAAAAAAACTGTAGAAAAACCGTCCTTTGAAGAAGCGATGGAAGAAGTTGTCGGAGAGAAACCGGCTCCTAAAAAACGTACTGCTCGTAAAAAGGCTGATACAGAAGCTAAAACAGAAAAAATCGTTAAGGCTGAATTAAAGTCTGAGCGTAATGAAAAGAAGGATCAAGAGAAACCGAAAGAATAATCAAACATAAAAAAAACCGAAAGCTGATCTTAAATGATTCACTCTTTCGGTTTTTTTCTTATAAATCGATCGTTTTAAAACTGTAATATCCTTCGTAATAATAACTGTAATCAATTCCTTTTATATAAATTTCACGATTATCATAATCATCACATAAAGCAGCTTTTAATATATGCTTTATTTCAATATCTCTTATCGGACTACGTTCCATCGCAAGTAAATAATCTTCTTTATCTATCTTACTCCAATCGATGACTTTACGGAGCTCTTTTTTCAAAATTAAGTCTAGCCATATACGAGCAACTCGTCCGTTTCCTTCACGAAAGGGGTGAGCGATATTCATCGTGACATATTTTTCAACGACTTCATCAAAGGTTGTTTGCGGCATTTGGTCAATATCAGCTAAGGCTGTTTCTAAATAGATTCTTGGCGCAAAATGAAAACCGCGTTTTGAAATATTAACATCGCGAAGCTTGCCGGAAAAATCATAAATTTCATCAAATAAAAATTTATGAATGATTTGAAGTGAAGAAAATGTACCAATATCAGCTTGATTGAGAAGTTCATTGTCAAACAATTCCTTTGCCTTTTTCTTACTGATTTTTTCTTCAACGCGGGCAAGCTCTAATGAATCGTGAATACCTAATTTATTTTCAAGTGTCATGTGAATACCTCTTATCATCAAAAGCTGTCTGACGAAATTATAACAGAAACAGGTGCAGGCTTCAATGACAGCGATAGTTGTCGCTGTCGTTATATAGATTCAAGGAATGTGATATACAAGAGAAAAATCCTATGGTATACTATGTCAGTAATGTAAAATTCAGGAGTGATACGAATGAAAGACAGCTTAATAAAGGCAATGGCTTGTGAAGGGCGCGTGCGCATTTTTATATGTGCAACAACAGAACTTGTCGAAGAAGCGAGACAGCGTTTTGATTTATGGCCTACCTCAGCAGCGGCATTAGGCAGAACCTTAAGTGTCGGCAGTATGATGGGCAGTATGTTGAAAAGCGATAAGGAACAGTTGACAATCATTATCAACGGCGGCGGAGCAATCGGTACTATTATGGTAGATGCTTACAGTGACGGACATGTACGCGGTTTTGTCAGTGATCCGCATATTATGTTGAAATATAATGATACCGGCAAGCTGGCAGTCGGACTTGCGGTCGGTACCAACGGTACCCTTGAGGTGATCAAGGACCTGCATATGAAGGAAAATTGGAAAGGCACCGTCGCTTTACAAAGCGGTGAAATCGGAGAAGATTTTGCGTATTATTTCACTGTCAGTGAACAAACACCGTCAGCGGTTTCGCTCGGTGTTCTTGTGGATGAGGCACATCCGATTATTGCATCAGGCGGATTAATCATTCAAATGATGCCGGACGCTAGCGAGGAAGATATTGTGAAAACCGAACAGCTGATCGCTGCGCTGAAACCAATGTCTGAATTAATCAGAACGAATGATTCATTGAGTGATATTGTATTATCCTTATATGATGATGTGAAAATTCTTTCTGAACAGCCGATTTCCTTTCATTGTCACTGTGATAAAACAATCATGAAACGTGTGCTTACGACAATATCAAAAGAAGAACGAACGGCAATGATCGAAGAGGATCATGGATGTGAAATCACTTGTAATTTCTGTAATGAACGCTATCAGTTCAGCGAACAGGAATTAAGAGACTTGGAGGCATTCCTTGATGCACATGCCAAGTAAATGGAGTATCGGCAATGTTGAAATCGCTAATCGCATTGTAGTCGCACCGATGGCGGGAGTATCCAATCCTGCTTTTCGCACTATCTGTAAAGAATTTCGTCCCGGTTTAATTTATACCGAAATGGTCAGTGACAAGGCTTTGTTTTATCAGAATAAAAAAACCTTAGATATGACGGCAGTTGAACCCAATGAGCATCCGCTTGCGATGCAGATTTTCGGACATGATATTGATACGATGGTTTATGCGGCAAAATATTTAGATGAAAGCTGCGATTGTGATATAATCGATGTGAATATGGGCTGTCCCGTTAATAAGGTCATTAAGGCTCATGCCGGAAGCTCACTGATGTTAGAGGAAGCGCATGCCGTTGATTTGATGCAGGCAATCGTTAAGGCTGTACATAAGGCGGTAACGGTAAAAATGCGTATCGGATTTGATTCGCACCATAAAAATTGTATTGCGTTAGCGAAACAGTTGGAACAAGTCGGCGTAGCGGCGATTGCCCTTCATGCCCGCACACGAGCGCAGATGTATGAAGGAAACGCAGACTGGTCTTATATAAAAGAAATGAAGGAAGCACTGGGAATACCGGTAATCGGCAACGGTGATGTGAAAACCCCCGAGGATGCCAAACGTATGCTTGAGGAAACCGGCTGTGATGCGGTGATGTTAGGTCGCGGTGTACTGGGTGATCCATGGCTGATCTCTCAATGTGTGGATTATCTGGAAACAGGCAGTTATGCAAGTCAGCCGCCGTTGGCGGAGCGTTTTGCGATTGCCCGCAAGCATGCACAGCGCTTATGTGCATTAAAGGGAGAAGCAGTAGGTATGAGAGAAATGCGCTCTCATGCGGCATGGTATGTAAAGGGACTGCATAATTCTCATGCCTTAAAGCTGTCACTTACTGCCTTAACTACTTATGAACAGCTGGATCAATGTCTTTTCGACTATGAACAAAGCGAAGCAGCGGCTGTTCGCAAATAAGCTGAATGCTTCCGATAGAAAATAAGAATATCATGTTAAAGCGACTGTTTATTTTATAGGCGCTTTATCATTCAGCGATCATGCACTTGATTTCACAGATCAAACGGCAGATCGCCCCAAACTGAAGCGGACGAAGCTGTGGCATTTCAGTCCTCTTACACTGTTCAATATGTTTGACGAAGAAAAAAAGACAGGCAGTTTTGAACTGCCGGAGGAGGCTTGATTATGAGCAATCAAGGGAAATTTATGATTTACTGTGCTGAGCAATATAAGTTGGCAAAACATCTGACAGGCAAACAGCTTGCAGAAATATTCAATCTTTATCGGGTATGGGAGTATATTTACTCATGTTACGAAGCCTTGCATACAACGGGTACAAACTATATCATTGAGGATATTGACTTGTATATCGAAGCCCGCAAACCAACTATGGTAAATTAAAATGGATACGTTGATTGATGATCGTATACAAATGGATCATTTTCGTCAGCTTGTTTATTCTTGAACGGAAGAATTATCAGAATAAGGTATTTATCCGAAGGGATTTGATAAAGCATTCTGTGAGGATATGAAACAGTGGGAAAAGATGTTCCCCTAATATGCTTTTTTGCGAAGCACCACATATTCACGAATAAGCTTAAACGATGTTTTCATGAAAAATATTAAAATCTTACCATTTTTTTAAAACAATGAATGACTATTCTTGTATAATTAAAGTGGTAATTTTATAATGTTTCCGATACGACTTAAGAAATATCATTTTAAAGCAATGCCATCTATAATTGTATACATTCCCGTATTACGGTTTAGAAGATTGGCAGCATGAGTTGGATTAGATTGGCTGGCATTAAACGGTGTCAATGTCGTATTAGATCTTACCGGTCAGGAAGCAGTATGGGTATTATTCTTTCAGGAACTAGGCTATTCCTATGAGGATGCGAAAAACTGGTTGGCAGGTCCGATATATTATGCATGGCAGTTTATGGATAATTTGGAATATATTAACGGCTCTGTACCGTAAGGCTGGATTGAGGATCGTGTAGAATTAGCACGTACAACAATTCAGTGAAAAACTTCAATGGGTATGCAGACGGTAATTCAATCATAAATTGAATAATATCAATTATTCGACAAGGATTTAGAAAAAGCATTTATCTTACTCATAAAGGATTATGATAAGCTTTCTGACAGTGAAGGCTATCTGTTTGATCTCTCGGAAATCATGTCACAAATTATTGCGAAAGATCAATACAATAAATTATCAGCAGTAAAACAAGCTTATGACGCAAAGGATACGGGAGCATTCAGCGCAGCGAAAGCAGAACTGTTAAACAGCTTTGCTTTATTAGACGATGTCAACAGCATCAGCAGTGCTACTCTGCTCGGCGAATGGATCGGTAAGGCAGAGGATTTCAGCGATCGTTATGATGATTATTCTAAGGATGTATTCCGTATCAATGCGAAAGCCATTATAACGACATGGAAAAACTCTGTAAGTACCGGATTGGTGAACTATAGAATACACCGATCAAGAACACAGGCGCAAATGCCGCTAATAAAAGTGTTGCCGTAGTATTTACAACAATTCTTGTATTGGCATCGGTAAGTCTTTTAGTAAATCGAAAGAAAAAAGAAAATTAATAAAATCGGTATAAATGTCTTTGACGTTTATACCTTTTTTCATGGATCATAAGGAAACAGGCGTCTTTGGCATGAAAAAAGTTGTACTTTTATAAATAAAGAATGATTTTTATTAAAAATTGCGTTATAATGGTAAGAGAATATTTATATCTATGGGAGGATTAGTATGTATAATGATGAAGAATTACTGGAAGTAGAAGATTTTGATCAAGACATCTCACTGCGGAAGGAATTAATTGAAGAGGCAAAACAAATTGAGATGAATGATGATTGGAATGAAATCAATCAAAAGGTCACTCAGATTAAACGAAAATGGAAAAGAATTTCCTATCGTGATTCGGCTGCCGAAGATGAACTATCAAGAGAGCTTGATGAAATTTTAGATAAGCTGTACAGTAAACGAAATGAAGGTTTTAAAGGAAATAAGGAATTGAAGCAGAATGTGATTGAAAAGGCTAAACAAGCCGCTGCTTCAAAGAATCTTAATGAGGGCGGCAAGAAGATGGATGAATTGATGGAAGAATGGAAAACCATCGGTTCGGCCGGAAGGGACGCTGATGAGGCGTTATGGCAGGAATTTAAAGCACAGCGTCAGTTGTTCTTTGATCGCAGACATGAGTATTGGGATCAAATGCGTACACAATTCGCAAATGCGAAAATTAAAAAAGAAGCTTTGATTGAACAAGCGAAGACTTATCAGGATTCTGAGGAATGGCAGAAGACCGGTGAAGCACTGCGTGAGTTGATGAAGCAGTGGAAGGAAGCCGGAAGTGCCGGACGTGAACATGAGGATCGCTTATGGAATGAATTCAATGAAGCACGTCAAGCATTCTATGATCGCCGTAATCAGTTTTATGATGAACTGCACGAAGAACAAAAACAGAAATATGATGCAAAGAAAAAGTTGGTTCAACAGGCAGCTGATATTTTGGAGCAGCAGTTATTCCAAAAAGAGCATACCGAAAGCATGAAGCAGCTGCAGGCTGAATGGAAACAAATCGGCTCTTGCGGCAAGGCAAAGGACGACGAAATCTGGAATGAATTCCGTGGTTTGATGGATCAATATTTTGACGGTTTAAAGACAATGAGAGAAACAAAGCATGCACAGTGGCGCGATCGTCTGAGTGAGATCCGTAATCGCAAGCAGGATATGATTCAAGATCAGAAACGTCAAATTAAACGCATGCAGGATGATATTATCGGATTACTCGGTGAGCGTGCTATTCAGGATATGGAAGATCGCATTGAGGATAAAAAGGAATTTATCGCTGAGCTTGAGGCTGAAGTTGCCGAACTTGAACAGCGTTTAAATGATGATTTAAAAGAAAAAGAATAATTCAAATAAGCTATTTAAGGACGTTCCTTCGGGGCGTTCTTTTTTTTAATCGGGTATCGCAGCTGCTTTCTAAATAAAAAAGTTTGACACTCAAAGTATTTTTTAGTATAATACGCATGCATGAAAGGTGAGTGTAAAATGAAACTTTTGAAAAACAAGAAATTTTGGTACAGTGTTGTCGGCGTGTTTGTGACACTTGCGTTGGCAGTAGTCATATTCACGGGTAATTACTTAGTTACTTACGCCTTATATGTAGATGAAAACGGTAATATCGGATCGATGGGATCAGATGAATATACGGGAATTCAAGATACAGAAGCACAAAAGGCTTATGATGAATGGGTAAAGGATAAACACGTTTTCACATGGAATCTTACCAGTGAGGACGGGTTAGAATTAGCTGCACATTATTATCCGAATGCGAAGGAAACGCATCACTATGTATTGGCACTGCACGGTTATACGGTAGACCATCGTGATATTATGCCGGCGGCGTATCGCTTTGAGGAGGAGGGTTATCATATCTTAGCTCCCGATCAGCGAGGACGCGGTGAGAGTGAAGGCACTTATCTCGGTATGGGATGGTTGGAGAAAGAAGATGTAAAGCTTTGGATCAACAAGCTGCTTCAGCACGATCCGCAGGCGCAAATTATCTTATACGGCGAATCGATGGGAGCGGCTACCCTGATGATGACAGTCGGAGACGAGATTCCGCAAAATGTTAAGGCTTTGGTTGAGGACTGCGGTTATACGAGTGCCTATGAAATGTTTAAAGATCAGTTGAAAGAGCGTTTCAACTTACCGTCATTTCCATTCTTACCGACTGCCAATATGATCGCTTCCATACGTGCCGGTTATTCCTTTTCCAGCGCTGATGCCAAATCACAGTTGGAAACAGCAAAGCTGCCGATTCTGTTTATTCACGGCAGTGCCGATGATTATGTTCCGACCTATATGGGTGTAGAACTCTATGAATCCTATCAGGGTGAAAAGGAACTGTTGTTAATTGATGATGCCGGACACGGTGCAAGCAGTGATATTGATCCTGATACGTATTATCAGCATGTCTTTGCATTTATTGATAAATATATAACGGAATAAAGGCAGAAATGCCTTTTTTCATTACTGTGTATTTACCAAGGTTATCCTATTTTGTGCCAATTTTATCACAGTTTGCGTATTATCAAATGAATGCTTTATAATGATTGAGATATTTTATATGCTTTTAAATGAATAAAGGGTGATAAATCTATAAGCTATTCTTAGTTGCATTAATTAATTTTATAAGCTATAATTTTACAAAAGGAGGTTTTATATGAAACTCGAAGTTAAAAATCTGCACAAGAGTTTTCAGGGAAATGAAGTGCTGCACGGTATTTCATTCTCTGTGTCGAGTGGCAAAGCGCTCGGTCTTTTAGGAAGAAACGGCGCCGGAAAATCAACCACAATTCGTATATTAATGGATGTCTTTAAAGCAAACAGCGGTGAAATATTAATAAACGGAAAGCCGTTTTATGCGAATCAGCATAATATCGGATATTTACCTGAAGAACGCGGTCTTTATCCGAAAAAGAAAATTTCGGAGCAGTTGATTTATTTGGCACAGCTGCGCGGTCTCAGTTATTCACAGGCAAAGGAAAGCCTGCGTTATTGGCTGAAGCGTCTCGGTGTTTCCGAATATGAAAATCGTTTATTGGAGACATTGAGCAAGGGTAATCAACAAAAGGTACAGTTGGCACAAACATTGATGTGCAATCCTGATATTGTGATTTTAGATGAACCGTTTTCCGGTTTGGATCCGGTCAATTCTTCTATTCTGCAGGAAGTGGTACAGGAATGCATCAAGGAAGGAAAGCTGGTCATTTTCTCTTCTCATCAAATGAGTTATGTTGAGGAATTTTGTGAGGACATTGTGATTTTGCATCACGGTGATGTTGTATTACAGGGCAATCTGCGGCAAATTAAAAAGCAGTACGGAGAAAATCGAATCGTGCTTGCGAGCGGTAATTTAACGCCGTCACAGTTTGAACAAAAGCTGCTTGATGATTACAGCGATCTGTTGAAAATTTATAAGAAACACAGCGATATGTTTATTGTTGAGTTAATCGGAGAGACACAAAAAAATGAAGTGTTGTCGCGGATGATTCATGACGGAATCGAATTAGACCATTTCCGTATTTATGAAGCTTCTTTGACTGATATTTTTGTTAGTAAGGCAGGTGATGAAGAATGAGATCGTTTTTCACTGTATTAAGGTTTGAATTTAATACGATGGTTAAAAAGCGTTCCTTTCTTGTTTCTACACTGATTATTGTTTTAGGTTCCTTTTTACTGATGTCATTGCCGGGATTGTTTCAAGGCAGTGATTCGTCTGATTCACAGGTTAGCGTAGAAGCTGATAAACTGATGTTAATTTTAGATAAGCAAAAGGTTTTAAATGATGAACAGCTTTTGAAGGAGCAATTTCCCGATTATAAAATCAAGTTTGAAAGTGAAGATCAAGCACTGCGTAATGCGATTGAATTAGGTAAGGCAGATGCAGGTTTTATTATTCATAATGCACAGAGCTTTACGTATTGTGTAAAGAATTCCTCTTTAACCGATATGACGGATACACACTTCCGTGATGTATTGAAAAAGAATTATGAGCAGACCGAATTAAAACGTTTAAACTACAATGTGGAGCGAATCGAAGCAATTTATCAGGCGGATATAATATCTGATACAGAGGTACTCGGAACTGACGGAGCAGGAAATTATTTTTATACCTATGTACTCGTATTCCTATTGTATATGATGATCATTGTTTACGGTAATCAAATTGCGGTCGGTGTTGCGAGCGAAAAGAGCAATCGTGCGATTGAAATTTTGACGACAAGCTGTTCACCGAATGCGCTGATTTTCGGTAAGGTCATTGCGGGAGCGCTTGCGGGAGTACTGCAGACGGCAATCATTGTCGGATCGGTATTGATCGCTTATCAAATGAACGCCGATGCGCTGAATCATATGTTGGATCCTTATTTACAGATTCCGTCCGGTGTATTAGCAACCTTTGCGCTGTTCGGAGTATTGGGATATTTGTTGTTCAGTTTTATTTTAGGCGCAGTCGGAGCGATGTGTTCCAAGGTTGAGGAAGTGAACAGCGCTATATTACCGATTCAAATGGTCATTATTGTGGTCTTTATCTTAAGTATATTTGTGCTGCAGGCTCCAAACGGAACACTGGCTAAGGTAATGATGTATTTACCGTTAAGCTCTTGGATGTGCATGTTTGTGAATGTAGCCGTAAGCAGTGTCTCAACAATTGAAATCGTGATCTCACTGGCTCTGTTGGCAATTTCAACTGTACTTATGGGCTTTGTCGGAGCCAAGCTTTATCGCCGCGGAACCCTGTCTTATGGCAATACATTGAAGTTTTCGCAAATGTTAAAGGCATTAAAGCATAATGATTAAATAGAAAGTCAGCCTTGTGCTGATTTTTTTATAGGAAATTGAATTATCACAAGGGGCTAAAAGGCAGTGGAAAAAATAAGTCGCTGCTTTTTTTGTGCTGAATAACAAATGATAAAAGCACTGTGACAGAATCCGCAATACTTTTTTCAAAACTGCCACATGATGAAATTAAAAAAAATTCAAGAATTTTTCGTAATCTCACTTTTTAGCGTGTATATAAAAGATAAGGGATTTTTAAAGCCAAAGTATAGATAGGCAAAAGGAGATGACAAAGTCTATGAATAAAGTAAATGAATTAAATGAAATGATTGATTGCAGCGGTCACAAACTCACCTATGATGAACATTGTAAAAGGATTTTAAGTAATAAACAGATATTGGCAAGGATCATTAAAGAATGTGTTTCGGAGTTTCATGATATACCGTTAGCCGAGATACCGGATTACATAGTAAGTGATCCGGCAACGAGCATAAATATTGATAAAGCCGTTGATAAAATTTATGGGATGAATCCCGAAGATACTTCTGTTTTCGGTGCTAAGATCATCTTTGATATTATAGTAGGAATCAGATTACCTAATTCATCCAAAAAGGAAAACATCGGTCTAATCCTGAACATTGAAGCACAGGCAAACAGTAATAGACACTATCCGTTATTAAGTCGTGCGATTTATTATTGTAGTAGATTACTGGCGAGACAAAAGCATCGTCCCGACGGCTTCCAACATTCTGATTTTCAATATCTGAAAAAGGTCTATTCGATATGGATCGTAATGAATTCCAAGAAAGCAACCGAGGGAGTAATGAATCAATATTCAATCAATGAAACATGCTTGAAAAGAGCGTGTCATTTCCCTAAAGAAACGTATGATAAACTGACGATCATCATGATCTATCCAAAGAGTAAATACGATATGAATGATGATAAATACGATTTAATGGAGCTGTTACATATCTTGTTTAAAGCGGAAATGACAGCACATGAGAAAAAGTGCCAATTAGAAAAAAACTATGGTATAATGATGACAAAGAAAACAGAACGGGAGGTTGAAGGTATGTGTAATTTGTCTCAAATTCATGTGGATGCAGGTCGTAGAGAAGGATTGGCAAAAGGACGCAGAGAGGGTCGTAAAGAAGGATTGAGTGAAGGTATCATCAAAGGACAATGCCAAATTATCATCAATATGATGCAAAAAACTAATCTGTCTTTACATGAGGTAATGGAAATGTTAAGCATAGACAAGACACTTCGACCGCAGATAACTAAACTTCTCAACCGACAGGAAATCGAAGAACCTCTACTGAGCGATAAGTAAAACAAGAATTCATAACCAAAATAGACGCACCCCTTTCAACATTACCGAAAGAGGTGCGTTATTTTATGAAAACAAATTAAAAGTCAGTTTCAAAGTCTTTACCTATTCATCAATCTTAGCCTTCAGCTTTTCAATACACCAGTTAGCCCACGTAATCTCATTTTTATAATACATTAATCCATACGTAATCGTCATGCCCCAATAAAAAGATTCTTCCTTAGTTTGAAATGATTCCTCATAATCGGGAATATTGCGAGTATCTTCATTCATCGAATCAATTATCGCCTCGCACTCCGCAATATACTTCTCCAACAGACGCATCGTCGCACCCAAGTCAATATTACCGGAGAAGAAGATCTTAATTAACAACGGATTTTTATACTTCATAATTTCGGTAATATCAGCGTCACCGAGCCAACGCTTTAATTCAATTCTGCCTTCATCAGTGATAGAAAACACTTTTTTGTTTGGTTTTCCGCTTTGAACTTCAACGCGGCTTTCCACCCAATTATTTTTCGCAATCACATTCAATTCCTTATATACCTGTGATGTCTGCGCATGCCAAAAGAAAGCAATCGGCTTCTGAAGCCATCGATCAATATCATAACCGGTCATATCCTGATAATTCAAAATTCCCAATATAGCGTGTTTTAAAGGCATAGTCTCATCTCCTCGTTCATCAGTGTTTTACAGAATTATTACTTTCAATACAATAAAGCATATCGGTAAACATAATATTCTACGAATAGAGTACTATAAAATATGAATTTTGGCAAGTGAAAGCGGTTAAATTACATCAGAACATTCATTTCATCTTATATACCGGATAAATTACACAAAAAAACGAGGACAATCACTCGACAAACATCCTGTCTAAAGACAATAAAAAATAGAAAATTCCGTAGATATATTTCATTCACAACCAAATTCATGTAAAATAGATACAGAGGTAACTATGGCGCAAAAAACTAAAACTACAAGAAAAAGAAAACCTAACTACTCCAAACGAGCGAGACGGCTGCAGCGCGAAATGCTGTATTCATTTTTACTGCTCATCGGGGTTATAGTGCTGTTGGCACAGTTCCATTCCTCACCTGCGCACTATAAACTGGTAGTATATCAGGAAGACGGCGAAGCCGATACGATTCAATACTATACAAGCTTTAAAACTGCCAAACGTGAAATGATGAAGTTGATTGATCAGGGAAAATTTAATCCTGCCGTTTTAGACGAACAAGAACAGATTATGGCAATACGCTACGGCATTGTGAATTTCAGAACCAAAACTTGCGGAGAAAATACTTCGTATACAAATGCTTATAATCAAAAAAGCGGATACACCAACGGCTGTTACGGCGCAGACGGTGCTTATCTGGAAACCGATGATAAAGGCGAAAAGGTCAAGTTTAAACAAAGCGGTGCGATCGGATGGGTAAAGCGCAGTGATGTTGAAATTTATAATTATTTTGATCAAACAAAAGTGAAATCGGTAAATCATTATACAATAGAGGACGGAACGATCATTCATAACGCGACAACCGATTTATCAAAAAACGATTATCCTACTGTTATTTCCCTCGGTAAAGCTAAAACAACGTTTAAAGATCTGCGTTTATACAGCTATGACGGACATTATTTCTATTCCGCATATTCACAAATGATTGATGATTATCGTAATGATACATATGAAAACAGTGTGAATAACAAAGAACCGCATTTTAATTACTATCAATACTTATCACATCGAGCAAAGACCTCTTATGTATCGAAGGATATTAACGCTTATATTACAAATACACTCGGCTTTGTCGCAAAACCAAGCAGTTATCCTTGCGCAAAACAGGAAAGTCAGTTATATAATGAAGGTTATTCATTTATTGATGCACAAAATACATACGGTGTGAATGCGCTGATGATGCTTTCATTGGCAATTAATGAGAGCGGATTCGGTAAAAGTCAAATCGCGATTGAAAAAAATAATTTGTTCGGACATGCGGCATATGATCATGCGCCGGATGCAAGTGCGAACGGTTATAAGGATGTAGCGGCAGGAATCGCTACACATGCTTCATTGTTTTTGAATCAGGGCTATTTGAATCCTTGTGACCAAAGCGATCCCGAAGATACGGGAAGTGCTGCGGCATGCTTTAATCGAAGCGGTAATCGTTACTTCGGCGGATACTTCGGTGATAAAGAAAGCGGTATGAATGTAAGCTATGCATCCGATCCGTATTGGGGTGAAAAAGCAGCCCAGTATTATCGCACGATGGACGGGTACTTAGGCGGTAAGGATGAAACTCGCTATACGCTCAAAGTACTTCAAAACAAACCAAAAACACCTTGTTACGCACAACCGGATACTTCTTCCAAAACGCTGTTTTATACACCGCCCACAGAAAATTATGCGGTTATTATTCTCGGTGAGGTCAGCGGTGAAGCCATCGACGGTAATTCGGTATGGTATAAAATTCAAAGTGATGCGGTTTTGACAAATGCTCGTAATGCGGTTGTCACTGCACCAAAAAAATATAACCATAACAGCGATGTCATCTATCTGCCTGCCGCCTATTTCCAATCGTCTGAATAATCAAATGATCCTTTTTACTTCTGAACGCAACACACGGTACATAGGAATGTTCTCTGTTTATTAGATATATTCCTATTCCGTCTGCACATAAAAAACGGCGTTGTCTTCACAGGGATTTCTTATCCTAAGTGATACAGATAACTGCCGTTTTCTTTATCATTCACTGTTAAATGAATCGTTTTAAAGTTTTAAACCGAGTTCAGTGACTTTATGCTTCGGTATTCAATACCTTCATAAATTCCTCACCGGTAATCGTTTCTTGTTCATACAGATACTTGGCAAGTTCATGAAGCTTATCCTTATTCTCCTGCAAAATCGTATATGCTTTTTCATGTGCTTCCTTGATCAAGCGCATCATCGCATTATCAACCTTAGCTGCTGTATCGGAAGAACACATCAAAGAGGTATCCTGCCCTAAATATTGATTGTTCAGTGTTTCTAACGCAACCATTCCGAATTCATCACTCATACCCAGTCTTGTTATCATCGCACGAGCAATTTTGGTTGCCTGTTCAATATCATTGGATGCCCCGCTTGTAATGCTGTGAAAAATCAACTCCTCTGCCGCACGACCGCCGCAATAGGTCACAATACGTTCAAATGCCTCATCCTTTGACATCAGATTGCTTTCTTGTTCCTCTACCTGCATCGTATAGCCGAGAGCTCCCGAGGTTCTCGGAATGATCGTTATTTTATGAACCGGAGCGGTATTTTTCAGTTTCGCGGCCACTAATGCATGACCGATTTCATGATAGGATACAATCAACTTCTCTTTTGTAGAAATTACGGCGCCTTTTCGTTGATAACCGGCAATTACAGTCTCCACCGCTTCATCGAAATCACTTTGTGACACTACCGAACGATCATCTTTTACCGCCAATAATGCCGCTTCATTTACGATATTTGCCAATTCAGCTCCGCTGGCACCGGCTGTTGCCCGCGCTATTGCATTAAAATCAATGTTTGTCCCGATTTTCACATCTTTTGCGTGTACGCGCAGAATCGCTTCTCGCCCTTTCAGATCCGGCAATTCCACCGGGATACGTCGATCAAAGCGTCCCGGTCTCAACAATGCCGCATCTAATGATTCCGGACGGTTGGTTGCGGCTAACAGTACCACACCTTTCGATCCGTCGAATCCATCCATTTCTGCCAGCAGCTGATTCAATGTCTGTTCTCGTTCATCGTTTCCGCTGAAGCCGCCGCCGTCACGCTTTTTACCGATTGTGTCAATTTCATCAATAAAAACAATACAGGGTGCTTTCTCACGAGCCTGTTTAAATAAATCACGCACTCTTGCCGCACCGCGTCCGACAAACATTTCCACAAACTCCGATCCGGAAATGGAAAAGAACGGTACTCCTGCCTCTCCGGCAACCGCTTTTGCCAACAATGTTTTTCCGGTTCCCGGGGGACCGACCAAAAGCGCCCCCTTCGGCATCTGCGCTCCAATTTTTTCATATTTCTTAGGATTTTTTAAAAAATCCACCATCTCCAACAGTGCTTCTTTCGCTTCATCCTGTCCCGCAACATCAGAAAACCGCTTTCCGCTCTGGGCTTCCACATAAACCTGCGCGTTTGCCTTGCCGAAGCTTCCCAAGCCACCGCCTGTCCCAAAGGTCATCCCATCATTCCCCAACTTCTTTTGAATGCGCTTGAACATAAAATTACCTAATCCCCACAAAAATAACAGCGGCAATAAAAAGGTAATCAATGTACTGAAAAACGGATTAATCTCTTGCGGATAAATACGCTGAAACTTCGCTTTTGCCTCTGTCAACTGTTCTGTTAGACTCGGATCCTGCATATTCCCCGTATAATAACGTAACTTTTTCTCATCATTTTTCAACGTATAAGTAATCGTTTCGTTTTCTATTTGTACCTCATCGATCTTCTTATCTTTTAACGCAGTTTGAAATTCATTATAGCTCACTTCCTGTTGGCGAGAATGATATAAAAATCCCGAGAAGAAACTATTTAACAAGATCAGTACTATCATTATAATAAAATAATAATAGTACAAAGGCTTTTTCTTTTTATTCATGGATTCACAATCCTTTCTTATTTTATTTATTATATTCTTTCATATGATAAATCTGCGATAAAGGTATCAGGGTATATCATATACCTGTTAGAAAACATCTTCAAGAGCTTTTTATAAATACCATAATTTTACACATTCCCTATAATAAAATAAATCCTTTTTCTGTGCGACAAATGATTTTATTACTGTGGATAAACAACAACCATATACATGTATATTATCTTAAAAACAGCTTCCGTATCGTTTATATCTGCGTTTTTTCAAGATGTGAATAAATTTATTTTCAAAATTAAAAAAAGTACTTGCTTTTTTTACGCAAAGCGGTTAAAATATAGATGTTGTTAAATGGCATGATTCATTATCCCTAAAATCCCTAAACCTAGTTTAACCTATTGAAGCCATTTAACAGCTCCAACAAGGAAAGGCCGCGACACCCCCAGCGGCTTTTCTTTTTTTTATCCGATATAAGTAAAAAAACAAGAATTCCGCCTGTCTGACAAAATTCTTGTTTGTATTCATAATCAATCGTTAATTAATGCTCGGTATCAAAATAAACATCTTGACGGATATTGACACTTCCTTGAAGAACTGCGCCTTTTTGAATTTCAATATCACGTGCAGTCAAATTGCCGACCAAAGCTGCTTTATCTTCAAATGTCGCAGATTCCGCAGCGTTCACATCACCTTTGATTCTGCCGCCGCAGACAACATTCATCGCTTCACAGTTGCCCGCTACCGTTGCGCTGACACTTAAGTGCAAATCGCCTGTACAATTAATATCGCCTGTGACAATCGCATTATCTAAATCCACATCACAAGTTGTGATATTTCCGTCCACAACACCCGTAACCTTGATTTTATTTTGGCAAGTAATATCGCCCTGTACTTCACCCTGTATCACCAAATCGCCGGCTACTTCTACAGTACCGACAATTCTTGCCCCTTTGCCGATGACTGTAGGTTCCAGTGCTTCCTGTTGGCTCATCTGCGGTTCATAACGACTCTGCTCATTATTCACGACATTGCGCATACGCTCATTTGGATTGTTAAAGCCCTGATTGCGATTGTAATATTCTCTGTCATTATTATAGTTCATGCTCATACCTCCGGATATATATTTCCTAACCCTAAGTAGTATTATTATACATGTATTTTCAAGGTTATTCAATCTTACACTGTCAATTTCTTAAAAAAACTGCTTTATCAACTGATAAAAGCCTAAAAGTTAAACAATTGATGGGGTGACTGCATCCATATATTCTATAAATAACATTTTAAGTCAATGTCATATATGATCTGATTAGAATCAAGGACACGGCATACATCAGTTATTTTTTTCTCAATAATGTCACACATTGTGCCAAAACGCCTTCTTCTCTGCCGATAAAGCCTAAGCCTTCACCGCGTGTTGCTTTTACACTGACTTGTGAAATATCACAGCACAAGCAATTCGCGATATTGGTTCGCATCGCATGAATATGCGGTGCCATTTTCGGTTTTTCAATCATGATCAATGCATCAAGATTCTGTATCTCATATCCCGCGTCATTCATCATTTCCACAACCTTCCGCAATATAATCATAGAATCAATACCGGCATAGGCAGGGTCACGATCTGAAAAATGACTGCCCAGATCACCTAGGGCAAGCGCCCCCAATATACTTTCTGCCACCGCATGTAAAAGTGCATCCGCATCACTGTGTCCCAAGCATCCTTTATCATGCATGATTTTCACTCCGCCCAATATTAACGCTCTGCCGCTTACAAGCTGATGAATATCACTTGACTGTCCGATTCTGAACATCTTCTTCACTCCTTTGATTCATTTTTCTTTTTATCCATTGTACCATAGAATGCCCTTCGTTTATTAAAAATTTATTTATTTCATAGATCGGTTGCCGTTATTTTTTAGCTTTCACGACTTAACCCCCCGTATTGTTCCTGCGTTGAATCAATTCACGAGTTTATTTTTTTAACATATCCTAATATTGATGTGTTGTATGAAGCTGTTTAGCTGCACTTATATAAGGGATAAATATAAGGAATAAAGAGATGAGATAACAAATATTAATCATCAAAACGTTGAGAATTCATAAATTCTTATAGTTATTTCTATAGAATTATGATATATTGTAGACAAGAAATCATATAGGGAGGATCATATGAAAACATTAATTCAATTATTTTTATGCAGTACGATCTTGTTATCAATGTTTGGCTGCTCAAAACCGAAGATTGACGATGAGGCAATCGATCGCATTATCCCCGCAGTACAAAAATTCGCAGAAGTGGATTCTTTTGATTATGAGTTAGGGTTTGAAGCTCCGCTCACAAACGGTAAACTTTACGGCTCCTGTATTCTGGATGAACTGCAGCTTTCTTTGTTTTTGGATCTGGCATCAAACGGTATGAAAGCCGAGAAGTTTGCGGAAGTTTACATCGTAGATCAAACCGCTTATATGAATGCACTGGGTCAAAAACAAAAACAGAAGCTTGAATGGGGAAATATGCCGAGTTTTTCTTTCGATCCGGAAACGGTCGGCTTTGATAAAGAAATGTTCAAGGAAAATTTAAAAGCAGCTTCGATTGAGGATGAAACGCTTCATTTTGAATTAAAGGACGAAATTGTGAAGGAAGCAAGCGCTAAGGGTAATATTAACTTTAAAGAACTCGGTATTGAAGAAGTGAATCAAATGAGTATCGATGTTGAAGTGTCAAATGATTTCTTTAAATCTTTGACGCTTACCTTTGAAGGCTTAAATAACGGAGAAAAGGTGAGTGTATCTGCTTATTTGAAGCTTGATTCCATCAATGAGAAGAAAGCCTTGGAATTCCCGAAGGACTTAGATACTTGGCCGTTGGCAAACAGCGATAACTCAGGCGATTAGCCTTCAAGAGAAAGGATGATTTCGTTATGAAAAAATTTTTATGCTTCAGTGCAATCATAGCGGCTTGCCTTTGCGGCTGTTCTTCTCGCTATGATGAGGACGCAATTTCTTTATATATAGATGCCGCTCAGTCAATGAGACAAGTCGAAAGTGTTCACATTGACATTGAGGGCGGTGTTTACGGAGATAAGGAAAAAGAAAAGAAGAATACTAAAATTAATATGTATGCCGATTTGATCATTTCCGATCAACCGCAATTAGCGATGGAATTTGATCTAGCCGTTTACGGTGTTGCGTTAGATGATACGGCATTTTATTTAAAAGATAATACCTTTTATATGAATTTCATGAATGAAAAGACAAAGGTTGTCTTACCCAAAGATTTTATGAAGCTACTTAGTTTAGCTAATAATGAATACGGTTCTTTCACTTCCGATGAGGAAGTGAATGCGGAAGCGGTTAAAAACATGTTTAAGGAGTTTAAGTATCAGGATAAGGATCAGGGTGTGATTGCGTTCAGCTTTGATTTGGAAATGTTTGATCAATTGATGAAGACAGAAGGCGCGAATGAGCAATTTAAAATGGTGATCAAAAGCTATGACGGAACTATGAACATCAAGGATCATATGATGAGTGAAATCACTTTTGATTTATTGGTTGAAATTGAGGGAAAAGATTATCCGATCAGCTTTACCGTTTCTTTCTCTGAACAAAATAAAGTCAAGGAAATTAAATTCCCTGATTTTAAGGATTATAAAGCAACGGATTTAAGTGATGAACTCTTTACTGATTTCATTGGCGAAAACAGCGATGTTTTGTAAGGGGTACATCAATCATATATTATAAATAAACAGAAAGCCATTGCGGCGGTCGCTCAAGCAATGGCTTTTTTCTATGGCTGACTGTATAACTCTCATGCGTTTTACTAAAATCTAAAATAAATAAACGGATTGTATGTAGAGCTGACCAA
>CANOSP010000028.1 GCA_947569705.1 uncultured Erysipelotrichaceae bacterium
ATACGAACAAAGAAAGCTGTCATGAAGTAGAATTAAAGAAGATCGACGTTGATGTGGACGGTGACGGTAAACCTGATTTTAATGATCCGGATGGAGACGGATGTCCCGATCTAAACATCAAATGGAAAGATCCAAATGATGAAAGTAAATGGATTGTGATTAATGGTGACAGAGATGGAGATGGCATTCCTGATCTCAACATTGATAGTGACGGAGATGGAAAACCTGACTTGAACATCGATACCGACCATGATGGGAAGCCTGATCTTAATTTAGTCATTCTGAAGAAATCAGCTTGGAAACCGACCAAATGTGTAAAGGCAGATCCTGACAACAATATCTTGGAGGAATATTGTACAGGCACAAGTGTCAAGGCAGTCATCAATGTAGATACAGATGGAGACAATATTCCAAATATTAACATTGATAATATAGGTGATTTCAAACCTCATATCAATATATCAAAAGACGGTAAAACACCGATCATTAATATCGCAGTGATTCATGACTGGAAGCCAAATAATAATTATTCATCAGGCACATTTACTTACGACAGTATTAATAAGAAAGATATTAAGCCGGAATTAAATATAGATACAGATGGTGACGGACGCCCGGATATCTATCTTGATTTAGATGGAGACGGTATTCCTGAGTTAAATATTGATTGGGATGGGGATTGGATACCTGATACACAAATTGATTCTGACGGAGATGGAGAGCCTGATACCAATATTGACCCCGATGGAAACGGAATCCCTGATGAAAATATCGTTGAAATAGAGGAATGGATACCGAATAAAAATGTGGACGGTGATCTTCCGTATGATACTATGGATTTCAGTAAGAAAGATGATCCCAATAATCCCGATCAACCAAATGACCCAAACAAACCAAACGATAACGATCACTCCAATGATAGTGATCAAGCAGACAATGATACGGATGTAAAGGGAGTATATTATCCGGGAAAAAATGTAGGCGGCGCAATGACCGGAGATGAAACAAATTTAATGCTTTATGTAAGCACAATGTTATTACTAGGCGGTGTAATTAGTTATTTATTATATCACTGTCAGAAAAATACATTTCAATAAATAAATGTCTTAATAGGTAGACAATTATGGACAGGTGTTTTTGAATTAAAAACGCCTGTTTTTCTATTCAGAAACATATATTTCAATAACTTTTTCCTTTCTCTATTAATGTCTACTTTTAGAAACATGGAGAAAGGAATGGTCTTATGAAAAAGAAACTTATTTTTGCCTTATGCGGTATCTTTATCATACCGTCAATGTGGATGGTAGTTGCGAAAACACAAAAGACGAAGATAAATGCGGCGTCTTCTTATTTTCAAAATGTGAGTATCGCTCAACATTCGCGTTTCCAGTTGGACGTAAATGAAAGCTATACGGCGTTAAATACAAGCGGTAGTTTTTTATCAGATCGTAATTCTACAACGACTCCGGTTGACCACAGCGCAACATTGCCGATAATTACAGACAATAGAAACAGCAGGTTAATCAAACAGGTGAAGATGCCTGCGTATGCCGATATACAAAGTTCAATAAGTAATTCCCATTTGAACAATCTGATACCTACAACAGATCGGTGGTGGCTTGCGGATACTTTGAGTGTATATACGATCGATTCCGCAAAAGTGGTGAATGAAAATAACAATTTGGGTGACTCGGAGTATACGTCTCCAACCTATCCGCAATTTGATTGGATAGGCGCACTTCCGATTACTGATAAAAAGACTTGGTCTGAGGATTTTTATGATCCGGACGCAGACGGCATGATGTCTTATAAATCAGCGCAGGGAAGCGGTGCTTATTATAATGTAGGAAACGCTTTTTCTGTCGAGTTGTGTCCTGCGATTATTATTGAAGATGTTTTACAGCCTTGTAATTCAACGAGCAATAATACTTCTATAACTTATAACTTTCCTTCCAATGTCGGTTGTTTCTTTGGATTAGCGACAATGAATACGAGTACCCATACGCTTACATTCAATCCGCAAAATTCTTATCAAGCCGGAGATTTAATCGGTGTCGGAGAGCTAAGCTGGTCCGGGCGCGGGGATCCAACCGATATTAGCCTTATGGTAGTGGCGACTCCCTTTACCGTTGATCGTCCGATTCGTACTGCCAATCAAAGCATATTCAGTTGGGGTGCGACAGGATCGGGTATCAATCATCCGGCAGCGTACAAAGGTACAATTTCCGGTGATATTAATGTGACAAAACAGAAAGCACACATTCGACCGTTGATTAACTTTGCTTTATCAGAAATCAAGTATGTAAGTAAAAAGGGTGAAGTAATTGCCGTGAATTCTTATAAAGCACCTTTAACTTCAACACAATCCGATGTTACGTATCTTCCTCATGTCAATGATGCTTCAATCGCTGTGACTGCTTTGGGTGAAAATCAAAGCGGAAAGGTGAAGATCAGTAATTCACAACGTTTGATTAAAATTCCTGCCGGTACCGAAACAATTGCACTTCCGGTTTATACAACACCGTTGAATACGGGCTTTGAACGTTATGTCAGCGCTATGAACAATAACGGTCTGTACGGTAAGATTGGTAAGCTGAACAGTGATCAGGGAACGCTCGGCTTTAACATCAGTGCTTTGGTTGATGTGAATGCCGTCGGCTCTAAAACAAAGATTCAGCTTTATGCCGAAGATATTCAAAAAGAAGGAACAAGCTATATTTCCGCTCCGTTTGAGGTTGAAATCGAAATTACCGAGAAATTCAAAATGGAGTATACGGCAAAACCGCAGGCTGCGGACGGAGTGGCTTCCGGTAAATATCAACACTTGAAAAATGTCAATGTGGGAGATAAGATCGGTGAAGTCAGTATTGCTTACGGAATCGAACCATATACATTGACATTGCTTGATGATGACAGCGGCAGCGGTGATTATCAATACTTTGAATTGGCTCAGACAAGCAATATCACAGACGGAACGGTTGATGTAAAAATCAGAGCGAATACGAGCGGGCTTTTGGATAACAGTTTGAAAGCGGGAACGTATAAATTCTGTATTGAGGGAAAAGACAGCAGCGGTAACGGTCCGGATGCGAATGATCCGATCAAGGTATGTACATCACTTGTCGTTGAAAAGACCAAACTGACCGTAGCGTTTAAAAATCCGGATCAGACAAAGAAAAGCGTTGTCGAAGCGGAAGATCCGTGGAGTGAGTTAGCGACAGCGAAGCCGAGTGCGGGAACGAAGATCACCTATACGGTAACCGGCGGTGATATTGGTTTGATCCGCTTGGATCGTGATACAGGTGAAATCGAATATGTCGGTAACGGAAATTCGGGAAAGGTCACAATACGGGCAACCGCAGATGATGATCCGGACAGCGGCGATGACAGCTATGAGCCTGCCTATGTTGAAAAAGAAATCGTTATCGTGAAGGAAGTGGACGGTGTATTAACACCGCATGAGGATTCAAGTGATACTACTGTGCCAACTTTTACCGCGATGCAGCCGAATGTAAAAACAGGGGGAATTATCGGAACGATCAAAGGAATTCTGGGAACACCGGACGATATTACTCACGGACCGACCACCTACAGCTATGCGATCAAAAATGACGGTGACGGAAGTTACTTTAGAGTGGACAGTGTTTCGGGTGTAATAACATCGAATGCGAATCTGGCGGTAAACAGCTATCATTTTACGATAACGGTCAGTGATAAATGGTGCAGTAAGGATATTGCCGTGACTGTGAATGTGGGAGTATCTCCTGCGGAACAGCTTAAGTTTTATGAAAACAAGACATCTAATACGATCATAGATAAAAAGACAGTAGACTTTACCGATACAAACGTCAGCGTATATGCGACGGTAAAAGGCAGTACAAATAATAATCCGGTTACTTATAAGATCAAAGACGGCTCTACTAACATTATCACGATCAATCCTAACAGTGGTGCAGTAACGATCAAGGGGACGGGAACGGTAACGATTGTAGCGGAGAAAAAAGGCGTCAGCGGACAAGCAGATGCCGTAGCGGAACTGAGCTTTACGGTTAAAGAAGGAAAGCAGAAATTCATTTATACAACAGACTCTACCTTATCAAAGGAACGTCCGAAAACAGGTGAAAAGTACAATACCTTAAAGGAAAGCTATGCGCCTAACAAAACATTCTATGTATATACGACAGGCAATCCGGCAGGAAGCAGCGTTACCTATAAATTAAAAGATACTAGTCCGGAAGATGTGATTTCAGTGGATCCGGATGGTAAGATTCATATTTTAAATGCATCTATGAACAATCAGATCGGAAAAGTGATTGTAGAAGCGACAAGTCACGATCCGAACGGGAACTATGATGATGTGACAATAGAATTACCGATCGATATTGAAAGAGGCACAAGAAAGATCGAGTTTGCGGAGAATCCGATTAATGTAGTCAGTGGGAGCGGAAGTGTTGTACCGATCATTTTGGTAGACGGAAAAACAGATCTGAGCGGCAATACAACGATCGAGGTAGATTCAGCGGCAAGTGATATTGCATGGACAAGTGACGGAACTAAGATTGATTATGAGTGGAATGATGAAAAGGGAAAAGATGTAAAGCTTCATGTGACAAAGCCGGCAGATCGAAATTATAAAGCGGCAGAGGCAGACGGCAAGCTTCATATTCTCGGAGCTGATGAGAATGTATTGACCTTAAGCACCCCGGGAAAAGTGACTTACGGAGATCATTTCACAATCCGAAGCACCCAAGATGACAGTATGAGTACGAATGTTCAATATACCTTTGAAACGGATAACGGAGTTTATATCAGTGCGCCGAAGGTCAACGGAAATAAAGCGGAATTCGATGCATTGAGATACAGCGGCAGTACCGAAATCACAATTAAGGTGACAAGGACAGCGGACGGAGAACTGCCTTTAACGAAACGAGTAAAGATTAAGGTATTGCCGAAGCCGATCACGATTCAAATAGAGGATAAGGAAAAACTGCGATTACAGGATAATCCGGAATTGACCTATAAGGATTTCAGCGGTAAGCTTGTGACATGGAACGGTGTAAAGGATGAAATCGATACAAGTGTAATCAAGCTTACGACAACAGCGGGGAAATACAGTCCAATCGGAAGCTATCCGATCACAAGTAAAGCAGAAAAACTGTTAAATGATAATTATCCGAATTATAAATTTACGATACAAAGAGGAAAGTTAAATGTAAAGGATAACGGTGATAAGAATTTTTGGGATATTGACAATGACGGCTGTCCGGATACGAATATCGAGCTTAAGGATGAACACGGAGAAACGATATTGATCAACGGTGATAAAAATGATGATGGAATTCCCGATTATAATGTTGATATTAACGGAGACGGCAAGCCTGACTTGAATATTGATACAGACAATGACGGCAAGCCGGATGTGAACTTGGTAATATTAAAAAGTTGGAAACCAAGCAAATGTGTAATGATTGGTGATATTCAATATGCATCAGGAATCAGTGCAAAGGCTGAAATCAATGTCGATATCGACGGAGATCGGATACCTGATATTAATATCGATAATAACGGCGATATGAAAGCAGACATCAATATCTCAAAAGATGGTAAAACACCGATTATCAATATCGCAGTGATTCATGATTGGAAACCGGTTAAGGATTATAAGGTTGATAAATTCTTATATGACAGTATCGGAAAAGAAGGCGCTGTACCGGAATTAAATATTGATACCGACGGCGACGGACGACCGGATATTAATTTGGATTTGGATCATGACGGTATCCCTGATTTGAATATAGACTGGGACGGAGATTGGATACCTGATACACAGATTGATTCAGACGGAGACGGCAAGCCTGATATTAATATTGACACTGACGGAAACGGAATCCCTGATGAAAATATTGTTGAGATAGAGGAATGGAAACCAAATAAAAATGTGGACGGAGAATTGCCGTATGATACAATGGATTTCAGTAAGACAGATGATCCGAATGGTTCCGATCAACCTAATAATCCTAATGATAAAAATGATTTTGATAATACCGATCAGCCAAACGGCACAAACAAGCCAAACGATACCAATCACCCCAATGACAATGATCAAACAGGCAATGATACAGATGTAAAGGGAGCGTATTATCCGGGCAAGGACGTAGGCGGCGCAATGACCGGTGATGAATCACATCTATATTTATATACATGCATTCTCTTTCTTTCTCTCGGGAACTTGTGTTACCTATATAATAAGGCAGTCAATCGGATAAAAACAAAATAGTTTGATTGCTAAATTCATAAACGATATACAATTATGCGTAAGAAACCATTCTTTCTAAATTGTTTATGATTGGTATTTTATGAAAATATTTTATAATAAGTAAATCATCTTTGAATCTGATTATAAAACAGCTGTAAAAACAAAAATCATCTTTAAAAGAACCTCGTCTCTTGCATAAAGAAACGAGGTTTTTACATATCTTTTTATAATAAAAATACAGAAAACAGCAGAAAGCTTTTTATGGATAATGAATTTTAAAGAAATTATCAGATGATTGTCTTAAGATTCACTGTGAATATCAAAAACAACAGGAAAAATATGTGAGTTTCTACGCTGTTTATGCTATACTAATAAAGGTGATATTATGCGACAACATACTTACTATGAAGCTTATTTAGATGATTACGACCGAATAACCGTGTTCTTTTCCAGAGACAGCTACGGCGGTGTCAGCAACTATTTTCATCTGAAGGACAGCTTTGGCAAAATACAGGATTTAGCTATCCAGTCTGTAGAACAAACACAAAATAATTATATTAAATATACATTGTCTATCCCCGATCCGATTGTGATAGGCAATGAGTATTACGTGGTTCATCAATTTGCGCGAGAAGCGATATTGGAATATGCCGCAATTACCAAAACAGATCGTTTTGATAATGAATTTTATTATGAAGGTAACGACTTAGGCTGCAGCTTCAGCGAAGCACAGACAAGCTTTGCTTTATGGGCGCCGACAGCGGCACGAGTCAAGCTGGAAATTGAGAAAAACGGCAGTGTTCAGGATTATGAAATGCAAAGAAGCGATTGCGGTGTTTTTCGTTATGCGCTGTTGGATAATTTAGAAAATGCCAAATATCAATACTTGGTAAGAGTCAACGGAGAATGGAAGGAAACAATCGATCCGTACGGAATTGCATCTGATGCGAACTCCAAACACTCGGTAGTTGTTGATATTAATAAAATTAAGCAGAAAGAATATGAATTACCGATCATGAACAGTAATTGTGATGCGATTATTTATGAAACAAGCGTTCGTGATTTTACGATTCAAAAAGGAATCGGTGTTGAGCATCCGGGAAGCTATCTCGGCTTTTGTGAAGAAACAAAAGAAACCAAACAAAAGCAAACCGGCTTTTCTTATTTAAAAAGCTTGGGAATTACGCATGTTCAGCTGATGCCGGTTTTGGATTTCGGTTCCGTTGATGAAAATTATCCGCTTTTATTCTATAACTGGGGATATGATCCGGTTCAGTGGCGCTGTTTAGAAGGAAGCTTTTCTTCCCATGCAGAAAGTGCCTATACGCGTATGTTTGAATTCAGTAAGCTGGTTGAAGAATGTCATAAAAACGGGATCCGTGTGAATTTAGATGTCGTCTTTAATCATGTCTATGATATGAATGCCAATGCGATGCAGCTTACGGTTCCGAATTATTATTTTCAAATGGACGGCAACGGTAATTTCTCCAACGGCAGCTTCTGCGGCAATGATGTAGATACAAGCAGAAAAATGTGTCGTAAATTAATTGTAGATACATGCCGCTTCCTATGCAAGACGTATCATATTGACGGTCTGCGCTTTGATTTAATGGGTATTCTTGATATTGCGACAATGAATGAAATACGAACCGTATGCCGCGAGTATAATCCTGATTTTATGGTGTACGGAGAAGGCTGGAATATGCCGTGTTTCTTACATGAAGGTTCACGTGCAAGTATTGCCAATCAAGCACAAATGCCGCAAATAGCCCATTTCTCCGATCGTTTCCGTGATATTGTAAAGGGGAATACCAGTGAATATGAGATCAATGCGAAAGGGTATTGTACAGGAGCCGTTTATTTAATTGATTATATGAAGGATGTATTATCGGCGAGCTGTATCAGTGAAGGCGGTTATCCGATGTTTCAAAATCCCACTCATGCGATTAATTACGTTGAATGTCATGATAATATGACATGTTGGGATAAGCTTCGTGAATGTTGTAAAGAGGATCCTCGCGAACGACGCATTCAAAGACATAAAATGTGTATAGCGGCAGTGCTGTTGGCGCAAGGAATACCGTTTATTCACAGCGGACAGGAATTCGCACGCACGAAGCATGGTAAAGGTAATACGTACAATGATTCTGATGAAATTAACAAGCTTGATTATGATCGCAGAGATCGTTATCATGAAATCACGGAAGCAACTAAGGAATTGATTCAAATACGTAAGCAGCATCGTGTATTCAGATATGCGAGTGCCGATGAAATCAGAAATCATGTCTCTTTCCGTGATATTGATCGTAAGGTTCTGGTTTATGAAATTCATGATGAGCATGAATCTGTTATGGTTTTCTTTAACCCGACTCATGAACAGTTTCACTATCGTTTTGAACAGCCTTATGAATTACTCTATTATAATGCCAAATGTGAGCATCAATCTCTCCATGAAATTCAGATTGAGCCGGTCAGTACAATTGTATTGGTTCACTCACTTTCTTAAGATTAATTTATGCAGTATTGAATCAAAAGCGATATGTTCAATACTGTTTTTTTTTATCGACAAATTGTGCAGGCTTCTTAAAGGATAATATATATTAACCGCAATGATATGCTTTTACGGTATTTGTAAGCAGTTACGGTATAAAAGCTTAAAATAATTACATAAAAACTTTGCGAAACGAAGTATCCATGTTATAATTAGTTTGCGAAAGGTAAAGGAGTGAAAATATGAATAAGATGACAATGAATGATTATGTAGAAAGATTACAAGGTAAAAAGGTTGAAGCACATGATAAACAATGGCTTTATATCGAAATTAATGCGAAGGATTTATTAGAAGAATGCGAGCCGGGTGTAAAAAATTTAAACACTTGCTGCAAGGGTATGATGGATGCAATGTTAGAGGGTGACTACTTTGTTGTAGAACCGAAAAACAAAAGCAAATGTGCCGGTACTTTAACAATCCGTTATTATACAGATAATTTAAGTCCGGAACGTAAAAAATGGGCAGACGTAAATAAATAATTGATAAACAAACGGCTGTAACGCAATAGGTGTTATTCAGAAATGAATCATCTATCGGTGTTACAGTTTTTTTTTATTTTGTGTTACGAAGAAACTGTATCAGGGGAATGTAATGTGATTTTTGTGCAAGAGTTATACAGGAATACTTTCTATAGGTTTATTGGCATTTGTGATGAAATTAAAAAAAATTCATAAATTTTTCGTAATCTCACTTTTTAGCGTGTATATAAAAGATAGAGGCTTTTTAAAGCTGAAGTATAGACAAGCGAAAGGAGAAGACAAAGTCTATGAATAAAACAACAGAAATTGTTAGATCGCAATCCTCATAATGTCACCTATGATTATTGTAAAAGAATTTTATGTAACAAACAGATATTATCTCGAATTATTAAAGAATGTGTTTCGGAATTTCATGATATACCGTTAGCTGAGATTCCGAATTACATCGAAAGTGATCCGACAACGAATATGAATATTGATAAAGCCACTGAAAAAATTTACGGGATGAATCCCGAAGATACTTCCGTTTTCGGTGCCAAGATCATCTTTGATATTATAGTAGGAATCAGATTACCTGATACGCCCGAAAAGGAAAACATCGGCTTAGTATTGAATATCGAAGCACAGGCAAGCAGTAATACACCTTATCCCTTATTAAATCGTGCAATTTATTATTGCAGCAGGTTACTGGCAAGCCAAAAGAATCGTCCTGACGGCTTCCGACATTCTGATTTTCAGAATTTAAAAAAAGTCTATTCCATATGGATCGTGATGAATTCTAAAAAGGCGACAGAGGGTGTAATGAATCAATATTCAATCAGTGAGACATGCTTAAAAAGAGTGTGTCATTTCCCTAAAGAAACTTATGATAAACTGAATATCATTATGATTTATCCTAACAGTAAATATAATATGAATGATGATAACTATAGTTTAATGGAACTGTTACATATCTTGTTTAAAGCAAAAATGACAGCACAGGAGAAAAAGTGCCAATTAGAAAAAACTATGGTATAATGATGACATCGAAAACAGAACGGGAGGTTGAAGGTATGTGTAACTTGTCTCAAATTCATGTGGATGCTGGTCGTAGAGAAGGATTAGCGGAAGGAATGATTAAAAATGTGATGACTATAATGAAAAAAACAAATCAAACATTGAATCAAGCAATGGACCTGTTAGATATTGATGAATCGCTTCGACCTGAAATCAGTGAATTTATCAAAACGTAAAACAACGGAAACGAGTCACTTTAGCATTATAAAAAAATAGAATATAAACAATCGTGAAATCACACATCTGATTCATAAGCAGCGGTTTCACGATTTTTAATGCGTTTATCAATGATCCTATTTCATAAAAATCATTGATTTATCTTTGTTCTCTATTTTTTACTTCCTGTGAAAATTTCACATAAAAACTGATTAAATGTAATGTTTGTCACTAATAAATGAATTCACGTATCATAGATTTATTTTAATAAATATGTTACAATAAATTGCGAGGAGTGATGGAATGAATAAAATCGCAAGCTTTTGCATCAATCATGATAAACTGCATCAGGGAATGTACTTATCAAGAATTAACGAGGATGTACTCAATTATGATTTACGAATGAAAAAAACAAACAGTGATGATTATTTAGATCAAGCAGGTTTACATACATTAGAATATTTATATACGACTTATATGCACAACGGCAGTGTGCAGGATCATGTGTTTAATATGGAACAGATGGGGTGCAATTACCGTGAACATGATTTAGTGAAGGCGCGTCAATATACGAGAGAATACAGAGCAGTGATCGAAGCTGTTACTTTGATAGACTTAAGCTGTCCTAAAGAGGTGACATTGTGAAATTCAATACCAAGATATTCAGTGTCGCATTGATACCGCTGTATTGTTATATACTCCTTTGTGCTTATGTCATACTGCAGGCGCATTATGAGTGGACGTTGGGGGATACGCTCAGTGCATGTGCGATCAGCGTTTGTCTGATGCTTGCGGCTGTATTGATTTCACTGCGCAAACGATTCCAGCATCGTCTTGCCTTATTGTGTTATATAATTATCGGTGCTGCGGGCATTTACAACGGATTGATCGCCGGTGAAATTATGAACTGGGCGCAGGTAGTCGCTTCCGCATTTGTGGTTGCGTTCGGTGTCAGCTTTTATGAAACAGTGGAACGTCATCATGAGGTATGGCATGAAGAAGATTGATGTTGTATGCGTAATTCTGCAAAATGAAAATAATCAGTTATTGATCGCCAAACGTAAATCTCAGGTCGCAGACGGAATATGGGAATTTCCCGGCGGTAAAGTTGAACCGGATGAAACAAAGGGAGCGGCGTGTATCCGCGAATGTCGAGAAGAACTAAGCGTTGATATTGAGATCGATCGCTTTTTGATGGATTTTCATGATGATGCTTTTTCTGATGATATACATGTATTTGCTTATGCGGCTCATATCATCGGCGGAACAATTGCTTATCAAGCCCACTATGAAGGGGCATGGGTTACACGCAGTCAGCTGTATGATTATACGTTTCAAAAGGCTGATCGCTGTTTATTAGATTACTTGCAAAATCATTGATCTTCTCTGAAGAATAATGATCTTGAAGTGATTAAAAAAATAACATAACAATATACACAAAAACCACCGGTCACGGTGGCTCTCTTTTTATTGATCGGCGGCGAAGAAAATTCCCGCTTTTTTACGTGCTTCTTCCAAAACTTCCATCACATCATTAGAATAATTTAACAATGCTTCACAAGCATCATAATCCTGATCCTCTATAATCTTGATAAAATCCTTAATTTCATAATAAAGTGCAATATCCTCTTGTTTAACAGCGGGCAGTATCGTACCGTCGCCGGTGGTCAGCGAGAAATTAGAACAGCGGCTCGTTTCTGAATTTAAAGTGATATAGCCTTTTTCACCTTGAATCTGCGAAATATTATGTGATTTTGTATCCTTGCATCCTACACATACTGCCTGAAAGCCGTCATAGCTTAAAACCAAAACACCTGAGGTATCAATGCCTTTTGTAATATTCGGATAATAATTAACATCTTTCGGTTTACCGAACAGATTCATAACAAAATGCAGATTGTAAATATTGATGTCCATCAATGCGCCGCCGGAAAACTTTGGATCAAACACATTGACAGCTTCACCCGCTTTAAATTTATCATAGCGAGAGGAATACTGAGAGAAGTTGCACTGTACCATTTTAATGTCGCCTAATTCGGAAAGCTTCTCTTTTAAAGAAAGATAATTCGGCATATGTATTGTTACGATTGCTTCAAATAAGAATAAATGCTTAGCTTTTGCCAATTCACTTAATTCTTTTAATTCTTCAGCGGTTGAAGTAAACGGTTTTTCACAAATCACATGCTTACCGGCATTCAAAGCAGCACGGGCATGTTGATAATGCAGTGAATTCGGTGATGCGACATAAACACATTCGATATCATCATCGTTCCACATGGAATCTAAATCGGTATATACCTTATCTATTTGAAATTGTTCAGCCAATGCTTTTCCTTTTGCTTCATTACGGGAATATACGGCGATCGGTTGTGCATTGTCAATTTTAGCAGCGGCAGAAAGAAACCACTCTGTTATAAAGCTTGTTCCGATGGTTGCGATTTTCATAATCATACCTCCTGTTTTTATCTATCTATAATATAACATATTTTAATCATTTGTGACAGCGAATCACTGTGTCTTTTTATGTGAAATTTGAAAAAGATGGATTGTAAGATAAAATATTTTTATTGAATCGTAATTGAAGAAAATGATTGAAATAAAGCTTTCTATTCTGATCATTCTATAGTACAATGGATAAGAAATGAGGTGATGCAGTGTTTAAGAAAACCGATGAACAAAAAGTTATGCGAGATCCGATTCACGGATATATCCATGTCGATGATCAGATTATTTGGGATTGCATCAATGCGAAAGAAATGCAGCGGCTGCGCAGGATTCATCAGCTGGGCGGTGATTTCCAAATCTATCATACCGCAGAGCATTCACGGTTTGCGCATTCCCTCGGTGTATATGAAATTGTGCGCAGAATGGTCAATGAGATTGAGGAATTAAAGCTGCGCTTGAGTGATTATGAAAAGCTGACGGTAATGCTTGCCGGTTTACTTCATGATATAGGACACGGACCTTTCTCTCATGCGTTTGAAGCAGTGAGCTTGATGAAACATGAGGAATATACTTGTAAAATCATTACCGAAAGCAGTGAGATTCATACAATCTTGGCACATGCGGATGCATCTTTAAGCAAGGATATTGCCGATATTATCAAAGGCTGTCATCGCAATGATTTATTAAATCAGATTGTATCGGGACAGCTGGATGCCGATCGTATGGATTATTTACTTCGAGATGCTTATTTTACCGGTACAAGTTACGGTCATTTTGATTTAGAACGAATTATTCGCACGATCCGTATTGTCGATCAGCGCATGACGGTAAAGGAAAGCGGTATTCACAGTGTTGAGGATTATATCATGGCACGCTATCATATGTATTGGCAGGTGTATCTGCATCCGGTAGCGCGCAGCTATGAGGGACTTTTGGTTTTGTTGTTTCGCCGTATGAAAGATTTGTACCGTAAAGATCCTGATGAACTGCGAGAGGTAGGCATGTTGATACCGTTTATAAAGGAAACACCGGCAACGATTGATGAGTTGTTTTTGCTGGATGAGGCAGCGGCATTTTACGGTTTGGCGGTATTGAGAAATCATCCGGATCCGATTTTAA
Organism: uncultured Erysipelotrichaceae bacterium; assembly: GCA_947569705.1. Classification (GTDB taxonomy): domain Bacteria; phylum Bacillota_I; class Bacilli_A; order Erysipelotrichales; family Erysipelotrichaceae; genus C-19. The sequence continues at coordinate 14,063 of CANOSP010000028.1, forward strand.
AAGACTTGACCCGCCGCATTCTCGATCGTGATTTATTTGAATATGAAACAATCAGTGATGAAATGCGGATTTCACAATTAAAACAACTCGCAGATGCAGCCGGCTATCTCAGTGATTATTATATATACAGCGATACTGCGGCGCAGACACTTTATTCTCCTTATCAACGCAATGAAAGCGGACATAATATTTGGATATTGGGAGAAGATCAAACGGTTAAGGAACTGTCAACCATCAGTCCCTTGGTTCATGCAGTTTGTCATGAAAAGCTGAAAGAAGATTGCAAGGTGTATTATCCGAAAGAAATCTTACAGCGCAATGAAAAAGCTTGTTCAAAAAAATGAACAAGCCTTTTATTCGTTGCGTTTTCGAGTCGGTCGTTGTTTGACCTTCGGTTCATTTTGCCACTCTTTTTGAACCTTCTTTTGTTTTAACGGAATTTTCAAAAAGATTGTGAATACATTTTCGGGATATTCCATATCAATACTGCCTTGATATTTTCCGACAACAGCCTGTACCGTTTTTAATCCGATTCCGCCGAATTTCTTGCGTGATTTCAAGCGATTGTTTACTTTATTGATAAAACCGTCAAAAGAATTATCCATCACTATAACAAGTGTACCGTTTTGAATCTTACCGTCGACATTAATAAAGCGCTGACTCATATCCTTAACATAGCCGCAGGCTTCTACGGCATTTTCCATACAGTTTCCGAACAGAATGCATAAATCTAAATCTGGGATCGGCAACTGACTCGGTAAATCAATATGTGTTTCCAAATAGATTTGTTGTTGCTTACAAATATAATGCCAATAAGAAAATAATAAATTTAATGATTGATTGTTGCATACGGTAACGACATCATGATCGTGAAATGTCTGAGAAATACGATCGACGAAAACACTCGCGCCCGCAACATTGTCATTTACAAGCAGCGAGTTCATCGTCTGCATTTGTGTATCTAAGTTTTTGGTTCGATTATTCATGTCGATATAATGATTCAAAAGCATTTCATAATAATGTCTGCCGCTGGTCAATAAATCCATCGGATCGGAGACGATCTCTTTTTTTACAACCGGCGGCTGTTTGCCGTTTGTGACTTTGGGTTGTTCTATGTTGCTTCCGGTTTTTACAAATGAGAAATAAACGATCACATAAACGGAAAGAATCAAAAAAATCAGCGTCAACAGCGCAATTACATTGCCGTTCATATCGGTCAGTTCCGGTAACATGACATAATCAATCAACAGTATTACAAATGCAAATACCGGCAGGATACACGCAACCGCAACTACTTTATTTGATATATTTGCCAACATGTTCTGAAACATATGTTTGATCATAAAAAATAAAAATATGAGGTACAAAAACATCATGCTTAAGGTAATAATACGAAATAAAATATCAGGGGTTAAATTATTGATAAGATTCATTTCACTTACTGCGGTGAAAATATGGTTGGTCAGAATATTACTGAAAAGATGAATAATCAAACAGTATAATAATGAACTGAAATAGGTGAATACGATTTTTGCGACTGAATCCTTATATAATAACGGTATTATAATAAACGGCAGAAATCCGATAATATATTCAATAAAGGTAAGAGAAGAGAATGCCGTCATAAAATAGAGCGCGCCGATTCCGAAATAAAATATTGTGATAATCGTATATACGGCAGCTTTAGCGATTGCTTTGGTAAAAGTCAGATCGCATAACAGGAAACAAGACCAATAGACGCAGCTTCCGTAAATAAATGTATATAATGTAACATCTTGCAGCATCTTTGTTCTCGCTCCTTTCTTTTGTGTACATATATTATATAATGAAAATGCAGATTAGAAAAGTGTGTGTAAGAAAATAATTGATTTTATTGAGTTTTGTACTAAATATACCCAAAGTTTTCCGACATCGTGAATTATTGCGATTATGAATGATCATTTTTATTATTGATACAGTAAAGCAAATGATTATTCTTATAGTAATGATTATTCTTATAGTAATGATGATGTAAATAAAGCTTTCTATCAAAATGTTTGTTCATATCATCTTTTTTTTCTGTGTCAAATAACAGCTTTTTTAAATCTTGGTGATGAAAAAGGTGATTTCAAAATAAAAAAGTAAAATATTATGCGAAAGCTTCATTTATTATGGTATAATTAAGACAGGTGATAAAACGATAATATTATTAGTTTGTTTTTTACCTTGAAAATATAAAGTGAGGGAATAATTATGTATCCAAAGATTAAGTTCGGAAATCATATCGGGAAATATATTCGTAATCTAAGAAAAGAAAAACAAATGGGTTTGGATGAATTAGCGAAGAGTACGGGGCTTGATGTTGTGTTTCTTGATTTGATTGAGAGAGATGTAAAAACGATCAGCTTAGAAACATTATTAAAAATTGCGAAGGTGCTGAATATTAAGCTTAAGGATATGGAAGAATATCGTTTGCCTTAATGAAGATAATATCTGTGCATATTCGACAAAGCCTTATTGATTGTTATATGATAAAATATAAGTAATTTTCACTTATTCTTTTTTGTATTATTTAATTACGGATGGATTATTCTGTAATAGCTTTTTACAATCTTTCTTTTATCGGAAAGGTTGTTTTTTTTATGCGTATTACGGTATTTGATTAAGATAACAGTTAATCATCTCTGAGTAATTAATGCATGGTGATAAAAGTGTTCAAACAATATTTAACTGAAAAAGCGATGCTTGAAGCCGTGAATGTTAGCGTGAAATAGTGTATACTGAAACTATATTTATCCATGTGTGAAAAGGTGGGGCGGCTATGACAAAGCACAGAAACAAAATGAATCAGCTGATGATGCTTGCGGCCGTATTTGGCTTTTGGCTGTTTCTGCGTCCGATTGTCGGAGTTCAGAAGGGCAGTATCCGAATTCATTTACAGCGGATTAATGTAAAACAGGAATTGATTGAATTATCTTTGTATGATGTCAGTGATATTGTGAGTAAGAATCCTTCATATTATGGCAAAGCAAATACCAAAACAATGATTCAGATAATGGAGCGAGAGGCAGAACGATTGAATCTGGTTCCGTTTGTTCATGTGAATGATGAGAAACAAACGGTAGAGTGGCAAGAGTTATCTAAAGGAACTTATTTGATCGTTCAGAAAAAGGCGGCAAGCTTCGGAGTAATGGAACCGATTTTAGTTACTCTGCCGATACATGACGGTGAATCTGCGGATGAACAAATGAATGTAGTGATCGAACCGGCGATTGTTCAGCCCGCAAAACAGCGTACTGAAATCAATATGGATGCACAATCGCTGATGTATCTTCCCAATGAATCGATTTCTTTAAAAGATGTGATTTATCTGTTTGCGGTTTTTGCCCTTGCGATTATTGTTTTATCTTTATGGAAATATCAGCGTGAACAAAGAGAAGTTTGAGTGTGTTTACATGTTAAATAAAAATACCGTTTCACTCAGATATGAAACGGTACGATAGAAATGTTTGAAAATTATTTTTGTGAGGAATGATAGTAATCCTTCATAAATTTATCTTTATATTCTCGGAAACTGCCGTTTTCTACAGCAACACGTGCTTCCTCGGTTAAGCGGATAATAAAACGCAAATTGTGCAGTGTTGCGAGCTTGTAATATTGACGCCGTTCATCATTATCCTGTGATTTCATTAAGGCACGCAGTTGTCCTCTGGTCCACCCGGCCTGACAGGTCGGACAGTCACAAGGAGAATCAAGTGTTTCTTCACTGTCGGCATAGATTGCTTTGGCAAGATTGAAGTTGCCGTATCGCGTATAGATTTTGCCGTGTCGTGCTTCTCTTGTCGGGGCGACACAATCGAATGTATCGGCACCGGTTTCAATTCCGATCAAAATATCATCGGGATGTGATAATCCTAATAAATGGCGCGGTTTGTTTTCAGGAAGTTCTTCATTGCACCAACGTAAGATTTCACCGAGGCTTTCCTTTAGGAATGCGCCCCCGAGACCATAACCGTCAAAGTCCATCTGTGCAAACTTTTTACAGGTGGAGCGTCGCAGATCTTCCCATCGCCCACCTTGAATCACACCGTACAGGGCTTGATGGTAGCCCAATCGATCGCATCTTTTTTTATGTTCTTTTAAGGAACGGATTGCCCATCGCTCCGTTCTTGCCAGTGCTTCTACATTGTAGTCATAGCTGTCTGCCAAAGAGGTCAGTTCATCATAAGCCATATGAATATCAGCGCCGATTCGACATTGTATTTGCATCGATTCTTCCGGACCGATGAAATCATCTTGATTTGTGAACGGATCTTTGAAGTGTACACCGTCTTCTTTGACATGCGCCAAGCGATCTTTCGGATCCGCATTAGTAACTTCTCGCTCTCGCTCCATACTGACAACCTTGCCGCAGCCGGATCCCAGTGACATAATTTGAAAACCGCCTGAATCGGTTAAAGTAGGACCGTTCCATCCCGACCATTCAGCCAATCCGCCTTGTTTGGCAATCGCCTTTGATTGATTGCGCAGATGATAACCGTTACTGAGCATTGCCTGTGCATTGACGCTTTTTAATTCTTCCATAGAGAGAAAGCGTACCTCACCTTTAGTTCCTACACTCATAAAGGCAGGTGTTTTTATATCACCGTGCGGGGTATGAATGATGCCGGCACGCCCCAGCTTACCGGGAATCTTTTTGGTAATTTCAAAGTAAAAACGGTTATTGTTTTGATAATCTTGCATATAGCGTTTCGCTTTTTTTACGATCCAAGCTTCCAGCGGTGATAAGATCAGCTCAAAGCCAAACCCGAGTATGTATGCGAATAATGCTTGTATTACAAACTCATGAAAGGTCAGTACACCGAGAAAGGCAATCGTTCCAAATATCGCCGAGTCGATAAAATGAGCAAATGCAGAGGAAGCAAGCGCTCGGGCGATAAAGCTTTGAGCAAATATGCCGTTACTGTTTTTCATATGAATGAAAATATAGTTATTAAATAGGTTTGAGCATACATAGGCGATCAGCGAAGCGATAATGATTCGCGGAGTAAAACCGAGAATATCCTGTGATGATGTCTGCATTTGCCATCCGGGATAAGCCGGCAATGCGATTACAAGATAAAGGGCGAGAATTGCCAGTACATTCACAAGGAAACCGGAAAAGACGATGGTTTTTGCTGTTTTTTTACCGTAAAATTCCACGATGCAGTCGCCGATGATATAGGTCAGCGGAAAGACGACAACACCGCCGTCTACTGCGATACCGAAAAAATCCCACAGCTTTACGGCAGCGAGATTTGAAATTAATAAAGTGCCGGCAGATATAGCCGCAAAATAGATCAATAGTTTTTGTTTTGTATTTGACATGGGAGTATTATATCATAAACTTTTTCTATTGAGAATAAAGGATTTACAACATCTTCATTTCGCTGTTTGAAAAAAAGATTAGGTCATTAGAATACCTCATTGTTTATTATTCATTGGTTTATGATCGGAGTGCTGTATGAAGAAATGTATGAGTAAAGCGAGAAATGATAAAAAAGAATTGACTTGAAGTGGACTCCATGGCTTATAATATAATAAATATCAAATGTAGGAGGTTGTTATGGAAAAAGCAAAGGTTTATTTTACTAAAGAATTAACACCGCAAGGCTTATTGCGTCTGTTTGATCAGGTGCAGGCAAAGCTTGAAGGCAAAGTTGCTGTAAAGCTGCATTCAGGTGAAGTAGGAAATCAGAATTTTATTCGCCCACCGTTTTTTCGGGAATTGATTCAAAAAGTAAACGGAACGATTGTGGAATGTAATACGGCGTATGAAGGAAAGCGTAATACAACTAAGGATCATTGGGAAACGATGAAGCTTCATGGCTGGTGTGATATTGCAGAGGTTGATATTATGGATGAGGACGGAGAATTTGCCCTACCGATTGAAAACGGACATCAGATTAAGGAAAACTATGTAGGTGCGCATTTGAAAGAGTATGATTCGATGTTGGTGTTATCTCACTTTAAGGGACATCCGATGGGTGGTTTCGGCGGTGCGCTGAAAAACATCTCGATCGGGATTGCGTCTGCACATGGTAAAGCGCATATTCACGGTGCCGGCGATGTTGATAAAATATGGACAGCGGATCATGACAGCTTTTTGGAAGCTATGGCTGATGCGGCAAAGAGCATTGTGGATTATTATCAGGATCGCATTGTCTATATTAATGTCATGGCCAATATGTCTGTAGACTGTGACTGTTGTGCAGTGGCAGAGGATCCGAAAATCAAAGATATAGGTATTTTGGCTTCCTTTGATCCGGTCGCATTGGATCAGGCATGTTTGGATCTTGTATATGCATGTGAGGATCCGGGGAAAGCACATTTGATTGAACGAATTGAATCGCGTAACGGTATTCATACAGTGGACGCTGCCGCTGCTTTACATGCAGGAAGCAGAAGCTATGATCTTTGTGATATTGATAAAGCATAATTTAATTTTTTGATAAAAGGGTTGTGATGTGATAGGTGTGAAACATCTATGGGATTATAGCCTTTTTTATTTTATTATTATATGAAATCTTCTGAAGATAATCGCAAGACGGCAGGAATATTATATTGAAATGAATTTGTCACTTTGAGTTCTCATGCACTTTATTCGGTGAAATAAAAACTTTTTTCATAAATTTTTGGGGATCTCTCTTTTTAGCGTGTATATAAAAGATAGAGGCTTTTTAAAAGCCGAAGTATAGACAGGCGAAAGGAGATGATAAAGTCTATGATTAAAGTAAATGAATTGATTGATCGCAGTGATCACAAACTCACTTATGATGAACATTGTAAAAGGATTTTAAGTAATAAACAGATATTGGCAAGGATTATTAAAGAATGTGTTTCGGAGTTTCGTGATATTCCGTTAGCTGAGATACCGGATTATATAGTGAGTGATCCGACTGCGAGCATAAATGTTGATAAAGCCGTCGACAAAATTTATGGGATGAATCCCGAAGATACTTCCGTTTTCGGTGCTAAGATCATCTTTGATATTATAGTAGGAATCAGATTGCCTGATTCGCACGAAAAGGAAAACATCGGTTTAATCCTGAATATCGAAGCACAAGCAAACAGTAATAGACACTATCCGTTATTAAGTCGAGCGATTTATTATTGTAGCAGATTGCTCGCAAGACAAAAAAATCGTCCTGACGGGTTTCAACATTCTGATTTTCAAAATCTAAAAAAGGTCTATTCGATATGGATCGTAATGAATTCCAAGAAAGCAACCGAGGGAG
>CANOSP010000029.1 GCA_947569705.1 uncultured Erysipelotrichaceae bacterium
CAGTAAAAGGCATGTATAATCCAGTCACAAGCATGGGCGGAGCGAATACAGGAGATTCTCATTCCTTATTTATTTACATGGGCTTATCACTTACAACCTTAGCTATCCTTTTCTATCTTGTTTTTTGGAGGGTAAGTCATAAACGTAAAGTTGATTAATAAAAACAAAAGCACCACGATCATATGATTGCTCATATGCGTGAGTGCTTTATATTAAGTCATGGTAATATGCTTCAAGAAATTTACGGACATCAGCTGCTTTCAGCTTTCGTATTACAGCACTTTCGATCTGTCGTACACGCTCCCTTGTAATCCCGTAAATTTTGCCTATTTCTTCCAGTGTAAGTGCTGTTTCTTGATTTAAACCGAAATGCTTTATGATAATGTCTCGTTCTCGTTCATTAAGAACAGCCAATGATTTTATTATATCGTTATGAATAAATTCTTTATTAATGTGATTTTGTATATAATCCGCATTCGGATCGGGAATTAAGTCGGACAGACATGTCTCGTTTTCACCATTTACATTCATATCAATACTTAACGGATCTTGAACAAGATTCAATAACTCAAGAACCTTTTCCTCACTGAACCCTGTCTCTTTTGCCAGTTCTTTTACTGTCGGTTCTCTATGATATTCCTTTAACAAGGTATCTGCTGCTTTCCTTACCTTGAACTCATTTTCGATCACATGCACCGGTATATGAATGACTTTTTCCTTATCCATAATGTAACGATTGATAGATTGACGAATCCATTGGATCGCGTAGGTTGAAAAACGCCATCCCATGTTTGGATCAAACTTTTCAATCGCTTTCATCAAACCGAGATTACCTTCTTGTATTAAATCCATAAAAGGTACAGAAAAACGTATGTACTGTTTCGCAACGCTGACGACTAATTTTAAATTACAGCGAATGAACAGATCCTTGGCGTCTTGATCACCTTGTTGGATTCGATGATACAAATTCGCTTCCTCTATTTGTGACAGTTTTGGATATTCAGCGATCATTTGCAGGTATTGCTTAACATTATCTTTCAGTTTGACATCAGCTTTTTGCATAAGCATCTAACCTTTCTTTTCTACATGGTAACATGAATGAAATTAAAATGTATACGGATAATAATAACAAAATAAAAATGAATTATAGAGTAATGACTATCATTTTGAAAGTCAAAGTGTTATAATGCTGTTGATTGGAAAAGGAGCTATTATGTTTACTAAAATACTGCAAAAGCTTGGATATACAAAAGCTGAAATCAGCTGGATTTTATATGATGTGGGAAACAGCGCTCAAGTACTAACAACCTGTACCGTGATATTTCCGTTATTGATTGCGAAGATCACACCGAAGGATTCGAGTGTTTATGTCGGTTGGGCAAATGCAATTTACGGTTTGGTCTTAGCTTTATTATCACCGATCCTCGGGACACTGGCTGATTACAAAGGGAAAAAGATGAAGCTGTTTCGATTTTTTCTTATTATCGGTCTTGTCGGCGGTTTTCTGATGTGTATTCCGACGTTTGATTATATGACTATGATAGTGATATTTTGTATTGCGATGATCGGCTATAACGGTTCCATAATATTTTATGATGCCTTTATTGTGGATGTGTGTGATGATGAGCGAGTAGATAAGGTATCGGCTGCCGGATATGCATGGGGATATATCGGATCAATTATTCCGTTTTTATTCTTTATAATACCGTTTGCTTTAGTAACCTTATTCGGTGACGCTGACGGCAATCTTGTACTGCCTTACTTTACCTTGAGCTATCGTACGGCATGCGGTTTAACTATGGGTATGGCTGTATTATGGTGGCTGATATATTCAAGACCGATGTTAAAAAATGTAAAACAGATTCATTATCGTGAGGAAGAGGCTCATGTCGTAAAAGCATCCTTTTCACGCTTATGGCATACATTTCGCAATATTAAGCAAAACAGAAATATCTTTTTATTCTGTATATCTTACTTCTTTTATATCGACTGTGTCAATACCGTAATAAAAATGGCAGTCTCTTTAGCTACGGAAATGGGGATCAGCGATGTCATGAGTCTTGCGGTAGTCATCGTGATTAATCTGATTGCGTTTCCCGGAGCAATTATATTCGGCAGACTTGTCGATCGCTTCGGATCAAAGAAAATGATTTTTGCCGGTATTTTGGGTTATTTAGGTGTGGTTATCTGCGGAGCTTTTATACCGGTATATCGCGATTTGATCTGGGTTGTCGCGGTATTGGTCGGCTTATTTCAGGGAGGGATTCAATCGGTTTCCCGTTCCTATTTCGCTAAGCTGATTCCCGATAAAACAGATTCCAATGAATTTTTCGGTTTCTTTTCCGTATTCTCCAAGTTCTCGGCGATACTGGGGCCGATTGCGGTAGCGCTGTTAATTCAACTGACGCATGAGACACGCTTTGGTATCTTGGGCTTAATTCCGATGATGTTAATCGGTGCCGTATTCTTATTCTTTGTCAAAGATCCCAAGAGTGAAGAAAATTCATTGAGCAACAAATAAAGCATAATGTAAAAAAGGCAGGAATCTCAGCCGTTTATGACTGATGTTCCTGTCTGTTTATTTGATGATTAATCCCATTAAGCGTGACAATGTGAGTGCCTGTGCTTCAGAAACAATGACGCCGCTTAAATTTTCTACATTGATCGTAATGCCTTCGATATTTGATGACGATAAATCAATATCTTTCAACGGAGTGTTGATGAATTCTGCTTCTTTTAAATCACAGTCACTAAACGCTGTCTTGGAAAACACACATTGGTTAAAGCTGCTCATTGTCAGCTGAACTTCGTTGAAATGTATCATGGAAAGCTTTGCCGTAGAAAAATTGGCATAGCGGGCATTGTCATGGGAAAAGGTGATATTCTTTAATACACTGCCGCCGAAATCACATCCCATCATACGGCAGTTTTGAAAAATTAATCGATGTAAAGCTCCGTCTAAGAATTTACAATTTGATAAATCGCAGTTCTCAAACTTACAGTCTAATAAATCAATATTTTCAAACTCACATTCTTCAAAGTCCACATTTTGAAACAGACACCCGTCAAAGTGAATACGCGGTTCTTTGCACATTGAAATTAACAGATCTTGAAAATGATAACCTTGAATATACGGGTCATCTTTTAATAAACTGTCAAAATCCTTTGTAGATAAATAGGATACCGGCAGTTTCGGCGGTTGAATTGTTTTCATAGAATTCCTCTTTTCATAATCATTGTATCGTATTCGGAAAAGAAAGAAAAGGGAATTTTAAAGTTTCGTTAAAAGATTGATGATTAACTCGCAGTGGGATGAATTTCTATCTTACATATGAGATTTAAGTGAAGCCGCAAAAAGATTCATATATGCATAATTTTAGGTGTAAAAACAGAGATATTGAAAGTAAACAAGAGTGAATAACAGCAAAAATGAACACGATAAATAATTTCTAAAATCTGTCATATGACTTGAGTTTCCGTTTGATTAATTTTATAATGATAACATGAAAAATGAGTGTGGAGAGGTTATGTATGAGAGAAATTATTGAACCGATTGCGAAACAGTTAAAGGTAAAAACAACACAAGTCGAGGCGGTGCTGAATTTATTGGCGGACGGCGCAACACTGCCGTTTATCGCTCGTTATCGTAAAGAGATGACAGGGGCATTGGATGAAGAAGAGATTCGCTTGATTCAGGAGCAGTATCATTATCAGGTGAATTTGGCTAAGCGAAAAGAAGATGTTTTACGCTTGATTGAAGAAAAAGGAAAGCTGAATGATGAAATTAAGGATGCGGTCATGGCATGTGAGAAATTGTCACAGGTTGAGGATATTTATCGTCCTTATCAGGAAAAGCGCAAAACAAGAGCGAAAACAGCGATTGAAAACGGCTTGGAGCCATTCGCTAAATGGATGCTTTCATGTCCGTTAAACGGTGATATTTCCGCTGAGGCGAAACAATATCTTAATGATAAGGTAACAGATGAAGAAAGTGCAATCCAAGGCGCAAAGGATATTATTGCGGAATATGTCAGTGACGATGCGGAAGTGAGAGAGCGGATTCGTACTGCGATGAATCGTTTCGGTTGTATTGTGACAAAGGAAAAGAAGAAGCATGAGGATGAGAAGAAGCTTTATCAGATATATTATGATTATAATGAAAGACTCACTTCTTTGGCACCGCATCGGATTATGGCAATCGATCGTGCCGAAAAGGAGAAGGTCATTAGCGTTTCTGTAGAAATTGATGATGAAAGACAGCTTGAGTGGATTTTAAGACGATATACGAAAAAACAAGCAGGTATATGTGATACTCTGATTAAGGAAGCAATTCATGACGGTTATCAGCGCTTGGTATATCCAAGCTTGGAGCGTGAGATCCGAAATGAATTGAGTGAAAAGGCACATGAGCAGTCTATTCAAGTATTCTCAATGAATTTAGAGCGTTTGTTATTACAGCCGCCGATGAAGAATAAAACAATTCTCGGCTTTGATCCGGCTTTTCGCACCGGCTGTAAGCTGGCTGTGATTGATGAAACCGGCAAGCTGCTTGAAGTCAGTGTGATCTATCCGCATGAGCCGAATGCGAAAATCAAGCAGGCAAAGGAAATTATGATGGATTTATTACACCGTTATCCGATAGATATTATCGCGATCGGCAACGGTACGGCAAGCCGTGAAAGTGAAGCATTCGTTGCCGGGTTAATCCGTGAGCAGCATTTGCAGGTAGCTTATACCATGGTTTCAGAGGCAGGAGCTTCGGTATATTCGGCATCGAAATTAGCAAGAGAAGAATTTCCCGATCTGCATGTGGAGCAGCGTTCGGCGATTTCCATCGCTCGTCGTATCGTAGATCCGCTTTCTGAGTTGATTAAGATTGATCCTCGTTCGATCGGAGTCGGTCAATATCAGCACGATTTACCTTCTGCGCGATTAAAGGAGCGCTTGGATTTTGTTGTTTCAAAGGCAGTGAATCGTGTCGGAGTAAACGTCAATACGGCTTCAGCCGAATTATTGAAGAATGTATCGGGTCTGAGCAGTGCAACAGCGAAATCCATTGTGCAATATCGTAATACACAAGGTGCGATTCAAAGCAGACAGGAATTAAAAAGTATTCCGAAGATCGGTGCCAAGTCATTTGAACAGGCAGCCGGCTTCCTGCGTGTGGAAGACGGAAAGGAATGGCTGGATCGTACAGCGATTCACCCGGAAAGCTATGAACTGACGAAACAGTTATTAAAGCTGTTGTCAATCGATATTACGCAAATGGGGAGTGAAGCTGCTAAAGCTGCGGTGGAACATGCCGATATTGATTCATTGGTGGAAACATTAGGCAGTGATCGCTATACAATAACTGATATTTTGGAGATTATAGCGTTGCCGCTGCGCGATTATCGAGATCGTTATGATGCGCCGATTTTACGCAGTGATGTCTTAGAATTGAGTGATCTGCATCCGGGAGATGAATTAGAAGGCGTTGTCCGCAATGTTGTGGACTTCGGTGCTTTTGTCGATATCGGACTCCATGAGGATGGATTAATACATATTTCAAAAATGAGCAGACAACGTGTTAAGCATCCGGGAGATGTATTGGCTGTCGGTGATATTGTAAAGGTATATGTATATGCAGTTGATGAAGTAAAACAAAAGGTACAGCTGTCTTTGTTGCCGATTTCAGCCTGATCTTATCCCAGTTCGTTACTAAATGGGTCGATTAAAGGAACGGTAAATGTTTGTGATACACTTTGATTAATTATGAAATTTGCAATACCTTTCATGCGGAAATGCATGAAAGGTATTTTTTCGTTCGATGAATTCTTACGAACGGTTGAGAAGAACGTCGCGCATCTTCCTTTGAGATAAATTATCGTGTACGGCTTGATAAAGCGGCTCGATAAGTTTAAATATTGCCTGTTTATCAGGGTTGTTTGTTAAGCCGTTTTATTGTATAATAGATAAGCAATAAGCAACATAGGAGGAAATGGAATGGAAAACTTGGCTGTATTACAGGAAAGAGCAATGCGCATTCGTAAGAATATTGTTCGTATGGTTACAGCGGCACGTTCCGGTCATCCCGGCGGATCGTTATCGGCAGTGGAAATTGTAGAGACGATTTACTTTACACAAATGAATGTGGATGAGAGCAATGTCGATGACGTGCTTCGCGATAAATTTGTTTTATCAAAAGGACATGCCAGTCCGGTGCTGTATGCGACACTGGCAGAAAAAGGGTTTATTAAAGAAGAAGATCTGATCACCTTTCGTAAATTAGGATCTCCGCTGCAGGGGCATCCGAGCATGAAATTGGTAAGAGGTGTGGATATGTCTACCGGTTCACTGGGACAGGGTATTTCTGCGGCAGTCGGTATGGCATTGGCAAATAAAGCACATGATGTTCCTTATCGCGTATATACATTATTAGGTGACGGAGAATGTCAAGAGGGACAAGTATGGGAAGCTGCGATGGCGGCTGCTCACTATCATTTGGATAATTTATTGGCAGTTGTGGACTATAACGGTTTACAGATTGACGGAAATATTACGGAAGTAATGAATCCGCTGCCGTTTGATGAAAAATTTAAAGCATTCGGTTGGCATGTGATCAGTGTGGAAAACGGCAACGATTTCGAGGCACTGTATCAAGCATGTGAAGAGGCTAAGCAAATTAAAGGAAAACCAACCGTGATATTAGCTAAAACGGTTAAGGGCAAAGGTATTTCTTTCATGGAAAATCAAGCAAACTGGCATGGCGTCGCGCCTTCTGAAGAAGAATGTGCGAAAGCATTGGCAGAGCTGGAAGGAGGAAATGCGTAATGAGTAAGATTGCGACACGAGAAGCATACGGAAAAACATTAGCGCGTTTGGTGGCGCAGGATGACCATATCTTTGTGTTGGATGCGGATTTATCAGGTTCGACAAAAACAGCGATGGCAAAAAAGGCACGTCCAGAATGCCATTTCAATATGGGAATTGCGGAAGGCAATATGATGTCGGTTGCGGCAGGTATGGCAGCACAGGGAAATGTTGTGTTTGCCTCAAGCTTCGCAATGTTCGCCACAGGTCGTGCCTTTGAACAGATTCGTAATTCCATTGCTTATCCGAAACTGAATGTGAAAATATGTGCATCACATGCCGGTATTACGGTCGGTGAAGACGGTGCCAGTCATCAGACAGTAGAGGACATCAGCTTAATGCGTTCCATTCCTAACATGGTTGTATTATGTCCTGCCGATGCTTACGAAGCAGAAGCAGCGATTGAAGCGGTATATCGCTATAACGGACCGTGCTTCGTGCGTTTAGGCAGAAGTGCTGTGCCGACGATTTATGAGGAAGGCAAGGTTTCCTTTACGATCGGAAAAGGTACGATGTTACATAAGGGCAGTAAGGTAGCGCTGATTGCCTGTGGTATTATGGTCAATGAAGCACTTCAAGCTTATGAATCATTAAAGGGTGAAGGAATTGAAGTAACAGTGATCGATATGGCATCAATTAAACCGATCGATCGTGATTTAATTATTGAAACAGCGAATACTCATGATGTGATTATCACAATCGAAGAGCATAGTGTGATCGGCGGCTTGGGAAGTGCAGTAAGTGAGGTATTGTCTCAATATGCACCGTGTCGTCAAATTATGATGGGCATTCCGGATTGTTTCGGAGAAAGCGGTACTCCTGATGCTTTATTGGAAAAATTCCATTTACAAGCTAAGGATATTGCGGCGAAAGTAAAAGAACAGCTTTAAGCGTATGAAATAGGAAAAAGCGTCTGAATACCCTACGGGATTGCAGGCGTTTTTTATAAGAAGCGGTGAAGCTTTAGGGAAAAGACTCTTTATATCATGACTGAAAGGAGAGAGATTATGAAAGGATTGAAAATACTCGCTAATATATGTGGTGTATGCTTTTTATGTATTGGTATTTTATTATATGTTGTACATGATGCTTCGCGAAATATTGTGACCGGTGAAGTCGTAGATCAAATCAGTGAACAAATGAACGATATGTTGTTGTCATCATTAGATTCTTTCGGTGTGGATAACAGCTTAATTGAAAAAGCGGAACAGTATTTACCACAGGGAATAAAGGATGAAATAGCGAATCATCCCGTAGACGGTATCAATGATAAAATCGATGAAGTCAAAGCAGAACTAGCGAACAGCGATGAAATAAAAGCTATTTCAAATACATATATGACGGCAGTGTTAGACGGTGTGATTGACGGAAATGTTGAAATGCCTGATATTGATCAAGACATCAAAGAGCTTTCTAAAGCATACATTCCTAAGATTTTATCTGCTGTTCAAATCTCGATCAGTGAAGAACAGGCGGAACAAATCAGTGATCGCCTTACTTCCAAAGTGAATTTGCAGGATTCTGTTTCCGGTCTTGTCAATAATGTTCATATGCATCTTTCGGATCAACAGATTCAAGTATTTAAAGTTATCAGAATAATTCAAACCGATTCAATCCAATGGCTTGCACTCGGCTGTTTAGTCATCGGTTTCTTCCTTATTATTATCGGAACGCAAAGTGCAGTCAAATGGACTTGGTATGTGGGGGCAGCGGCAATTCTTTGCGGATTGCTTATGTGGTTTAGCTGTCAAATGATACAATGGACGCTGCAGCGTCAGCTTCAGGATTTCCACGAAATCATTCTATCTTTCAGTGACGGATTATTTGATGCGGTGAAGCTGAAAGGAACGGCACTCTGTGTATTCGGCTTCGGCTGTTTCGGCAGCTATGGAGTTTTATATCAGCTGAAAAAATATTTAAAGCGACAATCGTAATGTGTTTACGGAACAATATTGAAAAAATCGTATTTCTTTGAAAGAGATACGATTTTTTGTATGATTACTCATTGTTTATGGTCATTTATGTATGTTAATCAGGAAAGCGAAGCAATTCGCTTACGATATTGATTGGCAACATACAGTACACGATCTTCAATACAAAGCGGAAACAGTTGATGATTCTCATAGATCTCTTGAATCATTGACTGGATCATAGTTTCTTGTTTTGGGGTAAGCTCTAAATAATTCAATGCCAGTGTATCTAATAGTTTTTTTCTGATAAAAATATCAAAGCGTGTCATTGTTTCCCTCCTTTTTCGATAATACAGTATATGCATCAATATCTATATTGTGCTGCTTTTTTTTCATTTCATTCATAAAACAGTTATTTACAGAATAAAGATTTTATGATATAACAAACCAAACAGAAGGGAACTGATAGAATGTTAATTGATGGACATATTCATTTGGAAAACGGACCGTTAAGTGAAGAATATGTGATGCGCTTTGTGAATGCGGGGGTAAAAATGGGATTAGATGAGCTTCATATACTGGATCACACGCATCGCTTTATTGAATTTTCGCCGATGTATGAAGGCTTAAAAAAAGCTTCTTCTTACCAAAAGGAATGGTTTGATAAAAAGCATCCGGAGCCGTTGGCGAATTATCATCGCTTAATTGAAAAAATGAAACAGAAAGAATTGCCGATTCGTGTAAAATGGGGCTTAGAGGTATGTTATGCGCCGGAGTCAAAACCGCTGTTAAAGAAGGTGTTGGCTGCCTATCCATATGATTTTTTAATCGGTTCTATTCATTCCATAGATAATTTATTATACGATATGCCTTTTTCAAAAGAAATCTTATGGGATGTGTACGATACCGATGCCCTTTATCGCCGCTATTATGAAATTATGGAAGATATGATCACCTCTGATATATTTACGCAAATCGGTCATCCGGATCAGTTGAAGCTGTTCAGATATGAACCAAGCTATGATTTAAACCCAACTTATGAACGAATTGCACAGGCTGCCTTCGATCATGATGTTTATATGGAGAATAATACCGGTATTCATTATCGCTATCATCATCCCGATATGGGAACCAATTCAAAGTTCCTTGCGATTTTGAAGCAGTATAAGGTAAAAATTATGACTGCCAGTGATGCTCATGTTCCTGAACATGTCGGAAAATTCATACGTGAAATTGCGCAGCTTTGATTGTGATTTAAACAGAGCTAATTTAAAAATAAAGGAAGTATAATTGTTGAGAACAGAAGCATATGGTTTATTCATATGTTTCTTTTTTCTCGAATGAATATGTAAACGAATCTAAAAAAGGACAGTAAATGATTCAAATCAGCGAATCTTTATCGGGAAATGCAAACAATACTTAAAAAGTATTTGATTTTGTGGTATGATTATACAGATGTGTAATGAAAATGAGGTGTGATTATGGAAGAGCATAATGAGGAGAAAAAAGTAATCCGATACCATTTGGAAAGACATAAGTGGCCGGATGAAATACAAGCGGAAAAAGAACAAAAACGTAAAGCAATCATTATTTTACTTACTTGTATTGCTTGTTTCTTATCGGGTTTTTTAGTTCACGGGATTACCAATCGATCTTCGGTATCCGGGAATTCTCAGTTTGCGAAGCTGGAACAAATTTATACGATAATGGAAAATCAATGGTATTTCGGTAAGGAAGATAAAGATATTGCGAATACGTTGATGACGAATGCGATTAACGGAATGCTGGAAAATCAATGGGATCCGCATACAACATATATGAGTCCGAAAGAATATGAAAGTTTTGCGTCTTCGTTACAGGGGAATTTTGTGGGAATCGGAATTCAATACTATGCGCTTGATGAGGAATCATTCATGGTTGAGCGTGTGTTTAAGGGCAGCGGTGCCGAAAAAGGCGGCATGATGCGCGGCGATATGATCACAAAGGTTGACGGAACTTCTGTGAAAGGGAAGAACATTGATGAAATTGCCGCAATGATTAAGGGAGAGCTTAACAGCAATGTAAACATCACCGTGATGCGTGAAAATAAGGAAATTGATTTAATGATTCAGCGCAGTGTGGTAAATGATTCCGTATATGGATATGTAGAGAACGGAAACGGTATTTTAGAGATTAACACCTTTGCGGAAACAAGCGGTGATGAGGTCGGTAAATATTTAGCTGACTTTAAACAAAAAGGCGTTGATAAGTTGATTATCGATTTAAGAGACAACGGCGGCGGGTATGTAACTGCGGCAATGCAGATTGCCAGCTATCTTGTTCCGAAAAACGCAATTGTTTATCAGGAACAGTCAAAAGACGGTGAAATTCAGGCACATGAAGCGTATGATGATTATGAACGATATGCTTTCTCAAAAATAGCGATTTTAATTAATGAGGATACTGCCAGTGCTTCCGAAGTATTGACCAGCTGTCTGAAAGCGCATTTGAAACAGGCAGTGACTGTCGGAGTGACTTCTTACGGCAAGGGAACGGTACAGATGCCGATTACTTTTGAAGACGGTTCTTCATTTAAATACACGATCGCCGAATGGCTGACTCCGAAAGGGGAGCATATTAACGGTGTCGGTATTACTCCGGATTATAAAGCAGAGCTTGATCCTGCGATTACAACCGGAGTGTTGAATATTCCTGAAAATACTGTGTATCAAGCGGACAGTGTATCACCGTTTGCGAAGCCGGTTCAAATCTATTTAAAATTCTTAGGTTATGAGGTAGATCGAACTGATGAATACTTTTCTCATCGCTCATCACAGGGCTTGATGCGCTACCAAAGCGATCATCAGCTGAAAGCGAACGGCGAAATCAATGAGGAAACGATTAAAAGCTTATTAAGCAGCTGTGCGAAAAAGTGGCATCAAAATCGTAATGATTTAGATACACAGATGAATCAGGCTTTGGTATTATTACAGAAGTAACAGACCGTAAATGCGGTCTTTTCTTTGTTCGGATTCTTTATGAAAGGTTATCAAAAGGAAACAAAGACTGAAGTAAGATTTGATATTACTGTCTGATTGTAAGAAAATAAGTAATATGATTGTATTTTTGTGAAAGATAAGCTAAACTAAACATAATGAAAGGATCGATGTGTATGGAACAAAAACGATTCGAGTTGGTATCTCAATATCAGCCTCAAGGTGATCAGCCGAAAGCGATAGCGGAATTGGTTCAGGGAATTAAAGCAGGGAAAAAAGAACAGGTATTGTTGGGGGCAACCGGTACGGGAAAAACCTTTACTATTTCTAATGTAATTGCACAGGTGAATAAGCCTACCTTAGTATTTGTACATAATAAGACTTTGGCAGGACAGCTGTACAGCGAGTTCAAAGAATTCTTTCCGCATAATCGAGTGGAATATTTTGTATCGAACTTTGATTATTATCAGCCGGAGGCTTATATACCTAGTTCTGATACGTATATCGATAAAAATGCGACGACGAATATGGAGCTGGATATGCTTCGTATGGCTGCCGTGAATTCAATCTTAGAGCGTCGTGATACAATTATAATTGCATCGGTGGCGTGTATTTACGGTGCTTCTAATCCGGAACAATATCGAGATATGTTCTTTACGCTGCATGTCGGTGATCATATCGAGCGCAAGGAATTGCTTTCACGCTTGGTGGCTCAACAGTATACAAGAAATGATGTGGATTTACAGCGCGGAACTTTTCGTGTCAGAGGTGATGTTATTGAGGTCGGATTAGGACACAGTGATGCTTATATTTTACGTATTGAATGCTTTGATGATGAGATTGAGCGCATTACCGAATGTGATCCATTGACAGGGAAAGTGCTGAATGCATATACCGTGTATGTGGTTTATCCTGCCAGCGGCTATGCGACAAGTCAGGATATAATCAATCATGCGGCAGATACGATCCATGAGGAACTGGAAGATCGTCTGCAGGTTTTGGAACAAGAAGGAAAATTGTTGGAAAAACAGCGCTTGGAACAGCGTACACGCTACGATATGGAAGCATTGCGTGAATTCGGTGTATGTCCCGGTATTGAGAATTATTCGCGCCATATTGACGGAAGATCACCGGGAGAGCGCCCGTATACACTGTTTGATTATTTTCCGAAGGATTATTTATTGGTAGTAGATGAATCGCACGTATCGCTGCCGCAGGTAAGGGGCATGTATAACGGAGATCGGGCGCGTAAAGAGGTATTGGTGAATTTCGGTTTCCGCTTGCCGAGCGCCTTGGATAATCGACCGATGCGATTTGAAGAATTTGAATCAATGATTAATCAGGCGGTGTTTATTTCCGCAACTCCGGGTGATTATGAGCTTGCGAAAGTAAACGGACAGGTCGTAGAACAAATCATTCGTCCGACCGGTTTGTTGGATCCGGAGGTAGAGGTACGTCCGACGCACGGTCAAATAGATGATTTAGTTGATGAAATCAGAACCCGAGTCGAACAAAACGAGCGCGTATTGATTACAACGCTGACCGTAAGAATGGCAGAGGATCTAACCACCTATTTAAAGGGAATGGATTTTAAGGTAGCGTGGCTACATCATGAGGTAAAAACAATCGAGCGTACCGAAATCATCCGAGATTTACGAAAAGGGAAATACGATGTATTAATCGGAATCAACCTATTAAGAGAAGGCTTGGATATTCCCGAAGTATCTTTAATTACTATTTTAGATGCCGATAAAGAAGGCTTTTTAAGATCGGAGCGCTCTTTGATTCAGATTATCGGACGTGCGGCACGTAATGCACACGGCAAAGTTATTATGTACGGTGATCATATTACCGACAGTATGAAAAAAGCATTGGATGAAACTAATCGCCGCCGCAGTATTCAAATTGCGTATAATGAGGAACACGGCATTGTTCCGAAAACAATCATCAAGCCGATTCATGAGGTTGTTCGCAGTAAGGAAACACAGGAAATGACTGCGAAATATATGAATCGTAAAACCAAAATCGGTAAGAAGGATAAAGAAAAACTGCTTGCGAATATTGAAAAAGAGATGCGGGAAGCAGCGAAGGTACTTGATTTTGAACGTGCGGCTGAACTTCGCGACATCTTGTTGGAATTGCGTAATGAGTAAGCATATGCAGGAAATTGCAATGATAAATTATAAAATATTTATTAAAGTATAAAATAATGACTGATAAAAATACAGGAACATGTGAGTGAATTGTTTCCTGTATTTTATTATTTTATGATGTTATTTAGTTATATTTTATTATCAGTTTGTTTCTTTGCGAACGATAAAGCTTAAATGTCTGCCGCATGCTTTATCTCTTCGATAAGAGAAGAAAGATTCGTTTTCGGCAAATGTATCATTCTTATCAATTGTAATATGTTCTTTTAATACTCCTGCGTTTATCAGCATTTGATAATTCAGTCCTTGATTATCGACAAATGCTTTATTGTTTTCTTTATAAGTGATATACGCTGAGCAATCAAACGGCAGTTTCTTTATTTGATCTACAACTTCCATACCTACTTCAAAACTGTGATATGCAATGGATGCACCGATAAAGGCATGGATGTTTTGCGGCTTACAGCCTTCTTCTTGAATCAGCCGATCCAGTGTTTTGGCGGTGATCTGTTTTGTCGTACCCATCCATCCGGAATGAATGGCACCGATCAGCTTTTCTATCGGATCGTATAAAAGGATCGGAACACAATCAGCTGTAAATACACCGATCAATAAGTTGCTTTCTCTTGTATACAGGGCATCGCAGTCCGCAATCGCATCGCTTGTATCAAAAGCGCCTTTTCCGGCATCTTCTTTCGTGATTTTTACAATATGATCACTGTGGGTTTGATTCGCAAATACGAATTGAGACATCGGAACATGGAGCTTTTCTGCCAATCGTTTACGATTGCTTAAAACGGCATTTTTATCCTTGGTACAATGCAGTGCCAGATTATTATATTCCTCTTTATCGGGATTGCGTAATGTAGTACCTGCAAGATATTCATGATTTCTTTTCCAATAGATCATTGTGAAGCCTTCTTTCTTTAGTGATTTACAAATGCTTAATATATCTATAGAAGTATATGTCTATGATTCGCCGTTATATGTATTCTATGCTAAAAGTATAGCGCTTTTTAGATCTCTTGTATAGTTTTTTATCGTTAGGCTCTCAAGTATAATTTTTATTTTTGCGGCGGCTTAAAGGATCATATGATAAAATGGCGGTTACAAGTCACATCCTCTGTACGAAATCAATGCTTTTATGTTAAAATAATGGACGATAAACAAAACTGCAAAGTGACAGTTTAAAATTGACAATAATAGGATGGATCATATGAAAGAAGCCTTTTTAGCACGAATGGAAGCTTATTTAAAAGAAGAATTTCCCGCCTTTCTTGCGTCTTTGGATTGTGAGATGTATCGCGGGGTTCGTTATAATCCGTTGAAATTGACCATGGAACAGTTTACGGAATTATTTCCCTATGATTTAAAACAAACACCGTTTTGTGAAGAAGCTTTTTATATCGATGCCGATGTACAAAAGTTGGGTACTCATCCGCTTCATGTGAGTGGGGGCATTTATATGCAAGAGCCGAGTGCATCAAGTGCGGTTTCGGTTCTTGATGTACAAAGTGATGATTGGGTTTTGGATCTGTGTGCGGCACCGGGCGGTAAAAGCTCACAAATTGCGGCGAAGCTGAATCACAGCGGCTTGCTTGTCGCAAATGAAATTGATTTTAAGCGAGCCAAAATTCTGCTTTCCAATATGGAACGTATGGGCTTCGGTGAAGTGATTATCACTAATAATCGTGTCGATCAGGTATGTCATCATTGTGCCGGTTGGTTTGATAAAATTTTGGTGGATGCGCCGTGCAGCGGCGAAGGTATGATGAAAAAACATGATGAGGCAATGCACGGTTGGAGCATCGCCAATGTACAGGCATGTGCTAATCGACAGTTTGAAATATTAAACACAGCCTTTGATGCATTAAAAGCCGGCGGAATACTTGTTTATTCCACTTGTACATATGCGATAGAGGAAAATGAAGCGATTGTGAGTCGGATTTTATCATGCCGCGATGATATTATTCAAATAGATTGCGGGGCAGCTTTCGGCAGATGCGGGTTTGCCTGTGAAGGAATGGATCATCAAAAGGTACGGCGTATTTTCCCGATGGATCAAGGGGAAGGGCATTTTATCGCTAAATTTCAAAAGCTGCATGCTGCACATACGAAGAAACAGAAAAACAAAAAGATCACGCCGCCGAGTAAGCAACAGCTTTCTGCATTAGCTAAAATCATTGAATTGCCGCAAGGTTATTTTGATGTATGCGATGATCAGCTCTATTTTCGTAAAACTATGTTTGTGGATATGGGGAAACTGCATGTATTGCGGCAGGGAGTTTTATGTGGCACATGGACAAAAAATCGTCTGGAGCCGCATCATCACTTATTTATGAGCGCTTATTTGCGGGATTGTTTCAAGCAGGTTTTAGAACTGAATGAAGAACAGTGGCACAGCTATCAAGCAGGTGAAGAGTTGCATATTGACGGATATTACGGTATTACGGCACTTGCATGGCATTCCTTAATTGTCGGTTACGGCAAAGGAGACGGCAATGTGATTAAAAATAAATATCCGAAAGGATTAAGGGTTCGATAATCTTTAATCATTCACATGATATGTTCAAGATTATATGGATTGATAATCCGATAATTGATCAATCTGTCGATTACTCATAAGGGCATATCAATAAAATAATGAGAAAATGTTGAAAAAGTCATAATCTACAGAATTTTGCATATATTTACAATCAAAATCGGATAAAACATGATATAATAAAACATAGGCGGAAAAGGACGTGAGCAGCATATGATGGTAACGGAGGTTTTGTCGTTTTATACACCGTATGCCGACATTGACAGAATGGAAGCAGCGCTCAGCACTGTTTTACAAGAAGAAATTACTGTGATGAAAAAAGAATCACAGAGTTTTTATCTGCAGTTAAGTCATCAGGAGTATTTAAAAATACCGTTTGTCAGTGCAACAAGTGATCCGACGACTTTTCAGCGGCAAATCCAAAAGCTTTATGCGTCCAGTGCCAAGCTTCCTTGTCATAATGCGTATATTAAGCAAAATTTATTATATCAGATTGCTTTATTTCGAGCAGCTTATGTGTTTACTTTTAATTATGAAGAAAATCATCGTGATGAAAAAATATTACCGTTAATGGAAATTGCCGATTTAATGGATGCGTTGATATTTTGGGAAACCGGAGATATATCGGATAGCTACGGTGATGTGATTTTAAATAAAAAAGGAAAGAGTGAGGTTGCTGTTTTTAATCCTGTTGATGGTTTCGATATCACCAATAAAGCGTTGGGATTGGATGAAGCAGCGATGAAGCGGATTCATCATTCGCTGAGCGTGCTTCGCTATAAGGGTATTTATGCGCCTACTAATATTGCGCCGCCCTTTGATGATAAGATGTATATGTTTCAAGGTGTGGAAGAAGTTTGTAAGCGTGCCGTGGCATGTATGTTATTGGGAGTGTACAGTGAGTTTTTAATGTCACATCAGGGTAATGCGATGCTTGCTTATGCACATATTGAGAAGATGGTTCGTGCATATCGGGCTTCTCCGTTTTTTACGATTCGTGAAATTGAATTTTTGAACGAGCGAAAACCGAAGCAGGATGATGTTCAAATGTATCACGGTTATTTTGAGTGTGCGTTTACCCTGCTGTGGATTTTAGGATTGACGGATACCCTGTATTTTCCGAGTGCGCTTTGCAGTAATCATATGGTAATGCAGACAATTTTAGATTTTGAATCGGTAGCGAAAATGGCGGAACAAGCACAAATGCGTACAAGGGAAGAATTGCTCGATGCATTGGATTTAGTACAGCGTTATGCATGGGCGTGCAAGGATGCGGTTAAGCTTGGTTTTCAGATGCCGGCAGGATTATTGTATGATGTTGTGCAGCTGCGGCACCGCTGTTTGACATGGGTCATCGGCGTACAGGATTACGGCTGGGATGAAGTCCGTCCGGTGATTGAATCACTGCGATTAAAGAAGAAAGAAGGATATTTGCAGGGGTATTAAAAGTAATTGTTTGATTAAATAAAATGAGCTGTTTGGTAAAAAGAACAGCTTTCTGATATGTACCCAGAATCCTGGACACATAAATTTATGAGTTGAAGCTTAACACAT
>CANOSP010000030.1 GCA_947569705.1 uncultured Erysipelotrichaceae bacterium
CGTATATGATACAACACTCTTCTTTCTCTTGTCAATCTTTTTCTTTACTTTTTTTCAAAATGTTGGTTTTTCTTTTTGATTCAAGATAATTTTAGCCTTTCAATCAACTATATTCAATGCCCACTCCTGCTTTTTTCTATCTTATTTTTTTCATTAAATGATTATCACTGCACACAATTTTCATTCATATTCTCTAATCGGCGCTGAAAAGACTGTTTTAGTATCGTCTGCGATTTTCGCTCATCATAAAATTATCAAAAATGCACTGGGAACATAACAACTACAAAAAAAAAGAACATTCTACGGTAACATTACCTGAGATCGAAATGTTCTTTTAGTATATCTGAAGAATATTCTGTCAGCGCTATATTTTTTGAATCCGCATGAATACCTTACAAAGCTGTTCTTGCAAAATATTTTCTTCTATTTTAATGACGGATATACATTTACTCTGATAATTCCTTCTACCGCTTGTAAATTAGCAAGCTGTGAATCATCAATTTGATTATCTAAGTCGATGAGTGTATATGCATAATCATTTTTTGATTTATTAATCATATTAGCGATATTTACATTATTCTTAGCCAACGTATCAGCGATCTGCGCAAGCATACTCGGGATATTGCGATGAATTACACCGATTCGCTCACCGCCGCTTCGCTCTAAGCTGACATTAGGGAAATTAACTGAATTGGTGATATTTCCGTTTTCCAAGAAATCTTTCAACTCTTCTACCGCTTTTACAACACAATTTTCTTCTGCTTCACTGCTGGATGCACCTAAATGCGGAATTGTGATAACCTGCTCTAAGGCTGCTAAACGATCATTAGGGAAATCGGTGACATAAGTAGAAACCTTGCCGTCTTGAATTGCCCCAATCACCGCTTGATCATCGATTAATTCCCCGCGGGCAAAGTTCAATAAATGCACGCCGTCTTTCATATCATTGATCGCTTCTTGATTAATCATATATCTTGTCTTGTCATTTAACGGAACATGAATGCTGATATAATCACAGTTCTTGTATATATCAGTCAAACTCTTCGCATGTTTCACGGATCGAGATAAGTTCCAAGCTGCGTCGATTGATATAAACGGATCATATCCGTAAACATCCATACCGAACTTTAACGCCAGATTGGCAACTTGAATACCGATCGCACCGAGACCGATAATACCGAGTGATTTACCCATCAATTCACTGCCGGCATATTTTTTCTTTTCTTTTTCTACTCGCTGTTCGATATTTCCTTCCATATCATTTTTAGTCCAAGCAATTCCCTGATAAATTTTTCTGGCACTCAAAAGCATTCCGGCAAATACCAACTCTTTAACTGCATTCGCATTGGCACCGGGAGTATTGAAAACAACAACCCCCTGTTCGCTGCATGCGGGAATCGGAATATTATTCACTCCGGCACCTGCTCGGGCGATTGCTTTTACACTGCTATCCAAAGCGACATCATGAAGACTCGCTGAGCGTACGATAATACCGTCCGGCTGATTCGCATCATCACTGATTTGGTATTGTTCCCCAAAGCGCGCTAAGCCGCTTTGACTGATTTGATTCATTGTTTTTATCTGATACATTATAGATCTCCTTTACTTCCGTTTTCTTCTTGTATACTGTCGGATTACTGATTGGCTTTTTCAAATGCTTCCATAAAAGCTACTAATTTCTCAACACCCTCAATCGGCATTGCATTATAAATGCTCGCACGCATTCCGCCGACACTGCGATGTCCTTTTACATTGATAAATCCGTTTGCTTTTGCTTCTTTAATAAACTTAGCATCTAATTCTGCATCACCGCTGACAAAGGTAACATTCATCAGCGAACGATCCTGCGGATTCACAGGATTGGAGAACATCTTAGAATTATCAAGATAATCATACAGAAGCTTTGCCTTTTGTTCGTTACGCTGCTTCATTGCCTCTAAGCCGCCGATTTCTTCCTCAATCCACTGTAAAACAAGATCGCACATATAGATTGCATATGTCGGAGGTGTATTGAACATAGAACCGTTATCCGCCATGATTTGATAATTTAACATGCTCGGTGTTTGTTCCTTCGCATTCCCGATCAAATCCTCACGAATAATCACAACGGTTAATCCGGCAGGCCCCATATTTTTCTGTGCTCCCGCAAAGATTAATCCGTATTTAGAGACATCAATAGGTTCACTTAAGATACAGCTGGATAAATCCGCAACCAACGGAATATCCTTCGTATCCGGAAGTGTTTTATATTTAGTACCGTAGATTGTATTATTTTCACAAATATACACATAATCGGCATCTTCATGAAAATCCAATTTTGTCACATCGGGAATATAAGAAAAGGTTTTATCCTCACTGGACGCAAGTACATTTGCTTTCCCCAGCTTATTTAATTCTTTGATTGCTTTTTTACTCCACTGTCCCGTATTGATTACATCGGCATGACCGTTTTTTAATAAATTCATCGGAATCATGGTAAACTGTAAGGAAGCACCTCCCTGCAAAAACAATACTTTATAGTTATCACCGATATTCATCACTCTGCGTAAACGTGCCTCACAATCATCTATAATTGCTTGATATTCTGCCGAACGATGACTCATTTCCATAACAGATTGTCCGCTTTGTCCATATTCAATCATTTCTGATGCGGCTTTTTTCAACACCCATTCCGGAAGCATTGATGGTCCCGCAGAAAAATTGTATACTCTACTCATATATAATCGCTCCTTTATTTTTTCTAATACTTAACTAACATTATAAGTCTATAATTCGCTCACGTCAAATATTATTTTCATTTATTTTCAGAATCTTTCAATCAATTGTTTCATTGTTTCATAAATTTTCTATTAAATTAGTTTCTTCTAAACTTAGTGCGGTTAATATGATCAGAAATATAAATATCATAAATTTCATTTTATATCTTGCATTTCCGTTTTTTTTCGTGTAAAATAATAAAGCACTTGCCCGAGTGGTGAAACTGGTAGACGCAACGGACTCAAAATCCGTCGGTAGCGATACCGTGCCGGTTCGAGTCCGGCCTCGGGCACCATTTATCAACTTGACTGTGATGAAAAACTTTAGTGTCATAGTCTTTTTTTATTATGTGACGGCTATACCAAAAATCAATTATAAGATTTATGACATACAGCTATTAAAAAAACTTCTGTCTTAGGAAGCAAAACAGATCAGATGCACGATGTATTGAAGCAGTGAGGTTATTTATGAAAAAAGATTATCAGTATATTAATTTTTTAAAATCTATCGCTATCTTATTAGTATGTACTTACCATTTCGGTATTGTATTAACCAGTGCCGATACCGGATATTTGAGAGTCATAAAAGTCTTTTTCTATAATTTATGTGTAGCCGGTGTACCGTTATTTTTTATGGTAAACGGTGCTTTACTGTTGAATAAAGAATTGGATATGAAAGCACACTATATCAAAATAGTCAAAATGCTTTTCATATTCTGTACATGGCGTATCATCACATTTCTGATAATCGGCTATTTTACAGAAGTTGATTATTCAACAATCGGTATTCGTCATCTGTTTAATTATGTTTTACTGTCTAATTTTGAAAACAATCCTGTCCCGACCAATCACTTTTGGTTTATTCCTACGCTGATCGGAATTCATCTTTTATTTCCTATTTTGAAAAAAGCATTTGATGCTGATAAAAATGAACCGATTTATCGCAACAGCTTGGCATTGTTGTGTATTGCGATTTTTATCCTTTTTCTGATTCCTAATTTGTTTTATGTTTTTGTTAAACAGATGCCAATGCTTGTTCATCTTGATTTAACCGGACTTAACAGTCTGCTTCCGTTTAGTCTCAGTCCGGCCTGCATGCTGATGTATTTTATTATGGGTGGTTTGATTCATCAACAGAAAGATAAATTAATAGAGCTTCCGATTTTAAAATTAATGCTTTGCTTATTAGGCGGCTTGATCTTATTGACTGTTAGATGGAAAATCATAAAAACCGCTGATAACGCTCCTTATGATGCAATCTATAACGGTACGATGACGATTTCCGGGATGATGATTGCCTGTTCGATTTACCTCACAGCGATAAAAATAAAAGCTTTACCGTCGTATACACAAAAGTTTTTTCAAACAATCTCAAGAAACACATTGTTCGTCTATTATGCACATTGGATTGTCGGTTATACGCTTTTAGAGCTTGTCATCTATCCATCCTTATCTGTCCGAGGCTTGTTTATAAACCTTATAAAAGGGTTATTTTTAGTGATCAGCTTATCCTATCTCGCTGTATTGTTGAAAAAGCTTCCGCTTATCAAACATTTAATAAACTAAAAAAATATGTTCCTCGCATTGAACATATTTTTTTCATTGTTTTTTCGAAAGCATATCTTGATAAAAAAATTCATTTCATAAGCTGTTATGCAACCACTGTATCCATCTTTGTTATTATATCCTGCACCAAATTGTTTGTAGAATATGCTTTTGACGCTTTTATGCTTTCTTTCTGCGTATTACAATTAATAAAGCATTTGCTATAATTCTTTTAAAAACGCACAGAGTAAATCGAATGTACGATCAAAGCTGTCTATGCTTAAGCGCTCCTTCGGCGTATGAATATCCTTCATAATCGGTCCCATCGTAACAATATCCATTTCAGGATCCATCATTTTGAACACTCCGCACTCTAAACCGCCATGGACTGCCATCAATACCAATTCCTTCTGATAGCATTCTTTGCATACTGCTTGTAAGCAGGTACGCATTTGGGATTCAGAATCATAACTCCACGCCGGATAACGAGCATCGCGTACTGTTTCCAAACCGCACAGCTTTGCTAAAATTTCTATTTCTTCCGCAATCGTATCAATATATGACTCCAAAGCGCCTCTTACAGAAGTATTGATCATGATTTCAGCATCGTCACATGTTACAACAGCGGCATTGGAAGATGCGGTTGTTAAGCCTTCAATCGACATACTGCGATGACGCATACCGTTAGGAATCAGACGCATAAAATTAATAAAAGACTGCGTATCTTCTTCACTCATAAAACGAGCTGCCTTGGTCTTTGTCAATGTAATTTGCAAGTCAGTATCAGAGAATTCCAATTCCTTCAACATTTGCTTTTTTGATTGTTCCGCTATTTCTTTACACTCACTGAATGACAGATCTGTATGGAATATCGCTGATGCTTCTCGAGGAATGGCATTATCCTTCATGCCGCCTTCCGCATGAGCCAATATAAGTTTGGCTTGCTTTGACAGCGTATAAAGAATACGTGCGGCTAATTTATTCGCATTGCCGCGCTCCTTATGAATTTCTCCGCCGCTGTGGCCGCCTTTTAAACCGCGGATCACTAATTCAAACGCTTCCTTTTCCTCATCCTTCCAAGTAAGTGTTCGCTTCGCAATCACATTTACCCCGCCGGCACTGGTCGTTCCGCTCGCAAACTCGCCGCCGTCATCGAGATTAATCAGTCGTTTGCCGCTGATATACTGACGATCCAATCCTAAAGCACCGAACAATCCTACCTCTTCTTGTACCGTAAACACACATTCCAACGGCGGATGTGCAATAGAATCGGAATCCATAATTGCCAACATGTAAGCAACGCCGCAGCCGTCATCCGCACCGAGCGTTGTTCCTTCCGCAGACAGCCATCCCTCATCCAAATGCAGATTTAATGCATCGTGTTCAAAATCGAACGCAACATCCTTATTCTTTTCGCATACCATATCGATATGTGCCTGTAAAATCACCGTTTCATGCTTTTCATAACCGCTTGTTCCCGGGACATAGATAATCACATTATTCATATCATCGCGAATATAGCGTAAATCATGCGATTGCGCAAATTCAATCAAATAATCGCTGTATGCACGCTCATGAAAAGAACCGTGCGGAATCCGCGTCATTTCCTCAAAAAATTTCTGATGTGCTTTATTGTGATCTAATACATTCATCCTTCTACCTCCTGAATCCGTTTAGATTCTTTCACTTGATGTGATTTTATTACTTGATCATTTTTCTTAATAATTAAAAGATCCTATTCTGTTTTCGCTACATTCATTACGAACAGCTGTTCCAATAATTTTGCCCCGTCCTGTGATTCTATCAGCCACTTATTGTCAACCAATTGCAGCCGCATTGTCATATCAAAGCTTTTTGATCGCTCGGCCTTTTGAAATTCCTCAATGATAATATCCGCTATCTTTTGGTTTTTATCAGCTTCACTTAAATCATCACCGTTAATTGCCTGAAAGTTCTCTTCCTGCTTGGAAACAATGTCAGATAATACTTCAGAAAGATCATACGCTTTTACATGAAGTTTGATTTCAGCCTTAGTTTCATTTATCACAGCTTCATCACACGTATATGTAAAATTCAACAGCTGAGCATATAGCTTCTGCATACTTTCCTTATTCAGTCCCCATGCTTTTGCATCTTCCTCACTGATCGTAAAATCGACACCGCTTTGATCTGACGTATGATCAGCCATCGTCACCCCGTCTTGTTTTTTAATCGCCTCTAAATACAGCTGTAAAACTTCTTTAGGAGATTGTTCGGGCATCACCTTTTCTTCAGAGCTGCATCCGCAGATAAACAGCATACTCAGCATCACTATCGATAGGATTCGTTTTCTCATATCGGGCATCCTTTCTCTTTCTAAGCAATATGATACCACACAATGAAAAAAAAGATAGATTTTTTTTGGGATTTCACTTTTTTCCGTGTATATATAAAAGAGAGAAAACTGTCGAGCGGAATCTGATTGAAAAAGACAAGCAGTCAAAACGCAGGACATATAATGAAACGAGGTGATTCTATGGAAAATCGCAAGGCGATCTATGTATTCGGATTGATTTTTTCTCTCGCATTCGCAATCATTTATTATTTATTATTTCAAACCTTTTTAGCACAAAAGGAAATGCAATTTACAATATATTATCATCAAATCGGTTTATATCAAAACGGTGATAATGCACAAAAAGCGATTGCGCAGTTTAAAGATCAAGGAATAGAGGCATGGATCTATGAAATTGACGGTATGAACAGTGTGATCTGTAATATCAGTGATTCACAAAGTGAGGTGCAAAAAAATGAAGCAGTCTTGAAAGAAAAAAATATTCCGTTTGTGGATAAGACAATACAGTCACAAAATGAAGCGGTGCTTGATGCACTGAGTAAAAAAGATTATAAAACAGCATTGGAGTTGATTAAAAATGAAAGTAAAAGAAATGAACAAACAGGAACGCCCGCGGGAAAAAGCGCTGAATGACGGTGTGCAGTCTTTGTCAAATCGCGAATTGATTGCGATTTTATTAAGAAGCGGTACAAAAGATCGCTCAGCGTTGGATTTGGCTGATGAGATATTGCATTTAAGAGACAATCTATTGTCTTTGATGGATCTGCGGATTGATGAATTAATGCAGATTAAAGGAATTAAAGCTGCCAAAGCAACGGAATTACTGGTGTGCTTTGAATTAATTCAGCGCATTTCTTTAGAGCGCATGAAACAAGAGACACATGCCGATCAGAAGCCGCAGATAATTACCGAATGGTTGATGAACCATATCGGACATAAGGATCAAGAGGTTTTTGTCGTACTCTTTTTGAATGTACGCGGTGAGATTATTGCTCATAAGGATATGTTTATCGGAACCTTATCAAGAAGCTTTGCGAATCCGCGAGAGGTATTTAAGGAAGCACTTAAATATAATTGCACTCACATTATATGCGCACATAACCATCCGAGCGGCAATCTTACACCGAGCCGAGCCGATATAAACAGTGCCGATGCGCTTGAACAAAGCGGAGCAATGATCGGTATTGAAGTTTGGGATCATTTGATTGTTTCCCGCGATCGCTATTTCAGTTTTCGTGAGCATGACATGATGCGTTATCAGCGCATATTTTGATAAACTTGCTTGGAAAATAACGCTTCGCAAGTAAAAAGTTTTCTCAATAAAAAAGCGGATCGCTAGTATTCTTCACGTCCGCTTCTGATTAATAAGATAATAAAACATACGACCAGTACCGCTCCTGCCGCATACAACACCAAATGCAGATCATTTTCCGCAAAGGTAAACGGCTGAAATGATATTCTGGTAACCTCAGTGCGCAGATCGGGTGCTGTTTCAAGTATATCATTTGGCTTTGCCAAATAAAATCCCAGTTGTCCTGCCGTAGCACTGCGTTTGGTTTCTACATAATAAATCGGTTCTAATGATGATAGATGAAGGATTTGTGCCGTCGGTTCAACGGTTGTTTCAATCCGTTCATAACCGCTGCCCTTTCGCTGTACCCAGTAACCTGCCGGCTTGGTGTGATCCACTGTCGGTACGGTTACCTGAATCGGTTGATTGGCAATCGCATTTTCATGATTTTCCCATTCGATTTGAAATCCTTTTACATCGGTTATTTCTTCGCTTTCAGGAATAATCTTCGCAATTTCATCATGTTTTGCATCATCAATTGACTGTATATGAATGCGGTCGCTGTCCGTAAAGACACGGGAATAAAATAACATGGTTGAATTATCCGCACTGAGCGCTGTCATCGTCTCATCATTCAGAACTTGACACTTCTTTTCCCCTTTCAAACCGGCATGATCGCTCGCCGCTGCACATACTTTATGCACTCCGGTATCATCGATTTGAATTGAAACGCTGTCCCCTGTTTCCGCTCCCTCGCGCAACAGCGTTTCTTTTTTGTCATTCTCAATGCGATAGATCTGATAAGCGATTTCTTTTACACCGCTTGTATTAATCTCAGGATCCATTAATGTATCATCGGCATGAATATCTATAATCATTCCTTCACCGAAAACACTTTGGAAAGTCAATTCATCGACCCATTCCTTCCATTTATGATCAGCCGCTTTCCGCTCACTGATTGAAGTGATTAACGGTGCGTGTGTATCAATTTTAAAAGAAACTTTCGCAACTGTACTTTTCACTCCTTGTTCATCACTGAACGATACCGGCAGAGTTACATCGCCGTTATGATCCCATTGCAGCTTTTGATAGCTTTCCTCGCTGTAATGAAAGGCGGATGCCGGTGCATCTTGCTGTAAGGATAAAGTAACGGCAGAAGTATACCATCCTTCTTCTCCGAGCTTTCCTTGCATATTCAGCCATTTGGCATCACCGAGCCATTCCTTGTTTAAAACTTCCGGTTTTCTTACATGAACAAGCAAAGAAATCACATTGCTCTTTTTATAGTTCGCATCCCCGTCATTATAAATGTCGATTTTCGCACTGCCGACTTTCAGCGGCTTAATCACAAGACCGCCCTGTTCACTGTAGGACAAAGAGATACATTCCTCGTCACTGATCAGCTTGGCTACCAAAGCGCCGTTACCCATCCGCCCTTTAATCAGCGGGTCAAAGCTTCCGTCTTCAGGTGATATATTTATTTCACTGCTCGGTAAGGAAATCTGTTGATCTGCCTTATCGATCATGACACTGCACTCATATTCCTGATCTTGCCATCTTGCCGTAACCATAATCGGCTGTTTACTGATTTTTTTGATGATCACATTTCCTGTTTGTGAAATATTTAAGTATTCTGCGTCAGCTTCATTCTTCAACTGAAACAAAACCTCTTCTAAGTTTTTATTACTCGTAATTTGAAAGCTGTTGTTCCCTGCTTCATAAGGACGTACGATGCTCGATACTGCTTTTCCCTCATAGCGAAACTGAAATTCTTCTTTGGTATGATCGGCTTTCGCAATCACTTCATATTCGCAGGTTACTTCATATTGCTTGTCTTGTTCCGATGTCACGGTTACCTTTACACGATACTTGCCTTTTTTCTGTTTTCCCGATACATACAATTCACCGTCGACGATTTCAAACTGCTTTCGGTCTTTTTCTGCAAGTTCATATTGATACGTACCGCTTTGCGGATGCTCTATATAACCGATTTTCTGTTGTTCGGCTTTTTCAGCGGTAACCGGCTGCGTTTGAATAAAACGAAAATCATTCGCTTCCCCTTTTTGAATCTGCGGTTTTGTCGTCTCTGTTTTAGCGGCAGCGACTTCTATCTTCAACACACTTTCATACAGGCGTCGATCCGCATCTGCGGTACCGTCAAACACGACCATACGTATATGAGCAGTGCCTTCATTTGCGGCGGTAATGATTCCGTCTTCATCAACCACAGCGACTGCTTCATTATCGCTCGAATAGGTAAAAAGCGGATGAACATCGCTCGGTAATGTACCGTAAGTATCCGGCTTGAGCTGTTGATGCGGCTCCATTGTCAGCGTATCGTTTTGATAAACAATACCATAAACGGTAAAGGCAAGCACACCGCTGATTTCTTTACTGCCGCTTTGAGATTTCACCTCTGCGTTTAGTTCACCCTGATAAGCCCCCGGCTTTCTTATATCGGAAATTGTAATAATATTTGTTTCATGAAACGGAATTTGATAGGTAAAAGCACCCCCGTGTAATTCTCCCCCGCCGACATAAAGGATTGTTTCGTCGCTGCGATCACTGGTAAGCGTATAGGAAAATTCATCGTTTACATAATGATGTTCTTTCGTATTCTCACTGAATCGCAATGTGGATTCATCAGCCGCAAATAAGGAACCGCTGATCAACGCTGCGCCACCCAAAAGACAGATCGAAAGAATTGAAACACAAAACTTTTTCCACATAGTTATCGCATCCTATCAAAATATCAGTATTATTATATCATATTTTTAAGTCTTAGACTAGTCCTTACATACGCTTTTACAGCCGTTCTCAAACCGTTTTTACGCATTCAAACTAATTAACGATTTATTATTAACAAAAAGACAAAAAGAGAAAAAAGTCGGCTC
The DNA here is from genome assembly GCA_947569705.1 of uncultured Erysipelotrichaceae bacterium. Classification (GTDB taxonomy): domain Bacteria; phylum Bacillota_I; class Bacilli_A; order Erysipelotrichales; family Erysipelotrichaceae; genus C-19. Next base: position 10,822 of record CANOSP010000030.1, read on the forward strand.
AAATCGGATTGTCTGATCATAAACAATTTTCGATAAAACCTACGTAGTTTATGAATAGATTATAATTCCGTTTTGCGATAGAAAGCGTGTGCTGCCGCAAGCAGTACAGGAATATATACCAAGGACGTCGCAAGATATAAAAGCAGCTGTTCATTGCTCACGGATAATACTGTCAATCGTTCTGAAAATGAACTGAGCCACCAATCGGTGAAACTGAAATTCGCCGGTTTCAGAACAGAATCCATCCAACTCAGTGCCATATTTACAAGTACCGGTACAAACAGGACTGCCGCGACAGCTGATCCGTTTTTACGTAAACAGGAGCTGATTGCTCTTACATCGCTGTTACAGCAGCCGCAACCAACTCAAGCACCGAAAGAAAACGATACAGCTTTATCAAAATAGATAAAGTGTATCGCTTTTTTTATACATGTAAATAGGAAATCAACTTTGTTACAACCTCATTTAATGCGATTTCCTGTTTTTCTTCATTACCGCGGATATTCAGTTCCACAATACCATCATTGATCCCGCGGCCGACTGTAATACGATATGGGATACCGATCAATTCCATATCCTTAAATTTCACTCCCGGACGCTCCTTACGATCATCCAACAGTACATCGACTCCCTGTGCTTTCAGCTGTTGATACAAGCTTTCCGCCGCCTGCATTTGTGCCTCATCCTTATTGGCTACGACAACGACCGCAACACTGAACGGAGCTATCTCTTTCGGCCAAATAATTCCGGCTTCGTCATGGTGCTGCTCTGCGACTGCCGCCATGCATCGTTCCAAGCCGATGCCGTAGGAACCCATAACAACCGGCTTCAAGGTATTGTCCTGATCGAGATACTGAAGTCCTAAGCTGTCGGCATATTTCGTTCCGAGCTTAAAGGTATTACCTACCTCAATCCCCTTCGTAAAGGTCAGCTTGGCTTTACACTGCGGACAAATATCTCCATCCTTGACCAGTGCGATATCCGCTACCTCATCCGCATGAAAATCACTGATATTCGCATTGATATAATGATAATCACTCTTATTGGCACCGACGATAAAGTTTCTCATTTTCATAATTTGTCGATCCATAATAATTTTTACACCGTCTAAATGAATCGGACCGGCAAATCCGACCTTTGCCTTCGTAATACGCTCTACATCCGCAAAACCAGCCAATTCCATTTCATTTGCTTTTAACAGCTTTAATGCTTTTGTTTCATTTAATTCACGATCACCGCGCAATAAGAATGCGACAATTTCTTTCCCGTCAACCTGATAAAGCAATGTTTTCACAAAATCTGCCGGTGTTTTACTAAAGAACGCCGCAACCTCTTCAATCGTCTTTGCATTCGGTGTTTCTACCATTTCCAATGCTCCATAAGCCGCATCGCTTGCTTCGGCAGTGTCGATGACTTCCGTAATTTCCATATTGCTGGAGAAATCACATTGTTCACAACCGACCACAATATCTTCACCGATTTCACAGATTGCTTGAAATTCCTCAGATAACAGACCGCCCATTGCGCCTGTATCAGCTTTTACTATTTTATAATTCAAATGCAGACGATCGAAAATCCGACAATACGCATTGAACATTTTCATATACGATTCATGCAGACCCTCTAAATCAGTATCAAAAGAATACGCATCCTTCATCACAAACTCACGAGTTCGTATCAATCCGTAACGCGGACGTGTTTCATCACGATATTTCGTCTGAATCTGATAGAGATTATAAGGAAAATCCTTATAGGATCTGCCCTTCATTCCTGCCGCAAGGGCAAATAATTCTTCATGGGTAGGCCCTAATACATACGCCTTATCATAGCGGTCCTTTAAAGCGAACATATTCGCACCGAATGCATCGCGGCGTCCGCTTTTCACATAGATGTCTTCCAGAATCAACGCCGGCATCGACAGTTCCTGAGCGCCTGTCGCATCCATTTCTTCACGGATGATCGACTCTATTTTTCGCAGCACTCGCTTTCCCATCGGCATAATCATATAAACACCGCTGGAGCTTTTCTTAATCATTCCGCTGCGTACTAACAGATTACCGGAAGTACTGTCTTCGTCTTTTGCATCTTCTCTTAATGTATAAAAGAAACTTTCACTTAATTTCATCTTATTCCCTCTTTTCTTTTTATTCTATCTGTATTTTCTTATCTATTACTTTGCGAATCATCGCATGCTTGCTCATGGGAAGTTCGCTCGGAATTTTTACGATGCGCATCGGCTGATTCGCCGTTTCCAAGCGCAGATCTTCTTCATCATATATTTCGGTTATCACAAACTGTCTGAGCGGTTCATGCGGCGCAAAAACCTCAGCTTCAGTACCCGGATCAAATTTATTGCGGACCTTTAATACAGCCATCTTTTGCTCGGGATCATAATCAATTACATCGGCGATATATTCACCGCTGATTCCGGCACCGTTGATGCCGTACAGATGATCCTGCGCTTTGGGAAGCCCCCGATAAAAACCGGTCGCAAACGGACGATTTTCTGCTTTCGCAAGCTGAGCGCAGTACCAGTCCATCTTTTCATCCGAGACACTGCCGTTTTCAAGCAGTTCATCGATCAGCATGCGATACGTATGTACCAATGTCGCAATATAGTAAGTGCTTTTCATTCTGCCTTCGATTTTCACGCTGGCAATTCCCATCTGCATCAGTTCGGGCAAAAAACGCGCTCCCATTAAATCCTTGCTGGACATACTGAACAGTGTCGTTTCATCGTGAATCGGTTTCCCGTTATCATACAGGCGATATTTCCAACGACAGCTTTGCGCACATCCGCCGCGATTGGCATCACGCAATGTCATATGATTACTCAGCATACAGCGTCCGCTGTAGGAAATGCACATACCGCCGTGAATAAACACCTCTAACGGCAGTTCACTGTGTTGTTTTACTTCCTTCAGCTGCGATAAGGTCAATTCTCGAGCCAAGACCGCGCGATCGGCACCTTTGCACTTCCAGTAGTTGACGGCTGCACTGTTGGTCAGTGAGTGCTGCGTCGATACATGTACCTCTAACCTCGGTGCAACTTGTTTCGCACACATCATAATGGCCGGGGATGCACATATGATCGCATGTACACCGCATTCCTGCAAAGCCGTTAGGTATTCGCTTAAGCCGTTGAGATCCTCTTCATGCGGCAGCATATTTACCGTAACGTGCACCTTAACACCGTACTGCTTCGCAAACGCTGCCCCTTCTTTAATATCCGCTAAGGAAAAATTGCTGGCGCGAGAACGCAGCGAAAACTGCTTCCCGCCGATATATACCGCATCGGCACCATAGCGAATCGCTGTTTTTAAACGGGTTAAATCACCTGCCGGTGCCAATAATTCTATCTGATTCATCACTAACACCTACTTACTTGTACCGGTGGCTTGATAATAAAAGCCGCTTGTCGATAATTGCTTCGGAAAACGTGAGCGATACAACTCTTCTGCTTCCGCGCTGTCAATTTCCTGCTTCCTTAAACGATCATAGACAGATAGGATAAATGCAATATCAGCTCCGGTATGAAATATACCGTCTATCCGCATCGCCCCGATATTCACTTTCGCAAATTGTTTGAATTCCGTGAAGCTTTTTTGAACAAAAGTGGAAAATACATGCGTTCCGTAAGCATCTTCATAAATCGGCATCGCTTCATGACGGGTTGCTTCCTCAATCGTCAAATGATCACAACCGAAAAGCTTATCATCGCGTTTTAAATGTTCCATATAATTGCTTAACAGCTTTCGTCTTGAGTGCATCATCGTCAAATATCCGTGTCCGATCAATTCCGTCTTGGAAGCATCGCTCGCTTGTGCAATCGCCGTGATTTCATCCAACGTGATTTCCTTGGCTAACACAACACCTTGAATTCCTTCAGTCAAATAATAATCCACATCCATATGATTTGTCAGCAGTGTATCACTTTGATAAATCAACAGATGAGTCATATCCAGCTCTGTTGCCAAAGCTAAAACTGCTTCATCACTGAAATAAATTGCATCCGCACCGATTTCCTTTAAATAATAAAGATGCTCTTTAACGCGTGATAATTCATGTTCATCAAACATGCGATTCACAAGCATACGCATTTCAACTTTGCATTCATGACAGCGTTTTACAATCTCTGCCAGCTGTGTTTCTTCAAATACTGCCGCAGCCCGCAAGGAAAAAAGCGCAGTGCCGAACAGCAGTCCGTCTGCACCTGCATCCGCTAATATCGCAATATCATCTATTGTCATCGCAGTTGTCAACAGCTTCATGTTTTCACCTATTTCATTTTAGCTTTACTATCATACCATAGAACGCATGATATTTCTATGTTTTTCAATCTCGGCAAATACTTTTCTTGATCTTTTTTACATGGATTCAAATTACTTGTTATTTGAATGCAAATTCCTAATCTGAATTCTTTAAAAAGATTTATCAATATACAATCTATTAAATAATAAATATTCAACCTCTTGCTTTTCGGTAATAAAAAAGAACTGCGGCTGCAGTTCAATTCATATGCTTATTATCTTTTGAATAGTGACTTAAAGTTAATCGGAGCGATTGTATCATATTCACCCTTTAAATACTTACGCATATAGTTATTCTCACGATTTGCATATTCAATCAATGTTTTCATCTTAGTTCCTGTTTTAGTCTTTGTCACAAATGTTATTTCATCACGACGCACAAAATATTTGTTCAAATATACAGGATTAAAGGTTGAGAACACAAGTTGTGTTTCATTCTTATTGATTTTCGGATCATGAAGCTGTGACAATAACGGAATGATACGATTCGGATCTAAGGAAATATCTAAATCATCCATAATTAAAACTCCGCCCTCTTTTAACGCACTGTAAAGCATATCCGCAAAATGCACCATGCGTAATGTTCCGGTTGCCAATGGTACGGAACCGTCCAACGGCTCTTTTAAATTCACCGATTTTAAGAATGCGGCAACTTCTTTTTCATTTTTCAGTGACAACGGATGGTTCAATGTATTACCGGCTTCCATTGTGATAAATACTCGTTTTTCAAAATAATCCTGAATCATTCCACCCAGAGTCGGTGCGATCAAACTTTTGAAACCGCGGGTTAAGAAAATATCTGTTCCTTTATAGCGTTTAAATTGCTTCTCATTGATTTCAATGCTCGGAATACGCTGCTCATCTAAATATTCTACCGCTTTATTTGTTTTCGCCATATTTAACTTAGAGCCTTTACGATCAAACATTACAGAACGATTTACACTTAATTTTTCAGAAATGACACTTTCGGTATCAAAGCATACATCATAGGCAATAACACGTTCTTCGTGAATAAAGGTTACACCTAAAGAAATCGGCTGATCCTTCCCTTCGGCATTTACTAATTCTTCATACGGAACACTGAACGGAATATCGATTCTGCCTGCGGATATAATTTCTTTTAAAATCTGAATTCCCAACAACAGATTGCTTTTACCGCTGGAGTTTTGACCGTACAAAAGCTTCAACGGAACAATTCGATATTCATCTGTCTTATTTCGATTCCATTTCATGATTGAATCTCTGAATTCACAGATGCTTTCTGCACTTAAATCAAATACAGTCGGTTTTTTCATGGAACGGAAGTTCTCATAACGCATTTCTAAAATCATATTTTTTACCTCTCTTATTTTTTGTTTTCTACTTAAAAGAAACTTTTAATTAAAAAAAAGTTCAAATAAAAATGCAAAAATTTAAAATGTCATAATTTATAATATTTTTTATACAAAGTTTTGTATTCTTACAAGCGAGATAGGTAAAAATTTCCTGATATTTACATAATATTTTTGTTATTTATCATATAATAAAAAAACGGTCGGTTTTGCGACCATTTCAAAAATTGTGACCGGCGGTATGTTTTAAATCGTTGTTAAAATAATTATTATGATTCTTGATAATAAACGCTTGCATTCAAATTTTATGTCTGTAAAGCAAAATCGAGAGTGCTTGTTTCTACTTATAGTCGCATAAACCGCAGCTATCTCTTTGAGCCAATATAGCGACACACCTTTTTTCGATACTGTCGATACTCATTCCCGAAAGCATTTATTAAAAAAGGTTCCTCTACATAAATAATCTGTAAATGATACATGATGATTGCGAAAACGGTCAAAATACATAAAACCCAATGAAAGAATTGTAATAATATGCCGATATACAAAAGATCAAACCCGAGAAAAGCGGGATTGCGGCTGATTTGAAAAATACCGTTTGTTACTAATTCTGTTTTATCAGTTTGGGAAACTCCGGCTCGCCAACTGTCACGCATTGTATATACTGCGGTGATAAATATAACTGTTCCGATAATACTTATAAGTGCCCCTATGGTACGAACAGCTGCAGAACTATGACTTATTCCGATAAATATACCGATGAGTTCCGATGTGAAAACAAGCACCGCAGCCAGTTTCATTGTAACCTCTATGAACTTCACAAAACCGACTTTGTCTTTTCCTATTTGGTTTGTCTGTATTCCCTGCTTTTTCTGACAAAACATCTTTATAAAATAACAGCCGTAGAAAGCGATTAAAGTCGCTATAGAAATTAACCTGTATTCCATTTCCGCTCTCCTTTCAGACGATGATATATCATATGGTTTTATTGTACCATATCAGCTTTACAGAGTAAAAAGAATTTATAGTTATTCGACTCTATATGATGAAATTTGATCCCGGGAGTTTGACACCTGAATGATAAAAAAAATCGAGAATAACATTTAAATAAAGGAGATTTTGAGAGTGTCTCAAATTTTGTGTAAACCGTAAATATCAGGAAGAAGCGGAAGTAGT
>CANOSP010000031.1 GCA_947569705.1 uncultured Erysipelotrichaceae bacterium
TGAAATGTCGGTATGAAGCAGAAGATTGTTAATAAGATAAATAAGATCTTTTTTTTATGAACTTATTTTAATATGAATAACATCATCATATACAGTATAATTTTCTTATTAAGGAACTGTTTAAAAAAGCATGAATGTGATTATTTCATAAAAATACTATTTTCTCATTCCTTTTGTTTTACGGTCTCTGTGAATGAGGGAATTTTAATTGGGAACATTAATAACAATATCTGTTATTTTATGCTATAATAATGAAGATTCATTTAACCGAAGAAAGCTAAATAATAAACATATATAAGCTACTGAAAAGTATTAAGATGTTTAGCTTTTATAAGTATGAAATAACCAATATAGGTATATAAGTCTGATATAATGTGTTACTGAATTTATCAGAATAAAGAAAGGAACGATGAAAATGGAATTTGTGATCGGTATTGATCCCAATGAGCATGATGCTTTTGTGAAGCAGCATTCTCTCAGTAATTTATTACAATCATCTAATTGGGCGAAAGTGAAGGATAATTGGGATCATAAGATTGTCGGAGTAAAGGAGAACGGCGAAATTGTCGCTTCTGCCTCTGTGCTGATCAAACGATTGCCTTTTTCCTTTTCTATTTTATATACACCTCGCGGTCCTGTGATGGACTTTCATAATACGACTGTAGTAGAATGCTTTTTCCAAGGAATGAAGCGCTTTGCGCGCTCTCAGCATGCGATCTATTTAACTATGGATCCGGCGATTCACTGTAATGATTATTTATTGACGGAAGCAAATGAACAGCGTTATGCTTATTGCGATACGATCATTGATATATTGAAGCAAAACGGCGCAAGCTTTAAAGGTTATAGCAAGTCTCTTGAGGATACGATTCAACCGCGCTATCATGCGAATGTATATGCCTGTGATAACTTTCGCGATTCTTTGCCGAAAAGCGCTCGTAAGGCTTTGAATATTGCCGAAAAGAAAATGTTGAAGGCTGAAGCCTGCGGAGCTGAAGCAGTACATGAATTTGCGCAGGTAATGCATCATACCGAGACACGTAAGCAGATTGCCTTAAGAGATGAAGCTTATTTTGAAAAGCTGATGCAGATCTATGGAGAGGATGCCATCATTTACTTAATCAGAATTCCTTTAAAGGAGCTGTATGAGGACGCATCCGCAAAATTGGCGGATAATGAAAAAGCGTTGGCAGAGTGTCCCGAAAATGCCAAAAAGAAACGCTTCACTTTAACGGAACAGCATGTATCCTATGAAAGAGAAGTAACGGAATTAAAGCAGCACATCGAGCAGTGCGGCGACAGTACAATCGGTGCCGGCGCTCTTTGTGTTAAGTTCGGTAAAGACAGCGAGCTTTTATACGCCGGTATGGATGATACCTATAAGCGCTATATGGCTCCTTATTTGGCTTTCTATCAATGTATGGAATGGAGCTTTGAACATGGCTGCACATCATGTAACATGGGCGGAATCGAAGGAAATTTACAGGGCGGACTGACGAAGTTTAAGGCTAATTTTCATCCGACCGTAAATGAGTATCTCGGAGAATTTGACATCCCTTATCGTAAAATGATGTATCGCATCGTGATGAAGCTGTTGGCACGTAGAAAGAAGCAGAAATCATGAAGGAATATCTTATTACATCATTGGCAGAAACAACCGAATTGGCTGAACAGCTTGCGGAAAAAATTGCCGATAAGCAAGTATGTATTTTATTAAAAGGTGATTTAGGGGCCGGTAAAACTACTTTTACAAAGGCACTGGGAAAAGCGTTGGGAGTAAAGAAGGTTATCAATTCCCCTACATTTACAATATTAAAGAGCTATAAGATGAAGGATCAAAGAATGCTTTATCATATTGATGCCTATCGTTTAGAGGGAATTACGCAGGATCTCGGTTTTGAGGAAGTATTTGATGAAAACGCAATCTGTGTCGTGGAATGGCCTCATTTCATTCAAGCGTGTCTGCCGAAAGAGTTTTTATCGATTACTATCACATGTCTTGATGATACAAAAAGAAACTTTCAGTTTGAATGCAGCAATGAACTTGATTTAGCATAATGAAGTCTGGAGGAATGTTTAATGAAAACCTTATGTATGGATTCTGCACATAAGCATCTTGTGATCGTCTTAATTGAAGACGGTAAAATCATATCAGCTTGTGAAAAAGAATGCTGGAAAAGACAAAGCGAAACATTGTTTCCGGAATTAATTAACTGCTTTGAAGTAGCGAAATGGGGCGTTGATGATATTGATGAGGTTGTAATCAGCGATGGACCGGGAAGTTATACAGGTGTCAGGATTGCGATGAGTGTTGCGAAAGTATTATGTACTACGAAAAATATACCGCTTTCCTGTGTCTCTGCCTTGCAGCTGTATGCCGGTTTGAATGAAAATTGTTACTGCCTGCTGGATGCCCGCAGTAAGCGAGCTTATTTTGCTCATTATCATTCGGGAAAGCTGATCGGTGAGGAAAGTGCCGTAGCTTTAGCTGACATCATGAATGTGCTTGCGGATCATAAAGGTTTGTTGGTGGGTGATTGTGAATTAGTAGGAAAGGAAAAGACGCCGATTTCTTTGGCAGAGCATTTTTGTGCGCTGTTGCCTTATGCCCGCAAAATCACAAATATTCACACTTTGACACCGCGTTATTTAAAAGAAAATGCTGCATATAAGGTAAAATGATGATACGGAAAATGACCGCTGCGGATTTAGAAAGTGTTTTGAAATTGGATGCCGGTGTATTTCAGCCGAAATGGAACCATGACATGTTTTGTTCCGAGTTGAATGATAATCCGTTTGCGTACCTTTATGTATGGATTGAAGAAGCTGAAATCTGCGGTTTTATTGACTTTTGGATTACCTTTGAAACGGCACAGCTAGCGAATATCGCTGTCGCAAAGCATTGTCAGGGACAAGGAATAGGATCGGCATTAATGAAGGAAATGATTCATGTCTGTAATGAACAGATGTGTGATAATATTAGCTTAGAGGTACATGTGGATAATCAAAGGGCAATCTCTTTATATGAGCATTACGGCTTTATAAAAGCATCACTTCGCAAAGGTTATTATGAAGACGGATGTGATGCACATTTAATGATTATGCCTTTAGGAGGGAATTATGTATGAGTGATACAATAATTTTAGCGATAGAGTCCAGCTGTGATGAAACCGCTGTTGCGATTGCGAAAAATGATACAGAGATCTTGGCAAATGTTGTTGCGACTCAAATCGATGTACACAAAGATTTCGGCGGTGTGGTTCCCGAGGTAGCGAGCCGTATTCATGTTGAGAACATTTCCATGGTGATTGAGCAAGCTTTAAAGCAGGCAGATTTAAAAGTCTCTGATGTGGACGGTATCGCTGTTACGCAAGGTCCGGGTTTAATCGGAAGTCTGCACGTCGGTGTACAGGCGGCGAAAACACTTGCATGGGCGTTCGCAAAACCGCTGATTCCGGTACATCATATCGCCGGTCATATTTATGCCAATGCTTTAGTGACAAACCTGCAGTTTCCTTTATTGGCGCTTGTGGTCAGCGGCGGTCATACCGAGCTTGTCTATATGAAAGATGAGTGGAACTTTGAGATCCTCGGGACTACGCAGGATGATGCCATCGGTGAAGCCGGAGATAAAGTCGGTCGCGTGTTAAAACTGCCGTATCCCGGCGGTGTTTATGTCGATCGTCTGGCTAAAGAGGGCAAGAATATTTATCAGTTGGCAAAGCCGAAAGCGCAAAATGAATTGGATTTTTCATTCAGCGGTCTAAAAAGCAGTGTATTGCAATTTATCGATCGCTGTGCACGTAAGCAGGAAGAATATGATCCGGCATCGCTTGCTTGTTCCTATCAAGAGTGCGCGCTTCAGGAATTATTAGGTCCGACACGAATTGCACTCAAGCGGTATCAGCCGAAAATGATGGTATTGGCCGGCGGTGTGGCAGCGAACTCACGGCTGCGTGAACTGGTGGAAAATGATCTGAAAAAGGAATTTCCAAGCATTGCCTTTCATGTTCCGCCGTTGTCCTGTTGTACAGACAATGCCGCTATGATTGCGGTAGCCGGCAGTGTCGCATATCGTCACGGTGTGCGCGGTGATTTCACGCTGACAGCTGATCCCGGTATGGAATTGTGTGAAGTTTAAGCAGGCAGCGAGTAATGTGCATAAGTTAATAATGATAAATTATTCACAAACAAATAGAGTTATGCTATAATAAAAACGGTGATGAATATGACAGGCAAAAATGTTCCCAAAGCGACCCTACAACGCTATCCCGTATATTTAAAGGCACTGCGTAAATTAAAACGCAGCGGCGTAGAGCGAATCATGTCTAAGGAATTGTCAAGTGTTGTAAATATTGAACCGACGACAATTCGCCGCGATTTTTCGTTTCTCGGAAGCTTAGGGAAACAAGGCTTCGGCTATGAGATTGATCGTCTGATCGAAATATTTAATGCACAGCTCGGCATGGATTTTGAGGAAAAAATCATTCTTGTGGGTGCCGGTAATATGGGCAGAGCATTAATGAAATACAATAAATGGGATTATGTGGTCGGAGAAATTGTCTGTGCTTTTGATATTAATCCTGATCGCCAAGGTGTCCGCTTCGGCATCCCTGTTTATGATATGGATGAATTGGAAGAGCGAATCCCTTCAGGCTGTCGTATTGCAATACTGGCAATATCGACAAATATACAGGCGACAGTGGATCGATTGGTTCATTGCGGCATTGTCGGACTGGTCGATTTTACTCATGAACATATACAAGTGCAAAAAGGGGTTGTATTAAAGACCGTAGATGTGGTATCATCTATACAGGAGCTTGTATTTGAAACAAACTCATTAACAACAAAACAGTGATGCAGGACGAATTTTTCGAAATGGAAGAAGCGAACCGTTGATTGGTGAAAGAACGGTCATGGAAAAGAAGGAGAACACCTGCGGAGTTAAACCGGAGAAATCACAGTAGACGGTTTCGCAAGGCGCAGCGTTATGCGCATTCATAATCAAGATGCGCAAGATGTGTTTATTTGCGAATCAGGATGGCACCGCGTAAGCAAATGAATTACGTTCCTGAACGGAGCGTTTTTTTATTGAAAAGAAGGAGGAATTGAAAATGTTTGAATTTATGACAATTCGTGAGCTTTATGAAATTGCCTTTTCAAAAAACCATATGGAAATGGATTCTTTGGAATATGTGCAGCTGCAAGGGTGGATCAGAACCAATCGCTGCAGCGGTAAGTTGGGCTTTATTGAACTGAATGACGGTACGTATTTCCGTAATGCACAGCTTGTTTATGAGAGTGAATTAGCTAACTTTGCGGAAGTGGAAAAATACACTACCGGTACAGCAATTTCAGTTACCGGAAAACTGATTTTCACTCCGGAAGGAAAACAGCCGTTTGAGATTGCCGTAAGTGAAATGGTATTAGAGGGTGCATGTGATAATGATTATCCGCTGCAGAAAAAGCGTCACAGCTTTGAGTTTATGCGTGAAATGCCGCATCTTCGTCCTCGTGCAAATACCTTTTATGCGGTATATCGTCTGCGTTCCGTTTTATCAATGGCCATTCATGAGTTCTTTCAGAATCAAGGCTTTGTCTATGTGCATACTCCGATTATTACCGGCAATGATGCCGAAGGTGCCGGAGAGTGCTTTACGGTAACGACGCGCGAGGATACGAAATATGAAGAGGATTTCTTCGGGAAGCACGCTTCCTTAACTGTATCGGGTCAGCTGCACGTTGAAGCCTTTGCGATGGCTTTCCGTGATGTTTATACATTCGGTCCGACGTTCCGTGCCGAGAATTCCAACACTCCGCGCCACGGCTCTGAATTTTGGATGATCGAACCGGAAATTGCTTTTGCGGATTTAGAGGATGATATGGACTTGATCGAAGATATGATTAAGTATTGTATTGATTATGTATTGGAGAATGCGCCTGAAGAAATGGCGTTCTTTGAAAAAATGATTGATCATGACTGCATTCAGCGTATTAAGGCTGTACGCAACAGTGAATTTAAGCGCATGACCTATACGGAAGCAATCGAGTTATTAAAGCAGGCAGATGTGAAGTTTGAATACAATAAGATCGAGTGGGGCATGGATTTACAAAGCGAGCATGAGCGTTATTTGTGCGAAAAGGTAGTAAACGGACCGGTATTCTTAATCGATTATCCTAAAGATATTAAAGCTTTCTATATGCGTATGAATGAAGACGGCAAAACCGTTGCGGCATGTGACTTACTGGTGCCGGGAGTGGGTGAGCTGGTCGGCGGTTCCCAACGTGAGGAACGCTATGAGCTGTTAGAAACACGCATGGATGAAATGGGCATGAGCAAGGAAAGTCTCCAATGGTATATGGATCTGCGTCGCTTCGGTGGCTGCAAGCATGCCGGCTTCGGTCTCGGCTTTGATCGTTTCTTGATGTATTTGAGCGGTATCAGCAATATTCGTGATGTCGAGCCGTTCCCGCGCACACCGCGCAATCTGATCTTTTAATAAGATAGATGGAATAAAGAAGCGAAATTGATGATTGTTTATCTCACAAAATTGTGATGTTTACGGAAAATCGTTGTGGTTTTCCGTTTTTTCTCTTATAATATAATCGGTGAATAAAATGAAAGAATTTAAGATTTGTGAGCGAGCAGATGGAAGCGTACTCTATGTTTCCGATATTCATAAGGTTTTATTAAATATGATGAAGGATTTAGATGCCGTTTTACGTAAGCATAATATCCCGTATTGGTTGGTCGGCGGCAGTGCATTAGGTGCGATTCGCCATCAAGGCTTCATTCCGTGGGATGATGATATGGACATTGCCATGATGCGCAGTGATTATGAGCGTTTTTTGAAAAAAGCGGTGCATGATCTTCCCGATCGTTATGTTTTTCAATGTTATGAAAAGGATAAGAAATTCAATGTTTGTGTACCTGCTAAAATGGTGTTAAAAGGAACTCATATTAAGGAATACAATAGCCTGTTAAAAAGTAAGTGTGAATATGGAGACGGCTTATTTATCGATATTTTTGTTTGTGATGAGGTTTCTATGAAGCGAAATCGTGACTTGCCGAGAAGGCTTGCCAATGTGATTTTAATGCCGGTAATTACCGCATTTGAAAATATGCATATGAATCCGATTCCGCTGAAGAATTTGTTTATGTATAATGCGAAGCGATACGGTGAAAAAAATAAAGGCAGTGAAACAATCGGTTATGCCCTTACTTGGTGCTTTAATTCACTGCTTCAGCCGGTACGCTATCCGAAAAACAGTGTATTTCCGCTTCAAGATGTCGCTTTTGAGGATACGAAATTTCCGATTCCGAAAAATCCGCATGTGATGCTGGATATTGAGGTAGCTAAGGATCATATGGAGCTTCCGCCGCTTGAGGCAAGGAAGCCTAAGCATATTAAGGACGCTGTTTTGTAGTATCGAAAGGAGATTGTCATGGCATATGTACCGCCGAAACAACAACATAACGGGAAAGCATATTTCATAGCCTTTTTGGCTGTGCTTATTTTAGGTGGTGGCATATTTGCGGGCTATCAATATCTTCAGACACAGCGTAAAGAACGTGCAAAAAGTTTTTCTATCTGCGGCTTAAATAAGGAAAAAAGCATGGAAAAGCTGCAGTATCAAGGTGAGGTTTATCCTATCAGTGATTATATGTATTACGGAGAAAGCTTAAATTTGTTCGCTGAACCTTATCAAGCGGAAAAGCAGGATGATGTAAAGCGTAAAAATATTGAAATCACGAATCTTTGTAACGGCGATTCAATGATCTATACGATGGAAAACGGTGCTGATCGTCAGATTGATGTCAGTGAATTGGAACCGGGATTTTACAGTTTAAGCATTTCTGATAATTTAATCAAAAAAAGAATTGTTTATCAAGAAAAGCTGCACAGTGAACCGTTTTATACGATCACAAGAGATAATGAAAGAAGAAAGATCACATTAGTGGCGGATGATTCATTGTCAGAGCCGAAGCTGACTCATCATGCATTGTTTATACAGGTGGAAAGCGATTCATCTGAACAGGATGTTTATGATGTGTTTATCGACCCTTACGGTAATCGTATTTTAAATGACGTTTATCAGCCTGCGGTCAGCGGAAGCGGTTTGAATGAAGCGACTGAAATGCAGTGGGCGGCAAAATATTTAAAGGCAAAGCTGGAAGCACAAGGATTGAAAGTACAGCTGGCGAAAGACGAAGTTGATGAAGCACTCGGTTATTACGGCGATCACGGCATTATGAAAAAAGCTTACGCTTCTCAAGCCAAATATTATCTTGAACTCGGTATGAATACTGCCGATCAAACGGCATACGGCGGTGCGGAAATTTATTATTCCAATTATGCGACAAAGACTTTGGCGAATGCTTTGATGTATGCACTGAAAAAACAAACCTCGCTCACTCCCGCCAATACTTATACATGGGAAGATCATAGTGAAGGGGTAAGCGCTGCATTTTTGGCAAAGGGCAAGGACGGCAAACAGCTGTATGATATGCAGCCGAGTTTGAGAGAAAGCGGCGGACGTATTACATTAGCGGGACAGTTTTCCGATGCGGCATTGCAGAATCAAAGTTTTGTGACTGAAACGCATATGGGAATGCAGGCACTTTCGATTAATTTTATCTATTTAAGCAACGCTAAGGATGCCGGTATTTGGAAAAAAGAAAAAGAATTGATCATGGATACTTTGGCAGATGCGTTTGTCAAAGCGGTTCATGTAAGTGAATAATTTGAAAGGATGATAAAAATGCGCTATCAGATTAATAAAGGCGCAAAACAATACGGAGCTGAAATCGTATTTGAAGATATTCAATTTGAAATCAGAGATAAAGAAAAAATCGCAATTGTAGGAAGAAACGGCTGCGGTAAAACAACTTTGTTAAAAATTATAGCAGGAGAAGAGCGATTAGAGCGCGGCAGTATTCATAAAGATTCAAAAACAATCATCGGCTATTTGGCACAGACAACCTTCGCCGATGAGGAACATACGGTGTTTGAAGAATTGGAGAGTGCCTTTGCGCATATTCGCGCGATGCAGCAGCGCCTTCGTGAATTGGAAACAGCCATGACACATGACAGCAGTGAAGAGCTGTTAAACAAATATGCGAATTTAGCACAGGAATTTGAAGAAAACGGCGGTTATACTTATGAAGCTGAAATGAAAACGGTGCTTACGAAATTCCATTTTCATGAAGATGATTTAGAAAGAAAAATCGGTACATTCAGCGGCGGTCAGAAAACGCGTTTAGCGTTTGTAAAGCTGTTGCTGTCAAAACCGGATATTTTATTATTAGATGAGCCGACCAATCACTTAGATTTAGATACGATTGAATGGTTAGAGGGATATGTTAAGCGATACCCCAAGGCAGTTGTATTGGTATCGCATGACCGCATGTTTCTCGACGATGTTACCGATGTCGTTTATGAAATTGAATACGGTGTAATGCGTCGTTATCCCGGTAACTATACCAATTATCAAAAAGTGAAGGAAACTGATATGGAGCGCGCCAAAAGTGCCTTTGCGCGCCAACAAAAAGATATACAGCGTTTAGAGGCATTGATTGAAAAGTTTCGTTATAAAAAAAATAAAGCTGCTTTTGCACAATCAAAAATTAAGTATTTGGAACGTATGGATAAGCTTGAGGACCCTAAGTCCGATACAAACAGTTTTCATGCTCATTTTGTGCCGAGAGTCAAAGGCGGAAAAAGAGTACTTGAAATTAACAATCTGAAAATCGGTTATGATCACGAATTATGTGAAGTAAATCTTGAAATCATGCACGGTGCTAAAATTGCGGTACTGGGTCCTAACGGAAAAGGCAAATCGACTTTGGCAAAAACCTTGATGGGACAGGTTCCGCCGCTTTCGGGCAGCTTTCTGTTCGGGCATCAGATCGAGGTGGGCTATTTCGATCAGGAATTGGCTCAGCTTCATTCGCATAAAACAGTGTTAGAAGAGGTATGGGATCAATATGATACACTGACAAGAACAGAAGTTCAAACAATCCTCGGGAACTTTCTGTTCCATGGAGAAGATGTATTAAAGCAGGTGGATTGTTTATCCGGCGGGGAAAAGGTCCGCTTGTCTTTGGTTAAGCTTGTGTTGTCTAAGCCTAATTTTCTGATTCTTGATGAGGTAACCAATCATTTAGATATTTTAGGGAAAGAAGCCTTAGAGGAAGCTTTGAACGGCTATGACGGTACGATGCTGTTTGTATCTCATGACCGCTATTTTATCTCAAAGATTGCCAATGCCATTCTCGTGATTGATGAGGGTAAGGCGCTCTATTATCCGTTGACTTATCAGGAGTATATGGATAAGCAGCGAAACGGTGGTGTTGAAATCAAACAACAGGTAAAACAGGAGAAACAAATCAAGGGAAAAGCAGTTCGTCAAATAAATTACGGCAAGGAAATTTCAAAGCTGGAAAAGCAGATTGCCGTAAAAGAGAATGAGTTAGAGGAACTGCGTGAGCTGCGCTTTGAACCTGAATATTATCATGATTATCAAAAAATGAATGAGTTAGATGAAAAGATTGATGATGCTCATAATGAAATTGAACATTTAATGGCTTTATGGGAAGAATATAGTGAAAACATGGAGTCAAAACAGGAGTTTCTCTCGAATGATAAGAGCGATTGAAAGCATAGGTGAACACTTATGCTTTTTGTATAGTTTTAACAGGAACGGTTATGCTAATCATGGTGATGTTATGAAGACTTATCAAGAGATGATAGCGGAGTTTGATCAAACTTTACGTGTGGATGATAATTTTGATATTATAAAAAGAGAGTTACTGGTACAAGGCAAAAGGCTGACGTTTTATTGTGTTGACGGCTTTGTGAAAGATGAAGTGCTGGAAAAAATGATGGAATTTATTTTGAAGGCTGATTTAAGTTCTATGGAAGCAGGCAATACATTTCAGGAACTTGCCAATCAGCTTGTTTCTTATGTAGAGGCAGATTTGGCTAATGATTTTCATCAGATGATTACGGCGATCTTATCAGGATCCGTATTATTAATGATTGAGGGATATGAAAAAGGCATCTTAATCGACGCACGAACGTATCCGACAAGAGGAATGAATGAGCCGGAGGATGATCGTGTACTGCGCGGAAGTCGAGACGGCTTTGTAGAAACACTGGTGTTTAATACTGCGCTTATTCGCCGCAGAATCAGAGATCCGCATTTGCGTATGGAGTATACCAGTGTCGGCAGAGCTTCTAAAACAGATTTAGTTCTTTGTTATATGGAAGAAAAAGTGGATCATAAAATGTTGGAGCGAATTCGCAAGACGATTGATGATATTGATGTGGAAGCTTTAACGATGGCGCAGGAATCACTGGCTGAAGCACTTGTGCCGGGCAAATGGTATACTCCGTTTCCGAAGGTGCGCTATACGGAACGACCGGATGCGGCTGCCAGTAATATTTTGGAAGGTAAAATCATCTTGATCATTGATAACAGTCCTTCCGTATTAATTCTGCCGACTTATTTTTTTGATTTTGTTCAAGAAGCACAAGACTATTATTTGCCGCCGATCACCGGTACTTATCTTCGCATAATCAGAATCGCTGTCTTTTTTGCGACTTTGTTAATTACACCGATATGGTATTACATGAACAGTAATCCAAGCTATGCGCCGAATTGGCTTGCTTTTGCGCTCATCGAGGATAACGGTAATCTTCCGTTTATTGTTCAACTGTTGCTTTTGGAGTTTGGTATTGATGCTTTAAAGCTTGCATCTTTAAATACCCCCAGTTCTTTAAACAGTTCTTTCAGTATTATCGGAGCTTTGATTCTCGGTGATTTTGCGGTCGAAGCCGGCTGGTTTAATCCCGAAATTATTCTGTATATGGCATTTGTCGCCTTGGCTAATTTCACTCAGCCAAGCTATGAACTTGGATACGGGGTAAAGTTTATGCGAGTGATGTTGTTGGTTTTAATCGCAATTTCGCCGCAGTTCGGCTTTTGGATCGGTTTGGTAATCATGATTCTGATTCTTTATAACGCTAAAACAGTTTCACGTCAAAGCTATTTGTATCCGCTGATTCCTTTTAATTGGTCTGATTTCAAAATGATCTTTGTACGTAAAAAGCTTCATGATAAATCGTAATGCTTGAAACCTGGATACAGGATCTTATATAATGGTTTAGTACTTGATAAAACTTAGCGGATAAATTTCAGCGATGATGCGAACTATTAGGGAACAAGTACACTCTACAATATGAGTTTTACGGTTTTGGATAAAAACAGCAGAAACATACATAAAAACATCATTATGTTTCTAAAAGTAGAGTTTTTTAAACAGGAATTTATGCAATATAAATCCTGTTTTTTTATAGAAAACACTATACTTCTATGCTTTATCAAGTGATCTCTTTTAGTCTACTTTATGAGATAATCACTCTGTGAAATACATCTTCTACATTTACCATAAATATCTGCTCTTTTTAGTTCTATGACCTCCTTTGTTCCGTTACATAAAAAAAGCAAGACCTAAAGGGTACAATAAAAACCTTTAGATCTTGCCTAATTGAATAGTAACAAATCCTATCTATATTTTAACCGCTTTCATATTTTTTTGCAACAGTTATTTTAAAAATCTTGCTGTTTACACAACAAAAATTTTATAAGCTTGTGCATCTGTAGGAACGAAAGACTGTCTTTCAATAATAAAAGCATAATACAAGTCTTCTAAGTTGAGACAACAAAGTTTTTAGACAAAGAAACTTAATTGATAACCCTGCGTACAGAAAAAAAGTGCCGCACAGGCACTTTGCTTACTTAATTTCCTGTAAGCTTTTATCATAAATAGATTCAGGATTAATAAATTGACCGCCCTTTTCAACCACGATATGTACATGATTTCCTAAATCTTTATTATAGATATTCGTAGAAGCAAGGGAAATTGCATCACCCTGTTTTACTTGATCCTTCTCTTGAAAGCGAACATCCTTTAAGCTTTGATAAGTGATCAGTAAATCACCGCTTTTAATTGTACAGGAGTGACCGAATAACGGATCATCTTTTATTTCCACAACCTCACCGCTGAGTATCGCTGTTACATCAAACGCTTCTTTATTGAAGGCATAATCAATGCCTTGATTTCCGCGATAAGTTCCTTCAAACTTCGTCATTGTCGGCACTTCGGATTCTTCGCCGTCATAAAAGCCTAATACTACTGTTGCTTCGACACCGTAAGGACGCTTTGCTTTTTCACTTTGCGCCGGCAATGTAATTACCGGAACATTTACTGCTTCGATACTGACCGGTGTATCTGTTCCTGCTTCCTCATGGGGTACCAATAAATAAGAGATTCCCGCTGCCGCTACTGCCAATATCAAAGACATTGCGCCGATCACAGCAGCTTTTTTATGACTTTTTTTCTTTGTATAGCTATACATTTTTATCACCTCTATGAGTGATTATGCCCTCTATCAAAGTGTTTATACCTAAAGCTTTGTGATTTCTGTACCGCTGTAATAATGCTTTAATATTTTTTGATAATCTGCCCCGGCTTCTGCCATCGCTTTTGCACCGTATTGTGACATGCCGATCCCATGTCCGAATCCGGTCGTTTTAATAATAACAGTTTGCCCATCGGATGTAATTTCAAAATCACTGGATCTTAAAGAAAGGGCTTCTCGTAATTCACGACCGCTGAATGAAATACCGTCAATAAGGATTGATTCCACATAACCGTTGGGATAACGCTTAGGTGATGAAATACTTGTGACTGCTTGCTGAAAGCCAAGAGAAGCGGAAAAATCACTGAGCGTAAAGGTCGTCTGTTGAACATTCCCTTCCACCTCTTTATCCCATTTACTTTCCACACTTCTTAAATACGGAGATTTACTGCTCCAATAATCCTCCGAATTATTCGTATAGCCGTTACATGAGGAAAAAAAAGCGGCTGTGATTAACTCTCCTTGATAGGTCAATACTTCTCCTTTTGTTTCCATCACCGCATTTTTCACACGATTTTGATTTTCATTATAATGCTCTCCCCAAACCTGCTTTAATTGACTTTCATCTTGAAATACTTGTGAGGAAGTCGTATCATCAACTTCAAAATTGCGTTTTGCAACAAATGTTCTTGCAGCAACCGCCTGTGCTTTCAACGCTTCATTCGCAAACGAGGCAGGCATTTCACTTCCGACTACACCGATCAAATATTCCTCAAGTTCCATCGTAATATCCTTGCCGTTTTTTCTTTTGATATGTACTGTCTGCGTCTTTTCTTTTATATCTGTATCAGCGATTTTCTGACCATTATCATTTTGTGCAATACCTGACTTCTCATCATTCAATGCCGGTTTCTTTTGATCTAAGCGCAGCCACATAAAGCATGCCGCAAATAATATTGAAATGACAAAACAAAAACGTGCCAACAATTTCAAAAAACATCACCTTCATTAAAATATATGAAAGTGATGCTGAAATTATGTAGATCAGGTGTTTCTTTCTTCTTGTTTTTGTGCCTGAATGCGTCGTCTGAATTCTGTCGGTGATACTTGAAAAAATCGTTTAAACAGTTTGTTGAAATAAAATTGATCATCATATCCTACCGCATAAGCAGCTTCTTTTATCATCATATGCGGATTTCCCAACAATTCTCGTGCCTTATGCATTTTTTTCTCATTTACATAATAAATGAGATTTTTGCCGGTTTGATTCTTAAACATACGACTTAAATAGCTTTCATTGATTCCGAATTGAGCCGCCAGCATTTTTAAAGTTATCTTTTGCGTATAGTTATTTTCCACATAGTAAATGATTTCGGTAATATCTTTTCCATAGCGGTTGCTGCAATCATCCTTTAACCATTGCTCGATGCGATTATAAATATCAATTAACAGTTGATCAAGCTGTACCAATGTTTCACAGCGCTGAATCTCGTTAATACCTGCTTGAAATTCAAAATTAAGCTTCACGCCTTTATTAAGCTCATTACCTTCTATATTGTTTAAAATGAAAATTTCATAATCTAATAAATTTTTCGGTGCAATGACATTATCCTTTGCATACTTCATGATCTCATGATGAATGTTTCTTACTTCATTAAAATCTCGTATATTGACTGCATCAAGTAAACGTGAATGAAAGTCTATATTCTCTAAAGTCAAGGATTGAAAACCTGCTGTTTGAGTAAGCTGCATCAAAGCCCCCGCTCCGACATAAAAGCGCATTTCATGTTGATCCATTAATGCTCTGAAAACAGCAAAGACTTGATTTATTTGTTTGTTCTCTTCACTTATCGTAATTGAAATCGGTAAATTTAAGCATTGAGTAATGTTGCGCATCAGCATATAACAAGTTTTAATCAGCTGTTTGCTTTCACAGCCCTGAAATAAGATTGCTCCGGAATGATTGGTAATAAAGCTGATTGCATATTTATGAGTATCCGCAATACTGCTTTCCAACATTTCCTGTAAATGACGTCGAATTTCCTCATGTGCTTCATGATGACATTGATAGTATTCATTGATATGATCTACACGAAAATAAACCAGTCGGTAAGTACTCCTGAACGGATCAAATACATTTGATTGCAGTAATACCGTCATTTTATCTTCAGCTATCGGCAAACGATTTTTCACAAGGATAAAATAATGACGCAAGTAATCAGCGGTTGAAGTTTCATGTTGTTCTGCAACTTCTCGTTTCTTACGATAACGTATCTTTGCCTCTTCAATTGCCTGCCTCAGCGATTCTTTCTGCAATGTCTGCTTCAGCAAATATTCAAAGGCTCCCGCTTTCATAGCTGCTCTTACTGAGTGATAATCACCGGATTCGCTGATGACGATAACCTGTGTCACAGCGCTTTCCTTCTTAATTTCTTGAATGAATTGAATGCCGTTATAATTTTGTAAATTGATGTCAGTTATGATTATTTGAGGTGAAGCTTCTTTAAAAATTCGCATGGCTTCTTCGCCGTTTTCCGCTAATGCTAATATAGCACAGTCCAATGTTTTCCAATCTAACATGTGCTTTATATTGATTCTGCTTTTCGCCTCATCGTCTACAATCATTACACGATACATATGTTTCCTCCAAAATAACATCTGAAAGCAGATGCTCTTTTTATGCCCTATACCTAAAATATGATATTAGTAAATTATAAGCCATTGAAAATCGTCAAGGTCATAATTAACTGAGCCACCAAATAACCGAGTGCCATAGAACACAAAATCAATAATGCCTGTATTTTCATCGGTTTTTTTACATCACAAAAACGATCGAATTTTACGCAGCTCAAAGCAAAAAAACTAACTGCAATACATAAAAGATGGACACTTAACTGTAATACTGTATATGTCATATAAGATACCTCCCAGACTACTTATTATTTTTCTATCACTTCATCAGAAATCATATTCTTGTTCGTCATTCTCTCCATCTTCATCATACTCATCAAATTCATTTTCATCATAGATATAACGATGAAAAAGCAAGGATAATCCACTCATAAGCAAATCGTTCAGAACGATATACAAAAGCAGCTTCCATGATGACGCAAACGGGATACAGAGATAAAATGCACCGATTGCCAATAAATAGATTTTAATTCGCTGCGTTTCAGCTTTCAATTGATCTTCTCTTAAAGCATAAAATATTTCTTTTTCATCTATTTTTAATAACAATGCTGCTGCATCAAGAAAAATCAACATAGCCCATATTATCATAGATTGTTTTTGATATAACATGATTAAAAACGGTAACGCAATTAAATTTAAGATGCAAATATATTCTGTATGAATTAATAGTTTCTTCATTAAATACGCCTGCCTTTAACGACTTCATTATATCATATTTTTTTATTGCTAGGCAAACATCACATTATAAAAGCAGATAGGAAAAAGTCGTATCGCTACGACTTTTCTTTCATTCTATAAGTTATATAGGATATTGTTCCTAAGCAAGCTAACGAAATACCGCAGTAAAATACAAATTGCGTACTGTCTCCTGTATTCGCTCCGCCCATGCTTGTGACAGGATTATACATACCTTTCACTGATGTGTCATGATCATTTCCGTTAGGATCATCTGTATTATTTGGATTGTCTG
>CANOSP010000032.1 GCA_947569705.1 uncultured Erysipelotrichaceae bacterium
CGTTCACTACATAGATCGGATCATCTGCGAATGTAATTACTCTTGTGCCTTTATCGATATTGATCGGTAATTCTATTGTTTTATCACTATAGTTACCGCTCGGATCATGACTTGTCGCTTGTACGATTACCTTTCCCATTTGAGTATTGAGACTGGCATTTAATATTGTTACTAAACCGCTTGCGTCTACCGATATAACATCAGTAGGACTTCCTGCTTTCAGCTGATAGCTTACTGTGCTTCCGGTCGGGTTTCCTGCCGTATATAATTGGAACGTCTTGTTGGGTTCATAAACTTCCTTTTTCGCACTGTAATTACTTCCCGATTTCGGCAATTCATTTCCGGCATTGTCCGTATAAATGAAGTTTTGCGCTCCTGCCGTTACCGTAAAGGTTAGTTCCGCATAAGCATCTGATTGTCCTGCGGCACCTTGTTTCTCTGCCACAATCGTTACTGTTCCGACTCCGTGAATCGTGACTGCGCCACTGTTTTCATTGATTTCAATTACATTCGTTGATCCGTCCTTTATTTTATATTTCACCGGATTGTTATTTGAACTGCCCTTTACCGTCGCAAAGACGGTTACGCCTGTATCTGTAACCTTTACACTCTTTGTCGTAATCGCATTGATTGCCGCTGTTGTTTCATAAAACTTTAAATCTTCTGCGGCAGCTACTCCGACATTGATTGTCACAGGGATTTCTTTCGTACTCCACTTATCTGATACTGTAACTGTAATATGATAACTCTTCACTCCGAGATTCGCTGTAGCCTTGATTACTCCTGTATTTGCATCTACACTGAATAATCCTGCATCTCCATCTGTTTTCAATTCGTATTTATATGTTGTAGTAGTTCCGCCGATCGTATCGGGTGTACCTTGAGTACCTTTGATCGTGCCGATAGTTCCGTTGACCTTTACATTTGTATCTGAAGCAGTAAAGGTCGGTGTTGTTGTACTTGAAGAATTACTGTGAGGTGTCAGCGTTCCGTCTACTTCTCGATAGATCACAATTTCTTTTTCGGTAAATACCGAATCATAATTATCGCTTCCGCTGCTTGGATCATCATCAGCTGTTGCCTTGATTTTTACTTTGCCGAAGCCGCCGTTACCTTTATAGGTAATTTCACCGCTGTCCTTATCAATATCGATCAAATACGAATCGCCGCCGCTCACACTGTAATTGATCTTCGTTCCCGTATTCGGTGTCGCTGTCGCAGTTTCATTCCACGCAGTTGCCGCATCTGTCACAGACTTCTTGGTTTGATTGGAATCATCAAATGCGACTGTCAGTTTTGTTTTAGCTACAACAATATGCACGGTGGCGGAATTCACTCCGTTTACGGGATCTCCGTTACTGTCTATCGCATTCATTTTAAAATAATAATCTCCGGCAGGTAATCCGTTCGGACCCTTCACTACCACATTTCCGTTAGAAAGTGAGAATAATTGATAATCATTTTCATGTCCGCTGACACTTGTATCACTGACTAATGTTGCAGTAATCGGCTCCACACCGTTATTTGTCGTATAGGTCGCAACAACATCATTTTGATTCACGTTCTTATTGAATTCTAAACCTGTCTTCTCAGTAACATTAATACTCACCGTTTCAACAATTTCCAACGGCATCGTATTACTGATCAAACTGGAATCCGCAGGAGAAGTTAAAGACTCATTATATGCTTCATTCACAACTGCGACTTTATATTTCCCTACTGCCACATCTGTCGTATCGAATTCATATATACCGTTGCCTTTGGCACTTTCTAACGGCTTATAGTATGCAAAGTTATTATTTTCATCAAACAGAATCACTGATAAAGTATAAGTACCTCCCGCACCGTCATTTCCTGCATTCGCATTAGCTGACAGCTTAACAGTTTGATTTTTGGATATTTTACTGATGGAAGTACCGTTAGAATGCTTAATATCAGTCAGCTGTGCGCTCATAGCACTGTTGTGCATACGTAGCTTCATCGCCACATTCCTTCCGTTCGCTTTATCTTCGGTGGTTTCCGCATACAGTGAAGTATAACCGTTTTTAAGTTGTGTCAAATGAACCTTTCCGACATTTCCTGTAGACCCTCTTGAAACGGCAAATACTGTATTTTCTACATTTAAATAAATAGACGGTCTGACTGCATACGGCACACTGTATGCGTTATTTCGATTAGAAGTTGTATCCCAGTTTTGACCGCTCGCACCCGTAAGACCGTATAAGAAGTAAATAGCACCGCCATGATCGTGATAAGTAGTTGATGTCATACAGTTTTCAGAAAAGGTTTTATCACGGCTTTCCAAATTTACCTGTTGTCCTAATACTACACCTACATAAGAGTCATTCCATCGTCCCAAGGACTCATAATAATCGAGCAAAAAGGCATTGCTTCCCATAAGATCAGGAGTGCCGAAAGTAGAAAAATCAAGCATCGCCACATAATGAATACCTTTAGACTGCGCTGAAACATCTCGATATATATCGTGAGCAAACGATAAATTACGCGGCATAACTAGCGCGGCATCTTTCGCTGATTGTTGAATGGTTTGATTCAATGATGTCAACAATGGATATATATTGGAGTTTTTATGCTGTGCAAGCAACCATCCGTATGATACTGTCTCAAAAGCAGAAGTTGAATTCACATATTTCATTTTATTGATCGGCTTCTCACTCATTGCGAGCCATGCAGAAATCTGCGGCTTTCCTGTACATGTCGTTTTTGCAGTACACCCGTAATCAGTATAAGTTTGATAGCTTAATAACTGCCAACCAAGCTTATCAGATGAGTATGCATTATCCACATTCGTAAGAATTTTATCACCCTTCTTCAAACCACTGTTGGATGAAGTAAGACCTGTAGGCATTTTATTAATTCTGCCGGTAATATTACCGCCGGCACTGTATGTGATATTCGCTGCACTTAAATTATAATTATAATAAGCATAAGCAACCGATACGCCTGCCGTTAACGTACAGATTATTATGAACAGTTTTTTCCACATCTCGTATAACTCCTTTCTTCTTTGAATTACTTGTCATTCAATAAAAACAAATGAAATATACATTTATCAAAGTATCATTTATTCAATAATCATTTTCTGATTATACAAGAACAACCTTTTGCGTTTCACATAACGAATAGCTACTGAAAAGGCAGACTGCTCCCTTTTGTATCAATCAGACGGAACAAGATTCAAATCGGTTTCAAAAATATCGGATTATTTTAAAAAATTTTTTTATTTTAATAAAATGCCGCAAGATAAAGAAATAAAACAATCAAAAAAAGCATTGGTTTCTAACATAAAAGTAATATAAAAGATTTTATAAACGTCATTTAATACACCGGTAAGACAAACAAGAAATATATTATTCACCGATACATTGTTCAAACTCTGTATCCCAACCGCGATAGCGTAACATTTGCCAATAGACACCTTGATAACGCTTTAATTCCTCATACAATGGTTTGATTGCCAACAAATCATCTAAAGCTTTTTCCTTCATTTCTTTCTCACAATGCGCAAATAAAGTCAAAGTATAATACGCATCTTCAGGATTCGTTAAAGAAGCACCCGCATAAGCGATAGGACCGAATTTTTGGCTTTTCTCTATTTCATAAACGGTACTCGTATCATTACCGATATTTGAAAGCTGTAGAATCTTACCGCCGCAAAAAACGATAACGGCAGATAAAGCTACACATACAGAAGCGGTAGAAAAAGGCAAAGAGCGAAATCTCGGTACATTCATTTTCCATGTCCGGAAAAACGGGATTGTCACTTTGGTATTGGCATAATCATACAAAAAATAACCGCTTAACACAGCCGTAAGATCGGCACTTTTAAAGTTCAGCTTTACATCCTCTCGTTTTTGATAAGAGGAAATCAAATCCTTTAATACTTCGCGTCCTCGCTTCAATCTTGTTTTCACGGTACCGTCCGGTATATTCAATGCCTGTGCAATTTCCGCAATGCTCAATTCAGAAAAATAACGCATAACTAAAACAGTCCGATAACGCTCATCGATCGTATTCATAAAATAATCCAATAATTCATGATCGGAATTAAAATGAAGATTCGCTTCCGGTATAAATGCTATTCGCTCTTCCGGCTTGGTCTGAAACAATACGTGATCCTTAGGTAAGGTCGTCGTTTTATTCTTACGAAACAGATCACTCGCTTTACTGCCGACAATGCGATTCACCCACTGTACAAATAAAGCATTATCATTTAATGAAGTGATTGATTTATGAACTTGAATAAAGGTCTCTTGGGTAATATCCTTCGCATCAGCTTGATTTCTGGTGATTTTTAAAGCGGCGTAATAAACTTTTTTATAAAAACGACGGTAAAGCTCTTGAAAAGCTTGTTCATTTCCCTGTTTCACCAGTTCGATTAAATCCTCTAAAATCATATCGCTCATAAAATCACTTCCTTTTATTTTAGGATAGTATAATTACATTTCTATGTCAATGCTAATTTAGATAAATTTTATTATTTTTCTAAAAACAGCCGTATCATTCTATATTAACGCTTGTTTTTTACAAAATTTATCAATTATTCATTTATATTACATCATTATACATTTTTCATTAAACTGCTGTTATAAAACAAAATCGTTTTTTACAAAAACAGCTTTGATAAAAAATATTTCATTAATGACTATTAATTTTACATTTTATAAACAGATAAAAAGTCATTGACCTGTAAGATAAATCGTTTATCAATGAAGCATTCAAACAGAATCATATTTCTAAAAAGTCATCGGTAATAAAAAAAGCTTCTTGATCAAACATTCAATCAAAAAGCCTACTTAATTAAAATATTCTTACCTATACAATATTTATATTCAATCAACTTGAAACAAAACAGTCACTGATGTTTGAATAAAGCATTTTTCAGATATAAAAAAGCTTCACAAGATCTCCTCCCATGAAGCTTACCCATTATAGTTCTGTAATATTGCCTTTTTTATCGGCTAAAATTACACTCATATTTAAGCGCTCTTTTACCATTGCCGGAATTTCATTCCATTGCCGACGATACGTAAGTGAATCATTAAAAGCCATACTGTAATGTGTATTCAAATCATCAATATGTTTAATCACTTCACCTAAT
Source organism: uncultured Erysipelotrichaceae bacterium (assembly GCA_947569705.1). Lineage (GTDB taxonomy): Bacteria > Bacillota_I > Bacilli_A > Erysipelotrichales > Erysipelotrichaceae > C-19. The sequence continues at coordinate 5,123 of CANOSP010000032.1, forward strand.
TTTACCGGTAATGTTTGCTTTCTTCCGCGCTTAATCCCCTGTACGTTAATTACCCATTTTTTATCGCCGTTGAAAGCCTCTAAAACACCTTTGTTTTCTTCATAGCTCCACCCATGTTCATTCAGCCATGCTTTAATTAAATTTGTCAGATCTTCGGTATTACGTTTCATTTTAGCTCTGCGTGCCGCTAATTTTTCTTCATCGCTTTTCGCCGGACGTCCTCTTTTCTTGCCCGGATACATCTGTACACGATTTTCCATATTTTCCAAATGGAAACGTACCGTTAAATGACTGCCGAAGCCGGTTGATCCTTTAGGTCGCTGTAAGATTTCATCTCCCTCAAGCATCAGCTTATAGATTGCTTGACAACAGGTCGGCATCGTCGCATGATTAGGTGATACCTCCGCATGAAGCTCCTTTGAGTTGATTTCCATTTCAGTCTGCCCTTGTTTCAAGGCTTCCGCTTTTTTGTCTTGTATTACTCGTAAGTAATCTTTAATGCCTGGTCCTTTCATAGTTTTTCCTCCTTATGCTTCTACATTGTAATTGTTTTGTTTTGTCGAATACACGCAAACGATGTCATTATACAAAAATTTTTTTGTCTGATAATAATTTTTATCGAAATCTTTTGTTTTTTCCTCGGTTTATGCACATAATATAGGCATGAAAAGAGGGATTAACTTGAATAAAGCTTTTTTTAAAAAATGCTTATCCATCTTAGATATCATTGAAATTCATGCGATTTCTTATGATGAATTAGAAATACTTCTGCGTAACGAATTAGTTGATGAAAACAAAGAAACCATTCATTTATTACCGCAGGTTTGTTCCTATCTGCGTAAGTATCATTTTTTAAAAGATACCGAAAACGGCATCGATTTGACCGCATGTGCCACCGTTTTTGCGAAGGCAGATTCATCGAGTGCGCTGGAAGCCTTGGCATTATTTGAATGCCTTTACCGCTGCGGGGGATATCAGCGGGTGCTTCCGATGTGTCTGGATCATTCATGCACCGACACATGGTTATCTACGCATTTTGATCCGATCAGCTTTTCACTCCTGACAAAGACATCGCTCTTTCTATCAGAACATCATAATTATATCATAGATAAAGCATATCGCAATCATATTTTTACAATAATTGGTGAATATAGAGTGAATAAATCATTATTAATTTCCACGTGTTTATGCGCTTTTTATACAAAGCATATCCTTGATCAACACAAGGAAACACTGACTTATAAAAATGAAACGCTGAAAGTGATCGACTATCCGCAGATGGAAATCATCTTAAAACAGTTACCTGTTTTCGGTGTACCGTGTGAGCGTGAAGCAGTCAAGGGACTGCAGGTTTTTTATAAAGATACGCTGTTTCATGAGTGCGAGCATCAATGCGTGCTGTGCCGTATCAACTTGCCGCATATGTTAATTGCGTCGCATATTAAGCCGTTTCGAGACTGTGCGCATATTTATGAGGCTGTGGATTATCACAACGGATTACTGCTTTGCCGCAATCATGATTTTTTATTTGATCAAGGATATATCAGCTTCAGTGATCAAGGAAAGCTGATGATCAGTGGCACATTAAAAGCTTGCGTAACCAAAAATGCGGATGCCTATCAACTAAACACTGATTTTCAATTACCGTATGAATTGTTAAATCAAGAGCGGAAGCTGTTTTTGGCATATCATCGAACACATATTTATCAAGGTGGTAAACAGAATGTATAATTATTTATGATCATGTATATTTACACAGAGATCATTTCCCGGGTAATAATTATACAAAAAGCCTCGTGAGAGGCTTATCGTTTAGCTAATTCCTGCTTAATTAATTGATTGGTCATTGCCGGATTTGCGGTACCTTTGGAAGCTTTCATGACCTGACCGACTAAGAAACCGACTGCACGATCCTTACCGTTTTTAAAATCCTCAATGGATTTCGGATTATTATCAAGCACTTCATTGACTAACTTTAACAGTTCATCACCGTCTGACATCTGCTTCATGCCTTTTTCTTCAACGACACTCTGCGGATCCTTGCCCTGCAATATTTCTTCAAATACCGTTTTTGCCTGTTTAGAGGAAATTGCCCCGGATTTGATCATTTGAATCATATCAGCCAAATGCTTCGGGTCACACGGGTGATCCTCAAGCTTGCGATTCGATTTATTCAATGCGGCAGTCAATTCGACGATCGTCCAGTTCGCCGCCGTTTTATATTCTTTCGTATGACGGCACACGTCATCATAGAATTCTGCCAGTTCACGATTATTTACAAGCACGCTCGCATCGTAATCATTCAGACCGTATTCACTCATATAACGCGCTTTGCGCTGATCGGGCAGTTCCGGCAAATGCGCTTGTATATCGGCGATCCACGCCGCATCTAAGCGAATCGGTAAAATATTCGGTTCGGGAAAGTATTTATAATCGACATTACCTTCTTTTTTACGCATGGATACGGTTGCCTTAGATGCTTCATCAAAACGACGCGTTTCTTGAACAATCGAACCGCCCGCACTTAAGATTTCACTTTGACGTGCCACCTCGTAATCCACTGCCTTTGAGATGTTCGCAATCGAATTCAGGTTTTTTATTTCGGTTTTCACACCGAATTCTGTGCTTCCCGCTTCGCGAAGCGAAATATTGACATCACAGCGCATACTACCTTCTTCCATTTTTACATCACTGACACCGAGATAATTTAAGATCGAACGCAGTTTTTCCACATAGGCAGCCGCTTCTTGACCCGAACGCATATCGGCTTCCGATACGATTTCGACAAGCGGTGTACCGGCACGATTGAAATCAATCAAAGTGCCTTCTTCATTATGAAACTGCTTTGCGGTATCTTCTTCCATATGAATGCGATTCAGGCGAATTTGTTTCTTTCCTGCATCGGTTTCAATCTCAACATAACCGCCGCTGCCGATCGGATGAAACTGTTGGGTAATCTGAAAGCCCTTCGGTAAATCGGAATAATAATAGTTTTTACGATCAAACTTGACTAACGGATCAATTTCACAATGAAGCGCGCTCGCCGCCATGACTGCCAAACGCACGGCATCTTTATTTACACAAGGCATTGTTCCCGGATGTCCTAAATCAATTTCATTGACACAGCTGTTCGCAACTGCCCCGAAAGAAACCGGCGCTCCCGAAAACATTTTTGTTTTTGTCTTTAATTCGCAATGAATTTCAATTCCTATAACTGTTTCGTAATTCATGCTTTCACCTCCGCAGTGATTCCCTTTAAGCCGGTTTCGGCTTCAATCGCAGAGCCGATGTTAAACAGCTCCTGTTCACAGTACGGCTTTGCCATCATATGAATACCGATCGGCATATCGGAAACGAAGCCGCACGGCATGGTCATACACGGATAACCGGTAAAATTACCGATGATCATATGATTTTCCGCAATCAAGTAAGTATCGCTCAATGCTTCATCCACACTGTCCTCGGGACGAGGAGCGATGGTCGGCGCTGCGGTCGTTAAAATCATATCGTATTGATCCAATACCGCCTTTACCTCATTGACAATTAAACGACGCACCTTTTGCGCTTTACGGAACAGCTTGTCTTGATTTTCTACGAACAGTGAGTAGCTGCCGATCACAAAACGCTTTCTGATATTCGATGAGAAGCCTTTGGTGCGAGAGTTGATCATTACCTCTTCTACACTGTCGCCCCCTTCACGCACACCGAAGCGAATTCCGTCAAGATTGGAATGATTGGCAGTCGCTTCCGCATTCGCAATAATAAAGTAGGTCGGTAATAATACGGAGAGCAGTTCATCATTTAAACGCACATGTTCAATGACAGCACCGCGATTTTCAAGCTTTGTAAGCAAGGACTCAAAGCTTTGTACGATTGCTTCCTCTTTTACCGCTTCAATAATATTATCAATCACCGCAATGCGCTTTCCGTGAATATCATCGTTAATTAATGTTTCATAAGCAGGTACCGGTTCATTGCCGGAAGTCATATCACGATCATCACGTCCTGCCAATACATGAAGCGCCGCTGCGGCATCCGCAACCGTTGTCGTAAAATATCCGACATGATCCAAAGAGGACGCATAAGGAATAATTCCGTAGCGTGAAATTCTGCCGTAGGTCGGTTTTACCCCGATTACTCCGTTATACGCAGCCGGCTTACGAATACTGTCACCGGTATCGGTTCCGATTGTCAGCGGAGCGACTCCTGCCGCACATAATACTGCACTGCCGCCGCTGGAACCGCCGGAAATTCTTGTCGTATCGTATGGATTATAGACCGGACCGCTGTACGCAGACAGATTGGTGCCGCCCATTCCCAGTTCATCCATGCTTGCTTTCGCAATTATGATTGCGCCGTTCGCTTTCAGCTTTTCGCAGATTGCTGCATCATAAACCGGAATATAATTACTTAAAATACGGGATGACGCGGTTGTCAAAATCCCTTTGGTATTTACATTATCCTTTAATACTACCGGAATTCCGTACAACGGCGCATCATTCGGGATTTGTTTCAATGCCTCAAGCTGTTCCTCGACATCGATAAAAGTCACAACCGCATTCAATTTCGGCTGCAGCTGCTTCGCTTTTTCAATCGCATCATAAACGCGTGCTTTTACATCCTGCGTCTTCATTGTTTTAATATCCATTATTTCACCACCTTCGGCACATGCACATGCCCTGCCATTACCGCTTGTGCGTTGCTTAACGCAGCCTCGCGGGAAATCGTATGTGTGATTTCATCTTCGCGTAAAAACGCAGTTTCCGCTTCAAACGGATAGACCATCTCTGTTACATTTTCCGTATCGATTTTTTCTAACAGTGCGATCTGCTTTTGTAAAATCACAAACTCTTCCTGAAGCTGCTCGGCTTCTTCCTCACTGATATGAAACATCAGCTGTTTTGCGAGTGTTTGAAAATATTCCTTATCCATTCGTTTTCCTCCTATAACAATGTATTTACTTCCACATCTTTATCACCGATAAAGCGTACCATGGTCGCAATCGTAATATCCTGACAGCGCACCTCAACCAAAAGCTTATAGTCTAATGAGGAGAAGGTTGACAGTAAGGATTTTAAATATTGGGTCAATGACAATGCTTCTGTGGCTGTTTTCGCATACATTTCCACAGTAATATGTAACTCGGATAATTTGTTATCGGTAAATTTGCCTTTCCCTATCATACTGACATCATCCGGCAGAAAATTCGCAAATGCGTTTTTGATCTGCGTAAACTGCGCTACCGTCGAATTGTCCAGCTTGCTTGCTTCTTCTCCGGGGAACATGACCCATTGTTCCTTGATTGAGGAAAAGCTTGCGCTTCTTCCCTCAAAGTATGCTTCGGAAAAGAAATTGCCGGGCAGCGTACTTTCCGCCGAAGTGTTTTTATATAAGGCGATATAAATCGGCATTGAATCACCGATTTCCGGCATTTTGCGCAGATAAGTCACGAGCTTGCGCGCCGCTTCCTCACCGAATGCCTGAAGTCGATCATCGCTGATTTTTGTTTCTTTATCACCGACATAGCCGTTTAATACAAGCGCCAAGGCGATTCCTCTTGTTTCTTTGCTGCGGATGAAATCAACCTCGTAAATATCCCTGACGATTACCGGATCATTTACCTTGCCGTTGCCGGTATCGAAGCTTGTCCCACTCGCTGGATTTAAGGCATCGGAATTATTCTCTGATTCCCTGCCTAATAAATTGCTTAATTCATCATAGATCAAAAACTGACCTTCCTGTATTGTATAATTATTGACGGAAAAATGTGATTTCGCATAATTTAATAAACCGGTTCCGATATAAAGATTATCAACCAAAGAAACGGAGCGTAATTGATGCTGCTGTCGGGAATTTGAGCTTTGAAACGGCAGTGTCGTACCGTATTCACCGGATTCCAGTGCCTTGGTTTCGATCATCGTATCGATATTCTCTTCTGTCTTCGTACAGCCGCAAAGCAACACGCCGACACAAAGTCCGCAAAACAGCTGCTTATGATTCATTTTCATATTGATTCACCTCTTCCATAAAGGTATCTTCATTCATTGTCGCCACATTCAGCTGCTGCGCCTTTGTCAGCTTGCTTCCTGCCGCATCTCCGTAGATGACTAAATCGGTTTTCGCGGAGACCGAGCCGCTGACATTTGCTCCCAAACGCTCTAAGATCGCTTTGGCTTCCTTACGGGTCAGCTGCGTTAATGTTCCGGTCAGCACAACAGTCTTACCGGTAAAGCTGCTTTCCAGTGCCGTATCTTGTTCAGTTGTCATATTTAAACCGAGGGAGCGAAGATGTGCAATTAATCGCTGATTACGTTCTTCCGCAAAGAATGCGACAACGGATTTTGCGGTAATTTCGCCAATATCCTTCAGTGCCGTTAATGCTTCCTCATCAGCTTCCATCAATGCATCAATCTGTAAATAGCGCTTTGCTAAAAGTTTCGCTGCTTTCTTACCGACCTGTCGAATTCCCAAACCGAAGATAAAATCCTCTAACGGCTTTGTTTTGCTTGCCTCGATCGCATCAAACAGCTTTTGTACGCTTTTTTCCTGAAAGCCTTCCAGTTCCAGCAACTCGTTCTTTCGCTCATGCAGATGATAAATATCCTCAATTGTATTTAAAAAACCGTGCTTATGAAAATATTCGATTTTTTTATCACCTAAAGTATCAATATCCATCGCATCACGACTTGCAAAATGAATCATGCTTTCGACAACACGCGCCGGACAATCCTGATTGATGCAGTAATGTGCCGCTTCATCGGGAAAGCGTACTAATTTTGAATCACAAATCGGGCAGTTGCTAGGGAACACATAAGGAGCCTGTGTGCCGTCACGCTTTTCGCTTAAGGACCGAACAACCTCAGGTATAATATCACCGGCTTTCCTGATGATCACCGTATCATTGATTCTGACATCCTTTTGCTTAATCATATCCTCATTATGCAGTGTCGCAGCCGAAACACTCGTTCCCGCTACACGCACCGGCTCCAGTACGGCATTGGGCGTAATGCGTCCCGTTCTGCCGACCGTCAGTACAATATTCAAAAGCTTTGTCGATACTTCCTCAGCCGGAAATTTATATGCGATTGCCCATCGCGGTGTTTTCACCGTATAGCCCATGCGCTCTTGATCTGACAGCTGATCCAGCTTAATTACGATTCCGTCAATTTCATATGGTAATGAATTACGCTTTTCACTCATCGTTTGGATATATTCCCATACCTGTTGAATATTATCACAAAGCAGTCGTTCTTGATTGGTGCGGATATGCAGCTGATCCATTTTATCCATTGCTTCATGATGGGTCAAAATATCATATTCGGACGCATTCACAAAGTAATACCAAAAAGCATCTAACCGACGGCTTGCCGCTATCGCAGAGTCTAATTGACGAATACTGCCGGCTGCCGCATTACGCGGATTCGCAAACAGATCTTCACCGTTTTGCGCTCGCTTTTCATTCAGCTGTTCAAAGCTTCGCTTCGGCATGTACACCTCACCGCGCAGTTCCACTTCACCGCTCATATCTATTTTCATCGGAATTGACTTAATTGTTTTTACATTGGCACTGACATCTTCCCCCACAGTACCGTCACCGCGTGTCACTGCCTGTACAAAGCGTCCGTTTTGATAAAGAATCGACATTGCCAATCCATCTATTTTCAGTTCGCAAACATAACGCGGATGCTTTACCTCATTGCGTACTCGCTGATCAAATGCTTCTAAATCTTCTAAATTATAGGCATTTCCGAGACTTAGCATCATGCGCTTATGTGTGACCTTAAAGAATCCTTCTAATACCGTTCCGCCGACTCGCTGTGTCGGTGAGTTCGCATCCGCAAACTGCGGAAAGGCTTCTTCCAGCTGCAGCAGTTCCTGATAATATCGATCATATTCGCGATCATCGACACTGGGATGATCCAATACATAATATTCATAAGATAAGCGATCTACAATTTCACGAAGCTCCGTGATTCTTTTTTCTGCTTGTTCTTTTTCCATACAATCCTCCTATTTTTTTGATAGGGAAGGATGATTCGCCATAATTTTGCGGATTCCGAATTTCGCTTCAAAAGCGATTGTCGCCAATCCGTCTTTGATATTCACTATGACACCTTCTCCAAAGGCAGTATGTACCACCGCATCACCTTTATGCAGCTTTCCTTGCTTTTGATTGGAGCTGCTTGTTTGATTCGCGGTTGTCGGCATTTGCTTCTGTGCCTGCGTTCTGACATTTTGTGATTTTAAGAAGTCCTGCGCACTGATTCCGAATTGCTGCTTCTTAATTTGCTGAACGCCTTGATAAGAATTCGTATATGGTTTTGCCCCAACCTCTTCGCGATATTCTTCGGGAATTTCCTTAACAAAGCCGGATGTTGATTTTACTCGATCCAGCATATAGCTGTATCCTTGCGCATCACTCAGAAACAGCTGTTTTTTAGCACGGGTAAAGGCAACATAGGCAAGCCTTCGCTCTTCTTCCATCGCTGCTTTGCCGCCTTCGTTCACACTGCGCTCGTTGGGGAAAATGCCGTCGCATAAACTGTATACGAACACATAATCAAACTCTAAGCCTTTTGCCGCATGAATCGTCATCAGCGAAACAAATTGAGCATCTGCACTATCTTCTTCTTTATCGGTGTATAATGTAATCATCTGCATATATTCATCCAAAGTCGCTTCCGGATCATTTTGGATAAACAGTTCCATATCGTGCATTAATTCTTTGATATTTTCTATACGCTCGATTTCTTTTTCGTTTTCCAGCATCTGCATATAGCCGCTTTTTTCCAATACCGTCTGTAACAACAAATCGATACTGATGCTATCGCGCAAGGCACGGCACGCTTCAATCATTTCCACAAAAGCCGCAATATTCTGTGCTGCTTTCCCTTTTTGTCCCGGAAACAATTTACATGCTTCATAAAGATTCGTATCATGTTCCTTTGCGATCATTTCCAGCTGTTCCATCGTTTTATTTCCGACACCTCGCCGTGGGGAATTGATCACTCGTCTTACAGCCAAATCCTTATATTTTTCTTTCGGATCCGCTTCATTGCTTTGTGTAAGCAGCCGCAGATAGCTGAGTGCATCTTTGATTTCGGCACGGTCATAGAATCGGATTCCGCCGTAAATGCGATATGGCAGATTCGCATCCAGCATTGCTTTTTCTAATGATCGGGACAAATAGTTACTGCGGTATAATACCGTGATGTTTTTAAAATCGATGCCGTTTTGATGCAGCATGCGTATTTTTGATGCCACCCATACAGGTTCATTATAATCATCCAACGCTGTAAAATGGACGATCTTTTCATCACCGGAATTGCGGGTAAAAAGTTCCTTTTCAATACGATTTTCATTATGTGAAATCAATGCATTGGCACCATTCAGGATCGCCTGTGTGCTGCGATAGTTTTCATTCAAAATAACCGTTTTGCAATTAGTAAAGTCCTTTTCAAAATTCATGATAATATCGACTTGCGCCCCGCGCCATGTATAAATCGTTTGATCGGGATCTCCGACTACGCATAAAAGCGTTGTCTCTCCGCATAGATATTTGATAATATCATATTGCAAATTATCCACATCCTGAAACTCATCCACATGGATATATTGAAAGCGACGCTGCCATTTACTGCGTATATCCTCATAATTCTTTAACAGTCGATGAGTAAATAACAAGAGATCATCGAAGTCTAATGCCATCATATCCTGAAGACGTTTTTGATAGAACTCGTACACCTGTGCTTTTATTTTTTCCGATTGCCATGTACCTGCCATTGTCATCGCAGTATCGGGATCTACGAACTGCGTTTTATTATGTGAAATATAGCTCAGTACATTTGCATAGCTGTAGCTTTTTACATCGATGTCGTATTCTCGATAGGCTTCTTTTAAAATGCTTTTTTGATCGTCACTGTCTAAGATTGTAAAGTTACGGGGATATCCGAGCTCATAAATATCTTCTCTCAGTAAGCGAACACAGAAAGAGTGAATTGTTGATATTTGGATTCCGCGCGCAATATCGCCGAGCAGGGCAAATACTCGCTCTTTCATTTCCTTGGCTGCTTTATTGGTAAAGGTGATTGCCAAGATCTGATTCGGCCATATATGACATGTGTCGATCAGATAAGCAATCCTTGTAGTTACAACTCGTGTTTTTCCGCTTCCGGCTCCGGCTATAATACGCAAATGGGTATCATTGCACAGCACCGCTTCTTTCTGTTGCGGATTTAATTCATCTATTATCGACACAAAATCACCTCGCCTTTAATTATATCACAAGTGCTCTTTAAGTGCGATACGGAAACGGTGGTTTCACCGTTTGATGCAGTTTATTTCTGCATTTCTTTTTCTTGATGAAATCTATGCGGCGAAAAGGTAGGGCTTAACGATCGCTCAAAGATGAAAAAGGCCGTGATACGTTAATCGCAGCCGATTGCATTTATCTTTATTTTTTCATTTATCTTAGTCAAGCTGGGGATGCAGCAGTTATTGATTTTGCTGCTTGATAAAACGGATAATTTGAGGGCGAAGGGACTTATCGATGTCCAACAAATCCATGACTTGATCCGCAGTTTGGTTTGTTTTTCTCATGATAGTAGTTACATTCTTAATCATTTCTTTTTTAATCCCCTCTGCTAATCCTTCCTTACGTCCCTCTCTGCGTCCTTTTGCCAAACCGCGTTTAAGACCCGCATCCACATGAATCTGTGACAAGTTACACATACCTTCAACCTCCCGTTCTGTTTTCTTTG
>CANOSP010000033.1 GCA_947569705.1 uncultured Erysipelotrichaceae bacterium
TGAAATGTCGGTATGAAGCAGAAGATTGTTAATAAGATAAATAAGATCTTTTTTTATTTTTATCAATTATATTTAATTATTTCAATAAAAAAACGAAGCAAAGATAAATTGCATTTACCCGTAATGCAAAAAATTGCTTCGTTTTTTGTAAATAATGACCTATTGATCTTTATTATCTTTTTAGGCCGTAATGCTTATTGATATAAACTCTGCGTTTAATTTTTATTCAAGGTAACTGTCATAGTGAGGTTATCCTGTAGGTGCTGTTAATGCTCAAGGAAATAAGTAGCTTCCATATCCGCCGTACTGAGCGCAAAGGCAAGCGGATAATGTTGAAAAGTATATGAAATACTGTTAGGGTTATCATTGTTTGAGAATCCCATATGATAGCGTATCGCAAATGCTTCCTCACGGGTAAGGCGCATGAATCCGGTAATTATATAAACGCTTTTTTCGCCATGACCGTATGGTAAATCATCCTGATATTCAAATACTTCAACCTGTTGCCATTCTCCGTCTATTTTCTTATTGCGAGTCCCGACTTTATAACAATTTATTTTACAAATATCATGCAGTAAAGCAACGATAGCCAATGATTCTTCACTGTAATTCATATGATACAGTTCTTTTACTCGATCTCGCTCTAAGTAATCCTTTAAGCAATGGTATACATTCAGAGAATGTTCCACAAGACCGCCTCGATAAGATCCGTGAAATCGCGTACTTGCCGGAGCGGTGAAAAAGTCGGACTGTGAACTGCATAAATAATCAAGTAATTTTTCTGCACCTTCTCTTTGAATCAAATTTTTATAAATGGTAATGAATTCCTCTTTGAATTGTGACATATATTTTCCTCCTTTTTATATTTTAACATATTTTATACTTGATATCATCTTGTACAGCGTTTAATTCTCATTGAAACAGTGCATTTTAGTTTTTGAAAGCAGCGCTTTTTTCGTTTACTAAAAGGGCAGATAGTGATATAATGGAGTCGATATTAAAGGAGGCTTTTATTATGGCAAAAAGAACAGTAAAAGATTTAGATGTTGCCGGTAAACGAGTGATTGTACGCTGCGATTTCAATGTACCTCGTAAAGACGGTAAGATCACTAATGACAATCGTATTATTCAAGCGTTACCTACTATTAAATATTTAATAGAAAACAAGGCAAAAATCATTTTGATGTCTCACTTAGGTAAAGTAAAAACAGAAGAAGATAAAGCTAAAAATGATCTTCGCTGTGTAGCGGATCGTTTGAGCGAATTAGTTGATACAAAGGTTACTTTTGTTCCTGTGACAAGAGGTGCAGAACTGGAAGAAGCAGTTGCGGCTTTGCAGGACAGTGAAATCGTTGTAATGCAAAATACTCGCTATGAGAAGGGCGAAAGTAAAAATGATCCTGAGCTGTCTGCTTATTGGGCATCTTTAGGCGATTTATTTGTAGAAGATGCTTTCGGTTCCGTACATCGCGCACATGCATCTACTGCAGGTATTCCTTCCATTTTACCGAACGCACTTGGTTTCTTGGTAGAAAAAGAGGTTAAAATGTTAGGGGCAGCTGTAGATACTCCGCAGCGTCCGTTTGTCGCTATTATCGGCGGTGCTAAGGTTTCCGATAAGATTGCGGTTGTGGATAATTTATTGAAAAAGGCTGATAAGGTTCTAATCGGCGGCGGTATGGCTTATACCTTCTTAAAAGCAAAAGGTTATCCGATCGGTAATTCTTTATTAGAAGAAGATAAGATCGAGTTAGCGAAGGAATATATGGAAAAAGCAGGCGATAAATTAGTATTGCCGGTGGATAATGTTGTAGCTGATAAGTTTGCGGAAGATGCAAATACAAAGGTTGTGCCTTCCAACAGCATTCCTGAAGATATGATGGGATTGGACATCGGTCCTGAATCTGTGGAATTGTATCGCAACGCTTTAGCGGGTGCTAAAACAGTCGTATGGAACGGACCTATGGGTGTATTTGAAATGAAACCGTTCGCTCAGGGAACATTGGCTGTATGTACCGCAATCTCTGAATTGCCTGATGCGACAACTGTAATCGGCGGCGGTGACAGTGCAGCGGCGGCGATTCAGTTAGGATTCGCAGAAAAATTCTCCCATATTTCTACCGGCGGCGGTGCGTCATTAGAATATATGGAAGGTAAGGAACTGCCGGGTATCGCAGTTATTTCTGATAAATAGGAGAAATGAAAATGAGAAAACCAATTATTGTAGGAAACTGGAAAATGAATAAAACGATTGCCGAAGCTGTTGAGTTTATCAAGGCTGTGGATCCTGTATGCCATGATCAAGCAACTTACGGTGTAGGTACATCATTCTTAGCACTTCAAGATTCTGTAAAGAATGCGAAGAATTTAATTGTAGCGGCTGAAAACTGTCATTTTGAGGACAGCGGTGCATTTACCGGTGAGGTCAGTGTTCCGATGTTACAGGAAATCGGCGTTAAATATTGCATTATCGGTCACTCTGAGCGTCGTCAGATGTTCGGTGATACTGATGAAACCGTAAACAAGAAAGCAAAACGCTTAATTGCGGCTAATATTACTCCGATCGTATGTATCGGTGAAAGTGAAGCACAGTATGATGCAGGTGAAACCGAAGCGGTTATTCGCAGTCAGTTAAGCGGAAGCTTGGCGGATTTATGCCCGAACTGTGTAAAGAACTTAGTAATCGCATATGAGCCGATTTGGGCGATCGGTACAGGAAAATCAGCCACCAAAGAAGATGCACAGAAGTGCTGCCATATCGTACGTGATCAAATTGAAAAAATGTACGGTAAAGAAGCGGCAGATGCAGTGCGTGTTCAGTACGGCGGCAGTGTAAAACCGGAAAATATCGTTGAATATATGGCATGCCCTGATATCGACGGTGCTTTGATCGGCGGTGCTTCTTTAAAGGCTGACAGCTTTACTGATATTATCAATAAAACTAAATAATGATATTTATCAACTGAGCATATAACGGTGCAGTTCAATAACGGACTGTGCCTTTTTTATGTTTCGTCACTTTGTGAATTGAAGAGTACCGCTGTTCTTCAGCCAATAATTATCTCGGCGTTCTTGCTCAAAGGGTGAATGTTAGGCTTAAAGTGTCTTAAAGGGTAAGTATTTTAACCTTCTTTAACCCGCTTTTCAGAAATACATAAAATTGATGTTTATGTTTTGGTCATCGGGTGGTATAATAATCAATGGTAGTAAAAAGGCGGTGATTTTTTAAATGCGTAAAAAGGAAATTTTTAATGACTTGCTGCTGATTATTGCGGGGAATGCAATTTTATCTATCGGTGTTGGTTTATTTGTACTGCCCTCGAATATCTTAAGCGGCGGTGTTGCCGGAATTTCCGTAGCCTTGCAGCCTTTTTTACACATCAGTCCGAATGCGATGATCAGTATTTTAACCGTGGGGTTGTTCCTTGTCGGATCATTGCTGCTGGGAAAGAAATTTGCGATTAATACGTTACTGAGTACGATTTTTTATCCGTTATTTGTCACAATGATTTCAGCACGTGTGGATCATCAAGTAACGGACAGTCCGATTCTGGCGTCTATTTATGCAGGTGTCTTTGTCGGTGTCGGCGTCGGTCTTGTATTTCGTTCCGGTGCCAGTACAGGCGGTATGGATATTCCTCCGTTAATTATTAATAAATATACAGGCATTGCTTTGCCTACGCTTGTCCTAATTACCGACGGTCTTACGGTCTGTGTCGGTATAATGGCTTATGGCTTGGAAGCGGCGTTGATCGGTTTGATTTCGGTTTATGTTTCCAGTATTATGATCAATAAGGTTTTAACCATCGGTGGTCATGATGCGAAAAATGTAATGATTATTTCTGAATCATATGAGGAAATCATATCCTCTGTTTATCGTGAGGTTCATCGCGGCGCAACCGTGATTGAAGCGCAGGGCGGTTATACAGGTAAGCATCGCCCGATTATCATGGTTGTTGTATCAAAGAAACAGCTGCCGGCATTGAATCGCTTGGTAACTCATATTGATCCCGAAGCTTTTGTTGTAGTAACCGATACGACCGAGGTTCAGGGATTGGGCTTTACTTATCAGGAAGAACTTTAGGAGAATTATATGGATTTGAAAAAACGTAGCTTAGAAATTACAAAGGTCGACAGAGACAGCTTTTTACGCAAAGTTTTAAGCGCCTATTGTCCGCCTGATACGATTGAAAAAGCAATACAGAGTGATTGTGTAGCGCACTGTATTGACGCTGATGTATTAGCGATGGCAAGTGATGAGTGGATTAAAAAAAGATGCATGTATGTAGGGGGAATTGCACTTTCCACAACCATTTGCGGTACCGCCGGCACTTTGTTGCTGCTGCCGATTGATTTTGCTCAATTTGCTTATCATGCGGCTAAGCTGTCACAGGAATTGTATTTTTTATACGGCAAAAAAGATTCTTTTCATTATCGCAAAAATGATGATTTGGAACTGCTGATGGTGATGTTGGCAGGGGCTGACGGTGTGCTGACTTTAAGCAGTGCATCTTTAAGTGTTATCGGACAGAAACTCTATGAAAAGGTATGCAAAAAAATGTCTTTAAAGGCGTTGGCTGCACTTCCTTTTGTCGGTTCGGCTATCCATGGTTCTTTGTCTGCTTATGCGTTGTATTCTTTGGCTGATGAGTATCGAGAGAAGCTGATGGAAATGAATGTGCAGGATCAGGAGTCATCTTGTAAAGGCATTGTGAAGGAGATCGGTCAGTTTATTGATGTGGAGTATCAAGAAGCAGAGGAAAAACTGCGCCATTTCTGTAATTTAGAGCGTCTGCGTCATCTGTATGCATATTTAGAGAACGGCTATATTAATCAACAGGAGTTTGAGCAGCTGCGTTTGAATTTATAGCATCGACAGCGTGTTTCATAAATACATAACGATAATTATTTGAATAATTGTTTATAAGAATTCTGATCATATAAGCATGGTGTATATCCGTGCTTATTTTTTCTTTCCTGCATGTTTTTATACTTTTTTTGAAGCTTTATTATGCATATTTCGACTGCTTCAGTTTTTCTTGTATATCCCTTTATGTTCCTTTTCGCATATCATCATTTTCATTTTTTTATTTATTTCATTATTTATGTTTTATTAAAAAATAACATTTATTTCTTGACTTTACCTTGATTATCACATATTATGAATATAAAGGAGCTGAATGGTATGATAAATCGTAAGAATCAAACAGAGGATGAATATTATGTAAAAATGGCGCAACAAGGTGATCGTGATGCGCTTGAATTCCTGTTTCAAAAATATCATAATTTGGCTTTTTATATTGCCCTTCGTATTTGTCATTGTGATGCAGATGCGGAGGATATTGTACAGGAGAGCTTTATTGAAATTAACCGTTCGATTCATAAATTACAGGAGCCGAAGTATTTTAAGGCTTGGTTGAATAAGGTGATTTTTTCTAAGTGCACGAAGCTGTTTCGTAAGAATAAGGATGTACTTATGTCGGAACGCGATGATCTTCTGATGGCGGAGAATCAAGAGGAAAGACGTTATTTACTGCCGAAGGAACATATGAAGTTTGAAAGTGATCGCGAGGTTTTGTTAAGCTTAATTGATCAGCTTCCGGATAAGCTGAAGATTACCTTGGATCTGATGTTTTTTCAACAGCTGAGTGTGAAGGAAATCGCTATGATCTTGGAGATTCCCGAGGGTACCGTGAAAAGTCGGATTGCCGGGGCAAAGTCTCAGCTTAAGGTTTTGATTTCTGAGTATGAGCATAGGGAACAGGTGAAGCTTGATTTTCAAGCATCAAGTTTGGAAGCGGCTATCGCTGTTGCTTTAGGCAGAGATTTTTTGTCTCATCAATCTGCGGAACATGCCGCTCGGGCATTTCAAGGGGTTCGTCGTTTTTTGCACAGTGTCCCGCCGATGACTTTGGCGATGGTGCTTTCGAGCAGTATCGCGACTGCTTCTTTTTCTTTCGGCATCATGGCGCTGATTTCATCTGACAAGGAAGCGGATGTTAAGGTTGCGGATACTTTACAGTATCGTTTTGAACCGGTTGCTTTTCAGGGAAAGCTGTTGATGAATGCCAGAGAGGCTTATGAAACATTAATCAATCATTCGCATTGTTATGTTGAGGTTCAAGAGGCTGATCCTGAATTGCAGGATGAACTTAAGCGGATTTATTTTGCGCTGAAGAATCACGGCGGAACTTATTATGATTTATTGGCACAGCGAAAATTTGCGTTAGTGTTTGAATAGTTAGTATTTGTTTGTTGTTTATATTTTTTTGTTTAGTTTATGGTTATATGTAGATGCAGATAAGAGGGATTGCGGTGTTATTACCGATGCTTCTTTTCTTTTTTATGATTTTTTTTAATTATTTTTGAACCAAGTGAATTCTAAATGATTCTTAGAGCATGAAAATGATAACTGCCGATATTTTTTATATTTGAAAAGTTATTTCGGCTTGGTAAAAGATTGCGGATAGTAAAGCCGTCCGGCTTTATTATACAGAATAATGAAATAAATACTTATAGACAAAACTTCGATAGAGAGGAATGATAGAGATGTTGAAAAAGATTTTCGTAATAGTTTTATGCATATTGGGCAGTCTTTCTATAGCATATGTGTATTCAAAAGATAATATAGAAAATATATTAAATGCACAATCAGCACCGGTATTTACAATACCTAAAGGGGCAAAGGTTGTATTAGGTACGTATAACGGAAATGAAATCGTGTGGGATATCGGAAATAACGATAATAACGGAAGCTATGTGTTGATGAGCAGTAAACCGATTACAAAAATGACAACATATGATTCAAGCGTTCCTGTTACGACAACGATTCAAAGCGGTGCAGACAGAGAAAAATATTGTTTAAAGCGCTTTAACAGTAAAGGTGCTTTTATATTTACTTACTGTCCTATAGCACCTGTAGAAAATGAAATTAGTACAATAGCGTTGAATCCGCAAGAAACAGCAGTTTTAGATAAAACGCCTTTCTTACCGTCTGTAGTAGATGTTCATGATGGTGGAAACTTGGGACTCACCGTGAATGACCGTTCGTATAGCAGTGGTAATATTTATTATCTTTTAAAAGGCTATGTGGGGATACCTCTTTTTAATAGTTCTGTATATGGTGATAGTTATATGCATGCGGTACAAAGCTCTTTGGATATCCCCTTGTATACAACATCTCCTGTAAAATCATATGACCTAAATGTATTTTTTGATCCGACTGAGAGAATAATGAATTATAATCTTAGTTTTTGGTATACCTCTATGCCTGCTTTTGTGGACGCTAGTATGTATGATGTACGTCCTTATTCATTATTGAACAAGAATAGCGTTACCTTCTCTGCGAACACATCTTATACCGACGGCGCATGGCATGACTATCAAATTGATACAGACAATTTCAACGCAAACAATGAATTGAATCCAAATAAATTAAGAGTTCGATCATCACTGACTGCATCTTTGCAAGATATCAAAAATAAAAGTAAAACAAAAAGTATCAGTAAGGTTATAAAAAACGGAAGTGTTAACTTATATGTAAATGCGAATACCGGGACTAATACAAAAATGTCTGTAATCTTATATGATGATACAGGCACACAAATTCAGTATTATAAGCTAGGCAGTAATACTTTAAGCGGCACAAATGATTATACTGTAGATTTGACCGGTATCCCTGTAGGTAAGTATCAAGTGGCTGTGATTAATGAGGAGTATGATGCTTCCTCACAGTTAGCGGTGGAAAGCTCACCGATTTCTGATTTAATGCCTTTAGAAATCATAGAACCGCATAAGATTGCATATACAAAAACACCGCAAAGCGGTGCTTCTGCAGGGAATGATTATGAATTCAGTAAGAATGTAAATGCAGGGCAGGCAGTAGGTAAAGTTACTGTGAATCCGCAAGGAATAATGCCATTAACATATACACTGGAAACTAACGGTGATAATAGTTATCAAAACTTTGAAATTGACGGATTAAACAGCGGTGCTTCCGGTAGTACAAGCTTAGATGTGAAAATCAAAAGTAATGCGCCTGATTTAGTGAATGGGGTTCTAAAGGCAGGAACGTACAAATTCTGTATTAATGCGGTAGATGCGAACGGTGATCCCGTGGATACAAGCGGTAATCCGACCGAAAAGGTTTGTATTTCATTCACGGTAGAAAAAACTGATACGACAATAGCTTTTGATGCTCCAAATACGACTAAGAAATCCGTTCAAGGTGTAGCTACTGCTTGGAATGAAACCGCAACTGCGACTCCAAGTACAGGTACTAAGATCACGTACAGTGTAAGCGGCGGGGATATTTCCTTGATTACGATAGACCCGGATACGGGAGCCATTGCCTATAAAGGAGGTGGTGCATATGGCAAGGTAAAGATAAAGGCTATGGTAGACGATGGTCCAAGCACCGGTAATGATAACTTTAATTCTGCCTTTGTTGAAAAAGAAATCGTAATCTACCGAGAAGTAGACGGAAGTGTGACACCGCATGCCAATTCATCAGATACAACGATACCTACCTTTACCGCTTCTGATACGAATATAAAGACGGGCGGAATCATCGGTGCGATAAAAGGAACACTTGGAACACCTGATACAATAGGCGGAAGCACAACGACTTATCAATATGGCTTAAAGCCGGGAGTAGGAAATGCGAGCTTCTTTAGTGTTGATCCAAATACAGGAGTTATTAAGACAACAGCGAACTTAGGAGTAAACAGCTATACAATCACAGTAATGGTAAGTGACAACTGGAGTACCAAGGAAATCCCTGTGACGATCAATGTAGGTATGTCTGCGGCTGAGAATCTGAAGTTTTATGAAAACAGCACGTCAAATATGATGATAACGACAAAGAGTGTGAAGGCAACAGATACCGGAGTTGTCGTATATGCGACTGTAAAAGGAAGCACCAATAATAATCCGGTTACTTATCGGATCAAGGATGGCTCAACAAATGTAATTACAGTGAATCCAACAAGCGGAGCGATAACGATCAACGGAGTAGGAACGGTCATCATTGTCGCAGAGAAAAACGGTGCTGCAGGACAGGCCAACGCAAGTGCTGAATTGACCTTTACGGTCACAGCGGGAACACAGAATTTCATCTATACAGATAACGCAGGAAATGAGCTTCCTAAAACCGGCAATAAATACAATACGATCAGTGAAGTATATGCACCGAATAAGACCTTTCAGTTATATACGGCAGGAAATCCACCGGGAAGCAATGTGACTTATCATTTAAAGGCAGGAAGTCCGACCGATGTCATATCGGTAAGTCAGACAGGGTTAGTCACAATACTCAATGCGAGTATTTCGCCTAGCCAAATAGGCAAGGTCATTGTAGAGGCAACAAGTCATGATCCGAGCGGAAACTATGCGGATAAGACAATCGAGGTACCGATCGATATCACAAAATCCAATCAAACGATATCATTTGCGGGAATCACTTATGCGACAAGCGGAAACGGAACAGTAACGCCTGTCATCAATGAACAGGATATCTCAAGTAATGCCGGCGGAGTAACGGTGAAAGATACAGATTACTTTATAATGATAGATAACAGTATCAGCACATCGATCGCATGGACGAATGACGGAGTGAGTATTGACTATAACTACAGCGGAAATAATGGGTTAGATATTCCGCTGCATGTAGAGAAGCCGGGGAATCGCAACTACAACAAGGCAGAAACAGACGGTATGATGCACATCATGGGACCGAATGAGAATACATTGGCCTTGAATCGACCGGGCAAAATTATCTACGGCGATCACTTCACGATCCGAAGTCTACAGGATGATTCAAGCAGTACGAATGTACAGTATACCTTTACGGTGGACAATACGACCTATATCTCCAATCCTACCGTAACAGGAAACAAAGCGGAGTTTGATGCGTTGAAGTACAGCGGAAGTACAATCATTCAAATAAAGGTAACGAGAACGGCAGACGGAGAACTGCCGTTAAGTAAAACGATAACGGTACAGGTATTACCGAAACCGATCGAAATCATCATTGATGATAAGGCAAAGCTGAAGGGAGAACAGAATCCAACCTTGACTTATCAAGATTTCAAATCACAGCTAGTCACATGGAACGGTGTACAGGATGTGATACAGGTGAATGATATCAAGCTGAGTACGACCGCGAAAACAAACAGTAACGCAGGAGCTTATCCGATCAAGGGAGACAGTAACCTATTAAATACAGCTTATCCAAATTACAGCTTTACATTCAAAGAGGGAACCTTAACAATAACTGAGGAGAATATTGAGGATCATTGGTATCATTTAGAATTAGATGATGGAAACAACACCGCATATGAAGGCAAGTGGACGAATCAAGATGTAAACATCATCAGTGATCATAATGAATATAAGAACATGTCATTAGATCAAAGCACATGGAAACCAAATCAAGTGACTGTCACAAAAGAGGGAGAAACGAATCAAAGCTTCTGGATGAAGAAGGATAGCGGCGCAATCACAAAGGAAAAGAAAGAGATTATTAAGATAGATAAGACACCGCCAAAGGTAAAAGGCATAAAAGCCAAAGATACAAACAATAAACTACAAGATATTATTAATAAACTCAGTGGTGGCATCTTCTTCAAACCGGGAACATCATTTGAGATTACAACAAGTGATGCGAAAGGTGACTTAAAGGTTAGCGGCACCAAGGAAATCAGCTATAAGGTATTTAAGATAGCTGATGGAACTGAAGAAGAAATCAAGAGTGGAACACTAACTGTGACAAAAGAGAAAGCAAGTATTACGATCAGCGAAACAGTCGGAAAATATAAAGTGTGTGTGATACCGACAGATAACGCAGAAAATACAAACAAAGAAAGCTGTCATGAAGTTGAATTAAAGAAGATTGATGTCGATGTCGATAAAGACGGCAAGCCTGATTTCAATGATCCGGATGGAGACGGATGTCCTGATCTAAATATCAAATGGAAAGATCCAAACGATGAAAGTAAATGGATCGTGATTAATGGAGATCGCGACGGAGATGGAATCCCTGACTTAAATATTGACAGTGATGGTGATGGCAAACCTGATTTGAATATCGATACAGACAATGATGGTAAACCTGATCTTAACTTAGTAATTCTAAAAAAATCAGATTGGAAGCCAACGATTTGTGTTAAACAAGATGTCGATAATGGAATTTTAGAGGAATACTGTACAGGCACAAGTGTGAAAGCAATAATCAATGTAGATACTGATGATGACGGTATTCCTGACATTAGCATTGATAACAAGGGAGATTTTAAACCGCACCTGAATATATCTAAGGACGGCAAGACACCGTTCGTCAATATCGTTAAGCTTCATGAATGGAAACCAAAAAAGGATTATAAATCGAATACATTCAGCTATGATTCTATCGGTGATGAAGATGCTAAGCGAGAAACTAATATCGATACTGACGGGGACGGACTTCCTGATGTCAATGTGGACTTGGACGGTGACGGTATTGCGGATATCAATATTGACAGTAACGGAGATGAAATTCCTGATTTGAATATTGACAGTGATGGTGACGGAAAGCCTGATTACAATATAGACATCAGCGGAAACGGTTATCCGGAGAAAAATATCATTGAGTTAAAGGAATGGAGACCAACACAAAATGCGCAATCACCATATCTCTATGATACAATGGAAATACCTGATCCAAATGATTCAGCGAAACCGAATGAACCGCATGATCCGAAGGATACCGACGTAAAAGGTGCTTATTACCCGGGTAATACCGACAATAATCATCAATATGCAATCGGTGGCGCATTAACCGGTGATTATACTGATAAATATATTTACTATACAATGATTTTCGCTTCCTTAGGCATTGTATCCTTATTAATTTACAATAAAGTAATGCATAAACAAGAATAATCAAACAAGCACAGAAACAGATAGGTCAGTGAATCTATCTGTTTTCTCTTTTCGGCAATTACAGTTCATGTAATATTTTATGTAATAGCTGTGTTTGGAGCAATAACAATTCATACATAAAATAAATTAGCAAAATATTAATAAAACTTGATTTAATGTGTTAAAATTAAGACAAGCAAAGAAAGTAGAAAAAAGTCGAAATTTTATTCCGATATAGACCGTTCTTTTTGCGAGTAAAATGGCTCTATAAAGAGAGGTGCGTGTATCTGTATGAGCAATAATGAAATAAATCTAATAAAAAAGGCTCAACAAGGAGATGAGTTGGCATTCAATGAATTGTACCAAGGCTTTTATAAACAGGCATATTATTTTGCATTGAAAGTAACTAATTGTGATGCCGATGCACAAGATGCCGTACAGGAAAGCTTTATTACAATACGCACAGCTATCAGAGAATTGCGTGAGGCGAAAAACTTTAAAAAATGGATGCTTCAGATCGTACTGTCAAAATGCAATAAAATATTCAGAAAAAATAAATATACTGTTTTAGACCCCGATATTGTCAGTACCATACCGATTGAAGAAAAACGCAATTATATGTCAGGTGAAAATCATGTTCGCGATTTATCAAGACATGAATGGATCATGGAAATGATGTCTCAGCTTACCGAAAATCAAAGAGAAATCTTATTGTTAATGTATTTCAATCAATTATCGATTAAAGAAATAGCGGAAGTACTGGAGATTCCCGAGGGTACGGTAAAGAGTCGATTAGTCAGTGCCAAAACTGCATTAAAACGCAAAATGGAACAAAGTGAAGATGCTGATAATTTCAAAATATATATGCCGTTGCCGCTGCTGTTGCTTACCTCTATACAGAAAGATTATGTACAGCTCTTACATGCAAAACCGCAGTCTTCCTATCTTAATCTTTTAAAGAATGAACCGCATTTTGTTATGGGGGCGCTCGCGTTGATGGCATTGGTTGCCGCAGGCAGCGGTGTCGGTGTTTCGATGATTTCTAAAACAAGTGATACAGTGATTAATAACGCTGCTACATATACCGATACAACCGGTACTTATACACAGGAAGAAGTTTATTATAAATTGCGTGAATGGGCGCATTGCCATGTGGAAATGGAACAAAAATCAGCTGAGGAATATAATGAAATTCTTCCTTATTATAACTTTTTGAAACAATTAAACAGCCCCTATTATACGAAGCTGAAAGCTTATAATCATTGGGCAGAAGATTTTGAAAAGAATCAAAAATAACAGAGTGCGAACCTTTTCATAAATTCGACACTCTATTATCTGCAGTTATTGTTGTTTGGATGCATATCCGCATTATAATGAATAACATTGAAAAACATGCATATTATTTGTAAAATATTCAAAATAGCAGACATTTATAGACATACGGTTCTTTCATAGAAATGTATGTTTTTTCTTTATAAATCATTGTTTTTTGACGTGTTTCCGATCATTTCTTAAAGTCTACCTTTATAGATAGATAATAGGAAGGAAGGGAAATACATGAGGAAAAGAATCGCACTGTTATTAATTGTATTTATTACCTTGTTATCAATGAGCTATATTCATATTGAAATAAACAAAAATGTACAGGCAGCAGTATCATGGTTAAATTTAAACTCTGTTACGATTGGAAATAAAATAGTGATCGGAGAATATAAGGGCAAGGAAGTAACTTGGGATGTAGGTGTATTCAACGGAAGCAATCTAACGATTATGCACAGCGCGAGTATAGGCTCAATGACGATATGCGGTAATAATACAGAAAATGCACCACAGGATTCTGGCGGATCAATTACTTTCTGTAAATTTATCACAAATAATCCGGCTTATTCTAATTCACCCATCTTTGATGAAATGGATCAATTTCAATCAAGCTTTAATAGTTTTGAAAAAACCAAACTGCAGGATACCAGCTTTTCTGCGGGTGGCTTTCCTTATGCATTTATTCCCAGAGGATCGGATTTTAAAGACTATTTGAATATTACCGATGTATTAGGTCAAGCAGCCTATTATCCCCATGATGATTGGTATTGGCTTGCGGACTATGGCAGAAGCGGTGACAGTACTGTTGTAGGCGATGCGAACAGATATAATCTTGCGGTTTATGCACATCTACCTAATTCAGGTCTGTCGTTGAAAGCAAGATATCCTTATGATTCAGCGAGTGCAGTAAAAATCGATGGATTCAGATTAGCAAACGGAACTCATCAAGGAAGAAAAAATTCTGCACAAGTACGTCCTTTTGCTTTGTTGGATAAATCTAACATTGCTTTCATGTTGCCAAGCGGCTTGAGCGGTAACAGGGACAATATTACCGTAATTAAAAAAACTGTTGCGAACAATTTTTCTGAAGCCGACAGTCTTAAGGTTCGCTATTTAGATGCCAAAAACGGCACAGTAAATTTTCAAGGGATTGTGAATGAAGAGGGAGAAACAGTCAATAAAGTAGCTTTAGGGGACAAAGTTAAGTTTGAATTTCAGGCAACAGCATCGGATTCTGATCAGTATATTTCCGCAATCTTTTTCAACAAGAAAACGAATGAAAGATTCTATCAAGTATTTACCAAAGCATCAAATAACTCTTATGAGTTTGATACCAAAGGTATGCAGCTGGGAGAATATGAGTTTGCTTTAGTGAATGAAACCATAATTAAAAATTCAAACAGAATCACTACAGCTTCAGGGTTTTCTAATATACGACAGTTAGAAATTGTCAATCCACATAAAATCACTTATACAAAACAGCCGCAAAGCGGTGCGACGTTAGGTGATTATGAATTCAGTAAGAATGTGAATAAAGGTCAAATTGTAGGAAAGATAGATTTAGATCCAAAGGGTGTTACACCGATTACCTATACATTGGAAAATAATGCAAATTTTGAAATTGACGGATTGGACAGTGAGGATGCTTCAAGTGATACTACACTGTATGTCAAAATAAAAAATGATGCGCCTGATTTAAAAAATGATGGATTGAAAGCAGGTACTTACAGCTTCTGTATCAATTCTGTAGATGCGAACGGTTATCCGGAAACACCGAATGAAGATACAAGAGTTTGTACTTCGTTTGAGGTAGTGAAGACAGAACCTACCATTACCTTTGATCAAGATGATAAAGGGACAACTTATGTATCTGGAAGTACCGAAA
>CANOSP010000034.1 GCA_947569705.1 uncultured Erysipelotrichaceae bacterium
TCATATATTTTATCATACTACTTTTGAAGGTTTACACAAATTTTTACACACTACCGTTAACTCCTGTTCAATACAGGAGAAAAAGCACTCATTTCTGAATACTCATCTTTTTCAATGTTTCTATTTGCTTTTTATACTTTTTACATCTTTCTATATCGCATGGTTTTGGATTTTGATATCTTGTAACATCTGAGTTATGTTTCATATCTGCAAGTTTCACATTTAAAGCAAGCGGTGATTGCGTAACCCTTGAAAGATAATCATTAAGCAATTCGTTATCTCTTTTGGTAAGACAATCAATAGCAAATACGACGCTTTCATTAAAGCCTTCACTTCTTAAATCATCAAGAGTTACATCGGTATCCTCAACGACATCATGCAAGTATGCCACGATCTTTTCTTCTTCTGATTTCACATAGGATGCTACCGTAATTGGATGCCTGATATAATCAACGCCACATTTATCCTTTTGACCTGTATGAGCCTTGGTTGCAATAGACAGTGCCTTATCTAAGAGTGATTGCATCTAATTCTCCTTTATTTATTTCCATGGCCTGTTGCTCTGTGATATTTATTACCGGCATATCTCCAGAATAAATATGACATAATTCAGGATCATCAATCCGCTGCTTTCTTGCCATGTCATATTTTTTTGGCAGTTCTCCAGCCTGTTCTTTTGTAACAACATACTCGTTATCATAGGCCAAGTAATATTTCTTCATAAGCAACCTCCTATCTTTTTATATCTTCCATCTCGTCAAAATTAAGTGGCATTGCAATATCTTTTGAATTTCTAATCACTATGGAGTTTAATTCATTTTTCCTTTATATTGTTGTTGTATCCAATCGGCATTCTTCGTACAGTTTATGATTGCCTCTTTGATTTTAAAACTTTCCTTTGTATGAAACTGCAACTCGAAAGCGCACCCTTTCTTATCACGAATCAAAATGTTGACGCTTCAATAAGAAACATCCTTGTTGAAGGTATTAGTAACCTCAATTACATTATACCCCTTTTTATTCATTTTTTCCATAAAATTTTGGTACTTAATTAGCTTATGTTAGATCTAAGCACTATATCATATGGTTTTATTGTACCATATCAGCTTTACAGAGTAAAAAAATTTTATAGTTATTTGATTCCATATGATGAAAATTGATCCCAACGGTCTTCATAGTGATGAGGAAGCGATTTTTACATATACACAGTATTGATTTGACGATACTTCGATTAAGCTTTAAATATTTATAAGATTTAAAAAACCGGCTGATTCACTTTCCGGTCTTTGGTTACAATTATATAGTAATTATAGATCCACTTATCAGCTTGCTTATTTTTAGGACAACCGCCGATTATTCTCTCATCAATCAGCCAGTGTTCCCATCGGATCCCATGGCTCCAATAGTTTCGGTTCCTTTTCTAAATCCGTAAGCATTTCTTTAGTTAAATATTTTTTGTGAATGACACATTGATAAACAAAACGCTCAAACCATGAATCACTGGCAATGAAATATCCGTTATGCCCTGTTGACGCTCCCCAACTGTTTTCGATTTTCCATTTTATCGGTTTATCATCGATGATATCAACACCGCTCAGTACCATCGCATGATTCATTGTACTGTCTCGCATATCGAGTGCAGTTTCTTTATCAACTGCAAAATCAATTTCAAATGCGGTGGTGTAATCGAATGATCGATCATCCCAAAAGCCGCCTTTTTTATCATTGAACTGATTACAGTCACTGCCGAACCATACAAGATAGCCTGCCTTTAACTGACGTATTACTGCTTGCTTCAGCGCTTCCATTTCAACATTGAGATAGCGTACAGCCTTTCCGCCGGCATGATCTAAATACTTCACTTGGAACACTTGATGAAACGACTTATCCTTTGTCGGTGCATGGATTAAGCTAATATAATCCTCAAGATTCATCGTAATTTGATCTTGGTAAAATTCTAACGGTGTCATCTCTTTCATATGATGTACATCTCCGTCCTTATCGGCATAAGAAAAAGCAAAAGTTTTAGGCGGTACACCGAAGCAGGTACATAAAAAACCATACATCTCCTGCATTACAGCAGCTTTTAACATGATAATTTCATCTTCCTTTTGCAGGGAAGCCAAATTACGTACCTCCTGTGCATATTTACGCAAGCGAGAGTTAATTAACAGATTCATCGTAGCAGTATTCGAGCTTTGATAGGTTTCCGGCATATAATCTTTCGGCAAGATTCCGTATTTGGTCACAAGATTAACGAACATATCCCACTGTCCCCCGTCTTGTACACCGTTTGAAACCAGCCAAACATAAGTGCGATCATCGATCGGCTTGTCCTTCATCTCTATCGCCAATTCAGTAAATGTATGTATCTTTTCCAGTTTATCATAAAACGCCAAATAGTTTTGTGATAACTCGAACTGATTCATATGGTTGCGTTTCGCTATTTCCTCACGCAGAATGTTTAATCCGGCAAATATCCAGCAGCGTCCGCTTGTCAACTGATCCGCAGCCGGCAGTGTCTTAATTTCAACTGAAAAATGATTTTGATTTTTCGTCATGTTTTCCTGTACCATCACGCATTGATCCAAGGGATTGTTATATACAGCATGGCGCATCGCAGTCTGCAGCGGATTATGAATATAGGCATCGTGCCATTGATTGATTTGTTCAAATGTTAGTGTTTCCATTTCATCGACCTCACATAACTTTAGCATATCCCATCATCACAGTTTTCATACTCTAGCCGTGGACGGAATCAACAAAATGACCTTTGTTTTATAGGTTTATATACGGTATAGATAAGGGGCAGATGGAAATTTGCCATAAAATTTAAGAAATTTCATCATTTAGTGTTGCATTTTATTCAATTTAGTATATAATATTATAGCAGTGCTTCCATAGATGGTTCCGTAGCCAAGTGGTAAGGCAATAGACTGCAACTCTGTGATCACCAGTTCAAATCTGGTCGGAACCTCCAGCAAATGGGATCGTGGCGGAATAGGCAGACGCAACGGACTTAAAATCCGTTGGGAGAAATCCCGTGTGGGTTCAAGTCCCACCGTTCCCACCATACAGTGATTTAAGCCCATCGTTATGGGCTTTTTTCATTTTTTGTTACTCATCCTTTACTCAAACACCGATTTTCGCAAAATTTTGCATTTTTGGCTCATGTAAGAAAAATCACAAATTACAAATAAAAAAAAGATAGATGAAACATTTGATAAAAAAACACTGCTAATTCTTATTTTATCAGAAGTAATCTCTACTTTTGCTAAACGAAAAATAGAAACCCGCGCTTTTTATTTAGAATGTTGTAGCGTATAATTATGGTATAAGAGGGTGTTTATGATGAAAGAGTTGTTGAAAAACAGAAAAGTACCGTTAGGAGTTACCGGTGTTGTTCTAGTAACTGCTGTAGGTGGTGGCTATGCTTATTATGAATCAAACAAAGTGAGCATTGATTACACATTAAACAATAATGTTGTAGAATATGGATCGGATCAAGAAAAAATTGATTGGTTAAAGCAAAGTACAACGAATGGTAATAAGGTAACAGTTGCAAAATTCGATACAAAAAAAATAGGCGAAATAGAAGTAGCATTTACCGTCTGTCTTGATGATACTTGCAAGGAGTTTCCACAAAAGCTGGAGATCAAGGACACAATAAGTCCTGTGATTGAATTGAAAAAGGAAAAGGTTGAGATTACAGAGGGAGATAAGTTTGATCCCGTAAGTAATATTGCAAGTGTAAAAGATGTCATCGATGGCGATATTAAGAAAAGCGATGATAAGAAACTAACGAAAAACGGTTATCTGATTGACAGCAATGTTGATACTAAGAAATCCGGAAGTTACAAAGTAAAAATCATCGCATACGATGTAAACGGAAACAAAACGGAAAAAGAATATGCTGTTACGGTTAAGGAAAAACCAGAGGAAGCAAAACCGAATCAAACGCAACAGCAGAAACCACAGACAAACTATACTCCGCCCACTACTTCACAAAATCAAGGCAGTACAAAGCCGTCGGCAAGCAATAAGCCATCTAACAATCAAACACAAACGTGTGTAGCTAACGGACAGTGGCGCTCGACTGGTAATAGTGGTTATGCAGGATATGATTATGATGAAGTTTTTCAGTGGGGAGAGGAGCATTGTCCAGAAAATCATGGATATGCTGTAGGAACCGTACATGATATATGTGGAAAGGAAGGTTGGTCTGTAGAATTTTTTGAATTACATTAAAATAATTTTAGAGAAACTCTTTACAGGGTTTCTTTTTAGTATAGATTAAAAAATAAAGGAGGAACAAACATTGAATTTGAAAAAAATATTGAACAAGGTAAGTAATTCATTTCTTGCCTTTTTTCTTGTGGCGACTATTTCATCATTATTAACAAGAATCTATAAAAATAATGAAAAAGAATTGATTTTTCCAAATATTAAGCATATAATAATGACGAACAGAACAAGCACAATGATGCGCTTGCAACAGAAAAGGAAGATGTTGGAGCACCTTCCTTTTTTACATATTCTTTCAATACATCATATTTCTTTAGTTCTATGATAATCAGAAGAATAACTACTAGTGTCAAAAATTCTGCTTACATTAAAAAAATTAAACACAATGGTGCGCTACTTGAATATGTTCTGCCATGTTATATCTACCGGTGGTTTTAGTTCATATAATAAAAACACTCATATAAGGATTGCCGATTCATGAATGTTTAGCACTAAATTTACATTTTTATAAATCATATGCAAAACTTACATCTATACATCAAGTACGATCCTTGATATAATTTCATCTCATAAGAACATAAAAATTCCATAACTCGCACAATAAAACATACAAAATCATATAACAAATGAATTAACCCGTTTTCCAACTATAAAAGTATGATTTAAACGAAACATCTCTATAACCAAATAGAAAATAATTGCTTTTTTCAGAAATAAGCTTATAATAAAGGTGTCGAAATGGTAAGTAGGCCAACAGAAAAGGAGTGAACTGCAGTTCACTCCTTTTTATCATAAATCAAAGACATTACTTAAACTACTTTCTGAATTCTCTAATAAAGAAAATCAGTATAACAGATGCAACGATCCCTAGTTACATTATCGAAACGAAATAGTAGACCTTATAATTAACGTACTGCAAAGTTAGACCTATCGGTAATCTTCAATTGAGGATACCTCGTTGCCATTGTTCATCATGATTTTATACTATACTTTGACTTACTGCTTTTTTGAGTTTCATATTCATTTAGCAAAAAACAGCAAAGATGCCCTCTTTCTCAAGGACATTCTTTTACTCAAGGAATTTACTATATAAATAAACCGGCAATATGTGAGACCAAGAAACAGACGATCATCCCGACTGCCGTAGGGATCACAAATGACAATGCTGTCCATTTCCAACTGCCGGTTTCTTTTTTGATCGTCCACAGCGTAGTCGCACAAGGAAAATGAATAAGTGAAAACAGCATCGTACAGACAGCGGTAACCCATGTCCATCCATTGCTTACCAACAAATCCTTTAAAGCTGCTAAGTTATCCATTTCCATCATATATGACGATGACATATATGCCATAATTATAATCGGAACAACGATTTCATTTGCCGGAAAACCTAGAATAAACGCAAACAGAATTACTCCGTCGAGTCCTAATTGTCGCGCAAACGGATCAAGGAAATCAGAAATGATCACCAACAATGTCTGATCCTGTATCGTGATATTCGCAAACAGCCAAATTAATGCGCCGGCAGGAATAGCGACACTGATTGCTCGACCGAGTACAAACAACGTACGATCAAATATAGAGCGAACAATTACTTTTAAGAACTGCGGTTTGCGATACGGCGGTAACTCTAATGTAAAAGCAGATGGTACGCCCTTTAATAACGTCATACTTAAGAGACGTGATACCCAAAAGGTTAGAATAATTCCCAATAAAATCGTACCTGTCAACAGCAGTGCCGATACAATACCGCTCCAAGGTGCAGCCAGCATACCGGCAAAAAACATCGTAATGATCGCAATCAAAGTTGGATAGCGACCATTGCAAGGAACAAAATTATTTGTCAAGATTGCAATCAGGCGCTCTCGCGGTGAATCGATAATCCTACAACCGCTGACACCGACAGCATTACAACCAAATCCCATACTCATAGTAAGTGCCTGCTTCCCGCACGCCTTCGCTTTACGAAAATAACCATCAAGATTAAACGCTACGCGCGGTAAATAACCGAAATCCTCAAGAATCGTAAATAACGGAAAAAATATTGCCATCGGCGGCAACATAACCGATATGACCCAAGCCGATGTTTTATACACACCATCCATCAGAATCGCTCGCACTGTTTCATTCATACCGATCTCATGAAACCACGTATTCAGCTTACCTTCGATGATATGAAAACCATCAGTCAACAGCTCACTCGGTACATTGGCAGCCGATATTGTTATCCAAAAAATGAGACCAAGCAATGCAATCATCAATAATATACCCCACACCTTGTGTGTAACTATCCGATCAATTTTACGATCTTTTTCATAATAATCTGCCTGTTGATAAGTAATACATTCATTCGCAATGTGTAAAGCTTTTTGATTAATTGCATCGACAATCGAATCCTCTAATTGATCATAAACACCGCAATTCTTTAACTGCATAATTTCCTGTTCAACAATCGTTTGAACTGCTTCTTTATTTTTAACACACTGATAGAATTGTTGATTACCTTCCAACAGTTTAATCGCAATAAATCGCTCTTGTAGCTGCTTTTTTTGAATCACTTTACTGATATGAGTGATTGCCTGCTCAATCATTGGCGGATAATCAACAGGCGGGCGATGCGTATCCCCTTGTTTCATTCCACATCGCATCACTGCCTCTTTCAACTCATCTAAACCGACAGCGCTTCTCGCACTCATTAATACGACCTCAACCCCTAAGGCTTGTTCCAGTTTTTCCTTATGAATTATGATATTTTTCTTATCAGCCTCATCACAAAGATTGGCACATATAACTACCTTATCAGTAATTTCTAAGGTCTGTAACACTAAATTCAGATTACGTTCTAAGCACGTACTGTCACACACTACAACACAAACATCACAGGGTGAAAAGCAGATATAATCACGTGTTACCTCTTCCTCACGAGAATGCGCCAGTAATGAGTAGGTTCCCGGCAGATCAATCATTTCATGTGATTTTTGATGATGAAGAAAGCTCCCGCGTGCCAGCGCTACGGTTTTCCCGGGCCAATTCCCCGTATGCTGATGCATTCCTGTCAAAGCATTAAACACCGTGCTTTTTCCGACATTAGGATTGCCGATCAATGCAATGGTATAACCTTTGTTTTCATTTAAATAGGCCTCATTTAACTGTTCATTTACTGCCATTAGCTTACTAAACATACCCTACCCCCTTTGTTCCACAATAATCTCACTGCTTTCACTGTCTCGCAGCGCAATTAATGTTCCCTTTATGAAATATGCTCGCATATAGCCTGACGGTGATGTATGAACCGGTTCAATTACGGTATTCGGTAAAATTCCTAAATCTAACAGTCTTCTGCGTATACTGCCTTGAACCTTTAATTCTTTGATGATAGCCTTGGTATTCAGCTTTACTTCTTGCAAAGTCATAGACATTCCCCCTTGATATACCGTATGTATACCTATAGAATCTGTCTATCACAAATACCCATTTGTATCTTATTCATAGAAAAAGAGATGGTTTTCATCTCTTAATTTAATCGTCCTTGAGTTTGATTTGAAATCGGTTTTTGATTGCCTGTATGACACCGTCTTCATCATTGCTTGCGGTATGATAGCGAGCAAGCTTTAAAATATCCGGATGGGCATTGCTCGGAGCATAGGATTCTGTGCATTCCAAAAGCATTTCATAATCATTCATAAAATCGCCGAATGCCATAATATCTTGCGGATCGATATTTTTCAACTGTTTTAGATAGGCCAGTGCGGTTCCTTTATTCACATTTGGATTCGTAAGATCCACCCAGTGCTTCCCGCTCGTCACCATATGATACTGATCAACATGACCGCTCAGATTAGCCTTTGTATGTGTTTCACTGTCGATGGCGTCATAGATTGATATTTTACAAATCGTATCATGCTTTGCGGCTTCCATCACATCATCAACAAGCTGTAAATTGCGATAATACATACGACAGTTTTCTAAAAACTCGACATTGTCGTTTTCTACATAGGCATTCTGAATACCGCAAAGCACACACCACGCATGATCCAGCTCTCGAATTCGCTGCACCGGTTCATCCAGCATATCATAGGCTATTTCATTATGATAAATACATTGCTTTCCTTCAAACATCACAGCACCGTTTTCAGCGATGAACAACATATGATCGGCATATTCCCTGAATTGATCATAAAGGTTATAATATTGTCTTCCGCTGGCAATTCCGAAACTAATATCACGTTTTTGCAGCTCGTCTAATAAAGGGAAAAGCTGCTTGGGAAGTGACTTATCACTGTGTAGGAGTGTACCGTCCATATCAGTAAAAATATATTTCATTGAAAAACCGCCTTTCTTTTATCATAGCATCTTCGCAAGAATTTAACGGATAATAATCGTCATTATCCTTTACATTGCACTTTCTTCAAAAGGTTTACATCATCGTTTTTACATTAAATTACTTTCAATATAAGCATTATCTTTCCGGATATTACACTATTTATTCATATGTATTCTAAAATAATCAAATATTCATCGTGTGCTTACTACAATCAATAAAATCATTACGGAATAAAAACAATATAACTGTTGTTTCCTTTATACGTTATTATACTTGATTCAGCACTTCGGATATATTCTACTCAGTACGGGAAAGTTTATCTTTCAATTTGCTATTTAAATTTACAATTCTTTCTATCCTCAACCTCACCTGTTGAATGATTGCTTCTATTCTTGCATTATCTAAAAGCGGATTCATTCTCAATATATTTTCAACCTCTAGTTCAAAGCCTATAAGCTTTGTTATATCTAACCAAGCTAAGTCATCTACTAAATCTAACTGTTCCTCCGGCGAACTTTTAAATGGTTTACACTTATAGGTACTGCCGATTGCCGATGTTGGCTGTGTAGCCCATAAAGAACTTCCGCTGTCAAAAATCGGGGCAATGGATTTCCATTCTAATGTATCAGTTTTTCTAATCGCACCAAAGTTACGATAATGCCGATCATAATTAGCAATAATGTAATCACATACGATCATTTTATCAATTTGCATTTTCGCATTAGGTATATTCAAGGTCTTACATGATTCTAAGAAATGATGATATAAAGAGTCATTGCCCTTTTGCTTAATCATTCGATCAATATAATATGCAGATACAAGTTCTTCTTCGGTATTTACCATAGTAGGACAAGCTGAATAGAATGTATCATTTTCCTGAATCAAATGATAAGGAACATAGTCCTCTTTATTAAGAATCAATTCATATAATCTTGTCGCAATCACTTCATTAAAAGGCTCTTGATTATTGAAGCTGTTTCCACCTTTTACAAGATAACGAGTACCATTTATAATTTTCCATTTTTTCTTTAGAGTTCCGTCGCTTGAATTATCCGGACTGAAAATATCTAAAGCATCTGAGTAAACAATTTGTCCCATTAACAGTTTTCCCATATCTTCGCTGAAGTCATTTTCAAAAAAATTAATATCTTTCCAGTCTATATCTGAATTTTCTTCTTTGACCCAGTATTGATCACTTAAACTAAGACCAAAGCATCTTTCAAGTAATTCTACGGAAGAATGAATATCCATTTCTGCCATTACTTCTTTAAATCTACTTCTGGAAGCAGGAATGGAGCGATCTTTCCACCAGTTATTTAATGCTTTTCTGGTAATACCTGTTTTATATTCAATGCTTCCTAAAGGAGCATGTTCAGGATGAATTATACGTATAATTTTAGTGATTGTGTGTGTTTCTTTATCATATAAAAAGTCTAAGACTTCTATATTTTTATTCATCAGTTTGTATTTCATACTGTACACTCCTCTCTGTTTTTGTTTTAAACATTATATCATATCTTTCATCCTCTTTCATTATGGATATTTTGAAGTTATGCGAATATGCAATCAGCGTATAAATTGAATGTTTATCTATTTGATATTGCGTTAACTCTTCTCAGTAGATAATATTTTGATGTTTAAGTTTTATAGGCAAGACAATATCAAATTAACATGATGAAATGGATTCATTACCTATACGGAAGTTCTTAGTATCTCATAGGATGAAAAGAAAGGAGGAAACATATGGCTAAGGTCATTGTATATGATGTATATACACAAGCTTTACAGGTGTATCGGCTGAATGAATCTGATCCGATGCCTTATGCCTATGGCAGAACGATGCTTATCGGTGAGTTCAGAGGCAGCTCCGGTTCTTCGGTATTGTGGACCACAAATGCGGCTATGGAAGCATGGAATGCGACAAGAAGAACCTATGGTTCACCGATTCCTTTCCGGTATGCGTTTAAACGTATATGGGAAGGCGGACACGGGCGCCAGTCGCAGCATTATGCCGGAGTAGCCTTTGATGTCGGACAGGCACTCTCATCGGCACAGCGCAATCGGATTTGGAATGTTGCGAACAATCTCGGCGTATGGAGTTATGTAGAACCGCAAAGCATGACACCGACATGGGTACACTTTGACAAACGCTATGGCAGACCTGCTTGTTCTGCCGGTTATCCGGTCGTCAGAAGCGGTTCGCGCGGTATCTATGTGCTTGTGTTGCAGGATGCACTGAATGCTTTAGGTTATACTACCTATACTCTTGACGGAGCGTTTGGCAATAATACACGCAACGCTTTGATTTCCTATCAGCGCAACAACGGTTTAACCGCTGACGGTATTGCCGGATGTGCTACATGGACAAGACTTGTGAATGAGGCAGTCGGTATCGGGAAAACATCGACTGTAATTGATCCGTAATAAATGAAAAGACTGTTATACACGAAATCATCAGCGTGTGTAACAGTTTTTAGAATTATTTGAGAGTATCTATTTGTGTAAACCGAAAATACTAGGAAGAAGTTCTGCTTAGTTCTTTTAATAAAAATTGCTTGATAACTTTATTCCCTACATAACGTGTGCTGTTGCATATCTAACGACGATGCATCATTGTACTATTGCCTGTGAACTTTGATGTAGATTTTTCATCAGTATATGTTCATTATCACCAAATCAATATCATTGCTGAATGTGTATTCTGAAAAGATCCTGTCAATATAGTTTTGTATTGCTTTGCATTTCAAGAGAACCCCGTCCTATTCTTTTTGCCAATTATAGTTTACACATTTTCCCTAATTTATCGGCCTGTATTTTACACATTTTTCTGAAAAAATAGTATCACTAAATCACATTTTTCTGAAAATCAAATTTTATTTCTCAATGTTTTAGTAAAAGTATTCCATGAATAAAGATCCGCATAAGGTAAAACTTATGCATATGTCTTCTTTTATTATTGTTCTGTATCTGATGTATATGATTGTGAATCGCGTAATTCTAGGAAGAATTTCTGTTTTGTTTTTCATCCCTACTAGTATTTTTTATATATCAAATACATTCTATATCATATTCTTCCTGTCTTACCTTTTGGAAACAAATAGTCTATACAACCTAGTTTCATAAAATTCCATTTTTATTTCTAAATTTGTTATTGGTACTCATATCCACCTATTATTTCTTTTTTAACCACGCACTAGTTTAAAGCGTCATTTCTTAAATCACACACTAATTTACATTACCAAAAGAACACCCTAAGGCGTTCTCGTTCATTCTTGTATATGTACTCTAAGATGTAAATCAGTATGAGATATCACACACGATAATAGAAAAATTATAACATTTGAACCAATAAAATTCAAAAAAATTCTTAAATATAATCTTTTCCAGAGCAACTATGATAAATTATTGAAATTCTATTGACCTTTACGATAAAGCAGAAATAACTTATAATTAAAGTGCTTTAATTTATCATACTGTTTTGTAAAGTTAATAAATATCATCAATTCTTGTTGATATATCATACCAATCTGTTTTTAATATTTCATAATAGTTTTGATCATTTTTTAAAAAGTTTGTTTCATTTAGAGATGCATCACCTCTAGATACAGTTTGATAATATCTAAAACCTGACATAATAATTGTTTCAAATAATGATGCTAGCACTGATTCATAATCATCTTTATTTCTAAATAAATCTTTGGGGAACAAACTATTACATTCACCAATATCTGAAAAAATATCATATAGATAGTTATCATAACCCTTATTTTCAGAACAATGTGTAAAGAAAATCCTTAATTTATCTGCGTCAAGATTACCACTTTTATATCTTGCTGCGAGTGACGCAAATGCGATACACAACGTGCGTGCGTTATGTGCAAATGCGA
This sequence comes from uncultured Erysipelotrichaceae bacterium, assembly GCA_947569705.1. Lineage (GTDB taxonomy): Bacteria > Bacillota_I > Bacilli_A > Erysipelotrichales > Erysipelotrichaceae > C-19. Next base: position 12,457 of record CANOSP010000034.1, read on the forward strand.
TAGGACTAATAACATCATTTTCATGCTTTCTATCAAATTCTTTAATATACTTCTTTCTAAAGTAATAATCCGCATATAATAACTCCTTCGTGATTGTTGCTACTTTTTTGTGATCGCCTTGGAAAATCGGTGTATAGAATCTGTCGTTATACAATGATGATGGCTTACTTCTACTAGTAGCAGGTAATTGAAATATACCAGCTAAACATAGTTTTCCCACCTGCGCAAGATCAGAGTTATTATAATCGTCCTTAAAGCGTCTTGGAACAGTTTCACCTCGTTTTGTTTGATAAAAAATTCCAACTTCTCTCATAGAAATAGAAAATCTGACTTGCTCTGGAGCATTTGCTTTCAAGTCGATTTGTTTTATAGGTTTTTGAGAATTTGTAGCTTTTGCGATATCTAATATAAAATGATTCTTTTCATCACTATCATCTCCTATAGTTCTAATAATCTTGCAAGGCAAAAATAAATCTTTTTCACGAGTAATTTCTTTACTTTTATGAAGAAGCGTTGTTGTTTGACCACCGTTAACGATAGAAAAATCTTGTAGGTGAACCATTTTACCATCTACCCTGAAATTATCACATACAATTGTAAGTCCGTTGTTTCGAAACCAAAATTGATCTGGATCATTTTTAATTGTATCATTTATTGAAAGGTCAATATCTCTCTTTCTAATATAGTATCTCAAATTCCTTGACAAAAGATTTGTACTATGTAATGCATAAAGTTCTTTGATTGAGAAAGCTGACACATTAACAATAACTGCGTACTCACCATATTCCAGATAATTATTCGGCTCATCAATTTTAATAATGCCGCTTTCGACTGTAGGTCTTCTAGATTCTAGTTCTTTAATTTCATCAACAAGCTCGTCCACATAATAAAGTTCAACTTCAAACCGTTCATTCCCTTGAAACTGCTCTTTAACAAGTTTTTCAATACGATCTGTTCTTATTCTGTTTTTCTTTGCACTTGTATAAAAGACAAACTTAATTTTAGAATCATCTCCTAATTCTGCATTTAATGTAAGAAATTTTCTTTGTACTTGTGTATTTACATTCTGATAGTCACCTCGTTCCATATCTTTGTAAAACAAAATAATTTTTTGAATTGCATCTCTAACATTATCAAAAGTAATATTTTTATAAAATTTTGACTGCACTAAGATAAGGTTTTCTTCTTCTGAATTTGGATCTAATAAAAGCGCATCGACTCCACCATCGTACTGTCCATCAACAATGAAATCCGAAATGATTTGCTCATTAAAATCAATTGCCGGATTTTTGTAAAAGACAGCCCTTACACATAGAGCTGTGAAAGCATAATCATCAGTTTTATTTCTTAAAGATGGATAATCTCTTTTCATTGTTGCAATTTTGCCCTGTATAAAATCATATGATTCGGTAGTTGTCATAACGAAATCCTCCTTCAGATTGCTTTATGTAAGTATATCATAGCGTTTTTTATAAATCAAGATTGTGGTGACTTACAAGAATAACATATACTACCTGATTATAAAACACAGTACATGGACAAGGCTTGCGAATGAGGCAGTCGGTATCGGAAAACATCGACAGTGATTGATCCGTAATAAATGAAAAAGGTTGTTATGCAGTATTAAAAATTAATGCATTTCAACCTTTTATTACGTAAGGTAAAAATCACAAGCAAAATTTCTGTAGTACTTTTAATTATACTACTTTTAGACATCAATATATTATTTGCATATCAAAAAATGTATTTCATAAAAAATCGGTGAAGTGCAAAAGTAACTTCCACTTCAATGTGATGCAAGTGGAAATCAGTCTT
>CANOSP010000035.1 GCA_947569705.1 uncultured Erysipelotrichaceae bacterium
CGTATATGATACAACACTCTTCTTTCTCTTGTCAATCTTTTTCTTTACTTTTTTTGATTTTTTTTAGCTCGAACATCAAAAACAGCGTTTTATCATTCTTAAGTGATTAAAAATAGAGCTAACCCAGGTCATTTACAGTTAAATTCAACGGCTGGCTTCTTTATATTTTAGTCACAAATTTCTTCATTTGCTTTTCGTAACTTGCCGCAAATTGCATAATTCGGACATTGTGTACCGCATGCTTGCTCACTCAAAGCACGCAAATGCTGCGGCACAAGAGCTGTAATCTCGTCATCATCATATCCTACTACAAAGCTTTTTTCATTCACAATAATCGGACGTTTCAACACCGATGGATTATTTTGAATGAAATCTACGAGTTCTGCCATTGACAGATCTTCCAAATTGCGTTCCAATGCTTGAAATGCCTTGGAGCGAGTCGAAATAATATCCTCAGTACCGTTTTCACTGCGCTGTAAAAGATATTTAATTTCACCTTCCTTTAACAAGGTGGTGAATATATTCTTTTCTACAAAATTCATATCATTTTCTTTCAGCCATTGCTTTGCCTTACGGCAGCTGGCACATCCCGGTGATGTATAAAGAATGATCATGCTGATTCCTCCCGTTCTTTTAATTTATAATACCGATTCGTTTTTGTACTTTGAATGTTACTTATGAAATAAATGTTTATCGTTTTTTTCTATCCTTCGGATGCTTCCTTGATTCATCGTTTGATTTCTGATCCGCTGAATGTCCCCTTATCATCATATCGATCAGTTTCATCGCTGTATTACACTACTGCACTGCTTCAAACTATTACAGCTTTCTCTATTATATAGTATTTTCGATTGCTTGTAAAAGAAAAAAGTGTCTTATATTCACAATGAACAATATTGCAGATTTTTGTCTTTTCGTTATAATCACACAAAAAAAGCGCAATAAGCATATATCGCCTTTATCACACTTTTTCTTGTTTTATGACATTCTGTTATTCCACACCGATAATAAAGGAATATACCGGTTGTTTACCGTTATTTACCTCTACCTCAACACCGTAGGTTTGATCAATATACTGCGCTACTTCTTGTGCCTGTTGTTCATCAACACCTTCGCCGTAAATCAGAGTGACAATTTCACTGTCCGCATCTACCAAAGCATCAAGCAGCTTTTTCGTAGCTTCCATTTTATCTTTAGTGGATACAATAATATCCTTTTCTTTGATCCCCATATAATCGCCGGCTTTGATTTCCATACCCTCAAAAGTAGTATCCTTGATCGCATAAGTAACTTGTCCGGTCTTCACTAATGTAATCGCATCATTCATTTCAGCTAAATTTATGTCAAACTCCACATCAGGATTGAACATGATACAAGCTGATAAACCTTGCGGGATTGTCTTTGTCGGTATTACATGTACATTATATTCTTCCATTACATCTGCAGCTTGTTGTGCCGCTAATACAATATTGGAATTATTCGGAAGTAGAATCACATTTTCAGCATTCACTTTTTTGATCGCTTCCACAAAATCTTCCGTAGAAGGATTCATTGTTTGCCCGCCGCTGATAACATAATCAACGCGCAGCTCTTTGAACATCTGTGCCAATCCATCGCCTGCCGCAACCGTGATCAACGCATATTTCGCTTTTTTCTGCGGCTTTTTCACATCCGCTTCCTTTTCTGTCTTTGTCGAATTAATCATGATATTCTCATGCTGTTCCTGCATATTTTCGATTTTTAATTTTACAAATTCACCGTAACGCTGCCCTAAATTTAAAGCTTCGCCCGGAGTCAATGTATGCACATGCACCTTTACAATATCTTCATCCTGAACACATACGATTGAATTACCGATATTTGCCAAAGCATCTCTCAATACATGTTCCTGAAAGCTCATTTTAGCAGTGTCATCTAAACGAACGATAAATTCAGTACAGTAACCGAATTCTTCACTTTCCAGTGCCGCTCCTGCGACTTCACTTTGACCCTGCTGTTTTTGCAGTTCGATCACATCTCCTTTGATCGCTGAAGCAAAACCTTGTAAAATTGTAACCAATCCTGCACCGCCGCTGTCTACTACACCGACTTCCTTCAAAACCGGTAAAAGCTCCGGAGTGCGTTTCAATGATTCAATCGCTTCCTCAACCATCTTATCCATAACCGCTTCACAAGTAACATCGGCAGTCTGTGAAGCGAACGCATAAGTATAATCCGCAGCTTCACGAACTACGGTCAAAATCGTTCCTTCCACCGGACGCATTACCGCTTTATAAGCTACTCGTGAACCGTTTACCAACGCATTGGCTAACTGAAAACCATTGATCTCATTCATGCCCTCGACACCCTGTGCCAATCCTCTGAAAATTTGTGATGTGATAACGCCGGAGTTTCCGCGTGCTCCCATCAACAATCCTTTAGACAGCACCTTCGCTATCTCACAGACATTTTCACTGCGGCAGGATAACGCTTCCTTGACTCCCGCATTGAATGTCAAAGACATATTTGTTCCCGTATCGCCGTCAGGCACCGGAAACACGTTCAAAGCATCGATTTCAGTAAACTTATTTGTTAAATGATTTGCTCCGCTCTCAAGCATTTGCTTAAACAATAATCCATTGATCATAATCATTACTCCTATTTCATGGCCTTGACACCCTGAACATAGACATTAATAATATTAAAATCCAGTTCCAGAGATTTTTCCATCATATATTTTACTTTTTTCTGTACTTCATTTACCACTTCAGAGATTTTGATACCATGAGAAACTATTATATATAAGTCAAGTTCTAATTGCCCCTCGTTCTCTCTGACAACAACACCGCGGGAATAGTTTTCCTTTTTCAATAATTCCGCAATTCCGTCTTTTACAATCTTTTGCGAAGCCATACCGACAACGCCGTAACATTCACTGACCAAGCCTCCGGCTAAAGAAGCGATGGCATCAATCGCAATATTGATATTACCATACTGTGTGCTTTTTGAAATTGACATAATATTCCTCCTATATCTTATTTATTATACTCCATATCTGCTTCATAAAGCAAATTTTTATAATCAAATCTTTTTGAGTGTTCACTACTTGCAGGCACTCTCATAAATACTGGCATTCGTCTCATCTAATTCAAGACATACATGAGACTTGCTTGAGGAACGCAGTACCTGTTTATAATCATTTAACAACGGTATCCCGTCATAAGCAGAATACAATGTGTTGCCGTCCTGCATGATCAGTTTGACCATATGCTTATCATAGCTGCGTGAATAAGGCTGAATCTCTGAAATCATAGTAATTAAATCTGCACTTACTTCTCGTTTATTGATTGTAAATGCATCGACCAGCTTTTGCATATTTTCATCATCGAAATTGCCCAGTACCGGATAATGTACTAGTGATGACAGATGTGCATCATCCACCTCATACTTCTCAAACGGCTGTTTTTCTTTTCCGCATACGATGACATATGTTTTTCCGTCCTTATCCTTTACACTGCCTAAAATCTTTTTTTCATGGACTTCCAGCTGAATGGCTCCCTGTAGATTTTTAATTACATCTACGCTGTCTATTAAATCATATTTGCCTAAATTCCACTGAATCATAAACTTAGGCATGATCACATAACGAGTTTCATAGGATAAGTCTGCCATATTTAAAATATCTTTATCTGTATAGTATGTATTGCCCGAGACACTTAAGGATTTTACCTTTGAATAGTCTGAGGCGAAATAGATAGTTCCGATAATCAAGATTGCTAAAACAACGATATTTTTAACTCTGCGCCATCTGATTTTGCGTTTTTTCTTTTTGTCCTGTAATTCAATAAACTTTTGTTCTACATCATCATAGAGTATATCTTTTAAGTCTTCCAATTAAATCGCTCCACTTCTGTGTGCAGTTCAATACCGAATTGTTTTTTGACTTCGGTTTGTATTTCGGTAATCAATGCGAATACTTCTTCGGCACTTGCCTGTTGTTCATTGATTATGAAATTCGGATGCTTGGCTGATACAGCAGCACCGCCTATGTTTTTCCCGCGATAACCGATTTTATCAATCAATTCCCATGCCGATGCATTTTCAGGGTTACGAAAGGTACTTCCGGCACTTGGTTTATCTAACGGCTGTGAGTCCATTCTGCGCTGACGACGAGAATCCATCAATGCCTTAATTTCACTCTGATCGCCTTTTTCCAGCTGCAGGCGTCCTGCCAATATGATCCAATCGCGCTCCTGTTGAAAACGAGATTGCCGATAGCCGTAAGCTAATTCTTCCACATTCAGCCATTCACATTTTCCGTCTTTATATACAAATACTTGCTTTAATACATCACTGATTGAGCTTCGATAGGCACCGGCATTCATGTAAAGGGCGCCGCCGAGCGTTCCCGGAATGCCGCTGGCAAATTCCAAACCACTGAATGAGCGTTTCATCGCCTCATGAGCCAGCAGTATGATACTGCAGCCCGCCTGAGCCACGCAAGCTCCCTCTTTTTCAAAATAGATTTCATTCATATAGCGATCTAAGCATATGATTACACCTTCATAAAAATCATCACTGCACAACAGGTTGCTGCCTTTACCGAACACGCGATAAGGAAGCTGCTGTGCTTTGCAGATGTCAACAATCCGAATGAAGCAGATTTCATTTTTCGGATAGACAAAATAAGCACATCTGCCGCCGATGCGAAATGTCGTATGCTTTGCCAACGGCTCGTTGCACTCAACATCACCGTAGGCAGATAGTTGTTCTTCTATATTCATGGTGTTCACCTTTTCATTTCATCGATCCAGTCAAGAATATCATCGCTCGCTTTCGGAAAGCCCAAGTGCTTCATTTCCTGACACATCTGCTTTTGTAAAGCAGGATTTTCCATAATCATATCAATCTGACGAATCAGCTTTTCTGTCGTCAGTTCTTTTTCTTCAATCATAAATGCCGCCTTTTGTGCTTTTAATACATTAGCATTATAGTATTGGTGGTTATGTGCCACATAAGGAGAAGGAATAATGATTGCAGGTACGCCCAGAGCAGTGATTTCAGCCGCTGTAGTAGCACCTGCACGACATATAATTAAATCGACCTGTTCCATAATTTCCAACTGACGCACATACTCCGTTACATGCAGATTTGCTTGTTCGGGGATACGCTTTTTGACTGCGTTTAAATTGTTTTTTCCGGTAACAAACAGAATCTGATAATCCTTATTCACCTGCGGCAAAGCATCGCACATAATCTCATTGATACTGGTAGATCCCAAGGAACCCATAACCACAAGAATCAGCGGTTTTCCTTTTTCTAAACCCAATTCTTTAAAATATTTCTCCTGAAACGGAACCTGTAGCGCACAAGTCGCACGCGGGTTTCCCAGTAATCGTGTTTTATTTTTATCAAAGGTTTCGAATAGTCGTTCATAACAGATCACAATACCGTCAGCGTATCGAGCTACCAGCTTATTGCTGGCACCCGCAACTGAATTTTGCTCATGAATCATCGTCGGTATATGCAGGCTGTGTGCTGCAAGAATAACCGGTGCGCTGACATATCCGCCGAAGCCGATTACCATATCCGGCTTCCATTTCTTCATCAGCTTAACTGCCTGTCGTTTCGCTTTCAGCATCTGTCCGACTGCTTTCAGCTTATGCAGAACACCGCCGGTTAACCCACTTGTATGAAGTGCATAAAATTCATATCCTGCCTCCGGTATCAGCGTTGCCTCCATCCGATCATCATTGCCGACAAAAAGTATTTCAATATCTTGATAGCGTTTTTTCGCCGCTTCAGCTAATGCAGTCGCTGGATAAATATGTCCGCCGGTTCCGCCGGTCGCAAGCAACAATCGCATCTGATCACTCCTTATTATTTATTATACCATGACTTTCCCACTTAAGCCTAGTCTTTTCCCGCAATCCGCATTTTTTTACGTATTGTGATTGGCAATGCTCATTAACAATCCCATCGATCCCATCATAACTAATAATGAACTGCCGCCGTAAGATATAAACGGTAGGGTAATTCCGGTTACCGGGAATAATCCGACAACAACTCCAAGATTAATCATTACTTGAATCGCAAACAGTGAGATCAATCCGATCGCCACATAACATAAGTACACATCATTGCTGTGCAGAGCGATTTTCACCCCTTCATAGATCACTAATAAAAACAAACCGATCAACAGTACACATCCGATAAAGCCGAATTCTTCAGCAAATATCGCAAAGATAAAGTCAGTTTGCGGCTCCGGCAAATAGAAATGCTTCTGCATGCTTTGATCAAAGCCAACTCCCAAAATACCACCCGGTGATATTGCAAACAATGACTGTATAATTTGAAAGCCTGCTCCTAAAGGATCTTCCCAAGGATTGATAAATGATGTAATTCGTGCCAATCGATAGGGTGCCGATAAAATCAGACCACCAAGTCCTGCCGCTCCCAACATCCCGATTCTGACAAAGTATTTAATCGGTGAATCCGCTGCCAACACGATAACCACAATGCTGCAAACCATGACAATTCCGCTGCCGAAGTCAGGCTGCAATAATATCAAACCGAATCCTACCATTGTTAAAAACGCCGGAAACAACAAATCATTTTTAAAATGCTTGACTCGATAGCGTTTTGCCAAATAATCCGATACATATAAAATAATCGCGATTTTAAAAAACTCTGACGGCTGTATCAAGAAACTGCCGACCCCAAACCAGCTGCGGCTGCCGTTTCGTGCCACACCGAGACCGGGGATCAGTACCAAAACTAAAGCGGCGACACAAAAAAGAAATATCTTTTTGATATGCGGTCGTATTTTCATTAAATCAATCTTTGCGGCTCCTGCCATCACAAAGCAACCGATAATCGCAAATACCAGCTGACGCTTCATAAAATACATCGGATCCTCAAACTTCGCTTCAGCCCATACTCGCGAAGAGGATGCGATCATCACAATCCCGATAATTACCAGTGTTATGATTTCACATGTCAAAAGACGGCACTTTTTTGATAGCATGAGTCATCACCTCATCCATACATATGCAAAAAAACAAAAAAAAATGCCGAAGACTTGCGCGAATCACGCTGTTATCGACATTTTCTTCTCTTTATATTTGAGTGCTTCAATCTTAATTTTGAGTACTCGGACCTTGGGAATTGTCTTCCTTGTATTGACCGATCCACGGCACAAGTTTCAAATGCATTAAATAACGGCGATCACTCGGTGAATCATTGATTTCATAGGAACAGGTAGATAAAGACACCATTCGATCGCTGACTCCCATTTTCACATCGCTTCTCACATGTCCGTTTAAATCCGGTGCAGTGACTAAATCAATGTAGTCCTTCCATTCTTTCGCATCGGTAATTCCGTAACGATAGGAAGGTGATCTGTCATAGGTAGATTCAAATGAAACAACTTCACATTTATAATTCTGTTGTTCGGTAAATAAGTATACATATTTATGGTCATCAAAAAACTGCTTATCCATGAACTTTTCCAGCTGTGAGAACATCGTTTCGTGTTTTACGTTATGACCGTAAATCAAGGTATTATTATCAGAGAAGTCCGGTTTATTGTGGTAATCAATAAATACTGCTCCTGCATAGTTTACCTGCTTACCGAATGTATGATACAGATAGTAATCATTATCTGTTCCCTGTACGATCGGATAGGATATATTGGTATCCGGAACAATAATCCATGCCTTGATTTGATCATTTTCTTTTTTCAGCGCTTCCCAGTTAATCGTAAACGGCTGTTCCGGATCTTCCGGAATATTACCGATTTCAATGATACGGTCTTTTTCACGTTTTTCATCCCAATTCGCCTTTAATATTTTAAATAACTGAAATGCTGAGTAGAGAAATACAACCAATGCGGCTAAAAAGATCAGCCAAAAGAAAAAGCGATGTTTCTTTTTCTCTTCTTCCGGTTCCTTTTGCATATCGACGAACGGATCATCATAGTGCGATGAGGTTTCATCATATTCATCCTCGTAGCCTTCATTGTATTGATCATCGTATTCATCATACGGATAGGCTGCGTGTTCATTGTCGTCTGTGTTCGTATAATGCATTGATTGTCGATGCGACGGATGATTATTATGCATATAAGGATTATTAGATGTTTGTGTATTTTGTGAACCCGTCGGATCTTGATAGTAAGGATCATATTGATTCTTTTGATTCATTCGATTGCCTCCAAACTGTTTCCTTTTATTTCTATGTTTGCATATTACGGAATAATGCGAATTTTCTGCGAATATCGCTTACAGAAACATATTTTATCATATTTAATTATTTCATTCCATAGATATTCGGCACGATCTTTTAGCAAATTTTGGATTTCGAAGCGGTCGAGGTTGAATTATTTTGTATAGTATTTTACGAATAACAACTTTGTACAGACGTCTGCTCCGTCGGATAATTCTTTTAGTTTATGGACATTCTGTTGAGCTTCGACTTTTCAGCACAGTGTGTTCCTCATTCTTTTTTGGTGATCGTCAGGAATCCCTTTTATCGCAAATATCTTATGTATGTTGCCGTTCCCTGTCTCTTCGGGTATGTTTTATTCATATCTTATTCTTTTTGATTTCTTATTCTTTGATAAATATATTCATAAACAATATTTGTTTTAACAGTTGTTTCATTTTTTCATCCGTCTGTTCCTCGATAAAATGTATGAGTTCTTCATCTGATAATCCTATGATTTTTTCTAATAACTCCTGATCAAATTGTTCTATCGGATTTTGTTCAACCATCGCTTCTTCGTATTGCTCCATTACAATTTCTTGATTGCATTGGCAATATATTAAATCGATATTCAGTGTTTCACAGATGTTTCCAAACAACTGATAAAGATGGTAGTCGGATACATACAAGGTCGCCGGAATTCCGCAGCTGCTCATATATGCGATGAATCGATCTTTGATTTCATTCATTGCTTTTTTCATTTCATGATGCTTCAGCGCATGTAAAAAACCGGTGGTGCTGCCGCTGGCAGCGATATAATAATGACTTGTATAGCCCGGTTCTATGATGTCGGTAATGCTTAAAAGATTCATATGTAAACGCTCTTTGGTATGCTTTTTCTCTTTGAGCAATGCCTCATCTTTTTGCGTCAATCGTTTCGGTGTCATCTTTAACTGCACATTCAGTTTACCAATCCGATATTCCACCGTATCCTCATCGACAACAATATATATTTTTTTCTGTTCACTGATGTCCGGAAATGTGATTAGCTGTTCACAAAACTCAGGTATCAAATCGTTGATTAATACAGTAATTTCTTTTATTTCATCACGTTCTGCATCGGTGATCTTGATTTCCCCTATACCCGCTTTGTATTTACGCAGCTGCGGTCGCAATAGTTCTCCGGGCAAATCTAAATCATCGATTTCTTTAAAGTTTGGGTAATTCAATCGATAACCGCTGAAGTACAAGGGATAAACGGAATCATGTTCAATATTACTGAAATAGCTGTGGATGAAATCTTTTTCGTTTTGAAAGAAATACACACATTTGGTTTCATCATGATCGTTGAACCATATGTATAAGTCTTTGTTTTTTTCGGCTTTTACATGAAACAAAGTATCTCTTGCCGTAAGCATAAAAATATCATTACAGTAATCGGCAATGCATAGGTGCGGCTGATGCGCATAAAAATCTTTTTCTAAACTCATCAGCTCGAACTGAACACGATTCACTTGAAACTCTTGATGGTTTCGTTCCATAAAGCTTTTAATATCTTGATAGTTTTCATGGCGAGGATTTTCCATGATTTCTAATTTTTCATAATATCCTGTTGTACCTCCGGCATCCTCACATAAATTATCGCCTTCCCAACCGATTAGCTTCGGCTTACCCGGTTGTTCTAATGGAAATTCCTTTTCTATCGTAATCTTGTGCTGCCACTCATCACCGAAATCATAAACGTACAGCCAAGTACCTCCAACCTTAAAACATTCCCCGATCATATTTTCTTCGCTGGATAAATATACTCCTTCATCATCTTCGGCTTCTTCCCACGCTTCAATATCATATACGTATCTTTGAACCGTATCATATTTACAAAAAGCATATGGGTGAATATTATACCATCCGAACATGATTTGAATACATTCATGAAGCTGATGTAATGTTGCGTCGATAGGAAGCGCTATTGTTCGACTGACGGGCGGACTCGTATATTTCAACTCTATTTTCAACTGTAATGCACGTTTTTCTTTCATAAACCTAACCTCCGGATTTTTTCGCCATCTTAAGTATACCATATTTTACATAATGAATGCATGTTTGGCGATAATAACAGTAAGTTTATTCTTATGTATTTATCTGCATTTTTTCAAAAAAGGAGTAGGATTAAATCTCATATGGTCTACTGAAGATGAATGCAAGGTTTTTTTGTGATTTTTGTATAAAACATAGGCGAGATTGAATTATTTATAAAATTTTCTTCTTTCTTATTTTCTCTGCATGTTTTTTGACGCATATTATTTATATGTATAATAATACTATCCGCACAGAACCTATAATAAGAGGAAACGCAGGATGTTCTTTTGATTTTTTTACATTTAGTTTATTGCGATAACACAGGCAAAAAGGGTGAAAAAGTATTAGATAAAATTTTAACAGGGACGAAAACTATGGTTGTTCGCGGAGCTGCTGGGAGAAAAATCCCTCACAGCAGAGTTTTTGAGGGCGAACGTCTTTATTTCATGGAAAAAGGAAGCGCAGAGATAACGGCAGCCGCTGTCGTTAAAAACGTACAGAACTTTGTAAAACTTTCTGATGAGGATATTACAAAAACACTTGCGGATCATCAAAGTAAGTTAAACTTATCTGATAAACAAAAAGTAAGGTGGCATAAAAAGTGTCTTTGTTTAGTGGAGTTTGAAGACGTGGAGAAAATATCGCCGCTTGCTTTTGAGCATCAGGAGAATATGGACGATTGGCTTATTTTGGAAAAAATCGAAGATGTGGTTGTCGGAATGAGCATTCCGAACAATTACAAAAATCCCAAATTTTGAAATTGAGGGTTTACTGCATCTTAAGCAGTATTCCTTGTTCATCTGATGATTTATTTTGATAGTTTTATTCGTTGTTTAAACTGTTTTACTAACATGAGAGCAAGTAAACGGTCCAAATAATCGGTGATAAATTGAACGATAAAACAGCTGATTGTTAAACCCAGCGGTGTATGTGCTAAAAGCTGAACGATGAATGTCGAGCCGGAAGAGGTAATTCCGCCAAATAAGTAAGCGGTAATACATGCACTTAACAGCGAGGTAGGAATACTTATGAACAAAGCGGCGACGAGCAATCGCTCTTTTTCTTTCAGAAAATGATTCCATGCATAGCCATATAAGAACCCCAGTAAAATTCCGACCGGCGCGTAATAAAGTGCGTAGGCATCACCTAACATTGCGTTGATTACAGAGCTGAATAAACCGGGCAGTACAGCGTAAATAGGTCCCAGTGCGTAAGCAAGCAAACAAGTACCGATGCTGTCTAAATAAATCGGTAATTGCAGTAATAAAGCAATTTGTGCTCCGACCAAATTTAATACGATTGCGAATGCGATAAGACATATTTGATATACACTTAATGAATGTTTCATAAACTTTACTCCTTTACAATCAATTTATCAAGATAGGCAATTTCAGCTTTTGAACATTGGAATAATCGTTCAAAAAACAAATGATAAAAAGCAAAAGTGTCTACTTGATGATATACATATGCGTTTGCCTTTTTCTTATAGAAACCATATTCATCAACGATGGACTGACCTCGTGCAGCACCATCGGTTACAATCTCTACATAGGCGGCAAAACCGGTACAAATCTGCGGCTGTATGTAAAATGCCATCGCTAACGGATCATTAATAACACAGCCGATGATATGCTCCCATTCCCAATGAAACTTAAAATAAAATTTGGTAATTTGCTTGATGAAAGTACCATGATATGAATGTAGATGCTCGATATAAGATAGTAAATTCGGTGTCAGCACAATTTTTCTTGTAACATCTAAACCTATCATATGAATCTGTTTCTGTATTTTTGCTAAGTATTGAAATACAAGTGCAGCACTGTCCGGATCTTCCCAGTAATTGTATTCCGCAACAGGGGAACAGTTTCCGTGGGAGCGAAAATTGCCGCCCATAGAAATTAACTGATCAATACATGCAAAAGCTGTAGGATCCTTCATAATGACTTGAGCAATGTTAGTTAACGGTCCAAGCGCAATAACTGAACAATGTTCTTTTTTCAGTGTTTCAATGAGAAAGGATACTGCATCTTTATCTTGTAGATAGCCATCTACATCAGGCAGAAAACTTTCACCCAAGCCATCTTTTCCATGCGTATCAAGCGCATTAACATAATCTTTCGTAAGGGGTACTGCTGCACCGATATAAATAGGAATATCTAAGCGCTGCATATGCTTTAACACTTTTTTCGCATTTTCAAAGCCCATTTGTACAGGTGTATTTCCGGAAACGATAGTAATACCTAACACCTCAATATCGTCAGAGCTCAATGCCAGTATTAATGCTAAACTGTCATCTATCCCGGGATCACAGTCAATGATAGTTTTTCGCTTCATACTGTCCTCTTTTCTTTATTAAAAAGCCTTGTCTTTAAAAACAAGGCTTTTTAATATTAATATACTTTGAAACCTTGCCTATGATTATACCGGGAGGCTTTGAAACCGGTTCCTAAAAATTATATAATAAACAAGTGAAGTTTTCAAGTATAAATAATTTTGAGTTTCGCTAAATATGAATCGAAAATGATAATGTCTTAATGTAACGAAATTGATTTTGTCCTAAAAG
>CANOSP010000036.1 GCA_947569705.1 uncultured Erysipelotrichaceae bacterium
CTGTGAAGATAGCACGTTGCCGGGCTTTGACCCTTATTTAAGGGTCTTTTTTATTACACTTTATGAAAAAACGGTAGCTTTATGGGTATGATATAAAGTGACCGATATGAGAATTAATGAAATATTTTGAGAAGGAGATACGATATGAGTGAAGTGTTCATGGAATTAATAGAACATACATTAAAAGATACAATCATAATGCTTCCGTTCCTGTTTCTTACTTATATCATTTTAGAGCTGTTAGAACGTAAGGGCTCATTTTCAATTACAGAAAAGCTTTCTCATTTACGGCGGTTTGCGCCTTTAGGCGCTGCGTTATTGGGATTATTTCCGCAATGCGGCTTCTCATTAATCGCTGCCGGCTTATATGTCGATCATGCGATTTCCTTAGGGACATTATTAGCAGTGTTCATCTCTACAAGTGATGAAGCAATCCCTGTTTTATTGGCCCATCCGGATCAGTCTTATTTATTATTTTATATATTGATCACTAAGCTTATTTTCGCAGCTGCGCTCGGTTATCTTACGGATCTGTTAATACGTAACCGCAAAGGCGAAAGACATTTGTCGCCTTCAACGCCTTGTCATTGCCATCATTCTCATAATCATTCGCTTTGGATTGATGCCCTATATCGTTCATTAAAGATATATGCCTTTTTATTCTCTGTCAGCTTTATTTTGACATGGCTGATACATGAGATCGGTGATCAACAGCTTGCCTCAATTATGCTCGAACAAAATATTTTACAGCCGTTGATCGCTGCGCTTGTCGGCTTTGTGCCTAATTGTGCTGCCAGTGTTGTATTGACAGAATTATTTGCGGAAGGAATTTTATCTTTTGGTTCTTTAATTGCCGGCTTATCGACAAATGCCGGACTTGGCTTTATGGTGCTGCTGAAATCACTTCATAATAAAAAAGAACTTATTTTTATATTATCTGTGTTATTTCTCAGTGCATGGGGATTCGGCACATTGCTTCATTTCTTGTTTTAGCATCCTTTCCATCGCTCTTATCATTTATTTTCTGCCCTTTTTATTGTATAATGATACTGTAAAATTCAGATCAAGAAACAAGGATACAACTGATTCGCTGACAATTGTTTCAGTTAAGATTTTTTATGAAATCCGGTGTGAATTTGTACTATTTTATCCTTGTTTACGCTTAGGAATATTATGGGAAAGAACGGTGGAGGATCAATATGAATTATAAAGAAAAATTTGATGAATTGGTCAAAGCGCAGCGTTATGAGGAGGCTCGCGCTTTATTAGAAGAAAAAAAGGGACTTGCTTATGAGGAATCCTTTTATTTCGCCAATATGGGATGGGTTCTTAACCATATCGGTCGTCATCAAGAGGCAATGAGTTATCTTCAAAAGGGGATTCAGACTTTTCCGGATGATGCATGGATGTATTCACAGCTCGGTTATGCCTATAATCATAATGAACAGAGTGAAGAGGCCATCAAATATTTATTAAAGGGATTATCCATGGGGCATGATGAGCCGTGGATTCACAGTGAGTTAGGTTGGGCGTATCGCCAGCTGAAGGATTATAAGAATGCGATTGAATATTTTGAAAACGCTCTTCTTTATGAGCCTGATAATATTTGGGTACTGGCACAAGCGGCTTTTACTTATCGAGATATGGATCAAAAGGAAAATGCCGAAGAATATTTGAAAAAGGTTTATGAGCTTTCTCCCGATGATGATTCTATTTTTGATTTGGCAATGTTTTATAAGCAGGAAAGACGCTATGCGGATGAAGTGGAAATTTTAAATAAGGTTCAAGACGAACAATTTATGAATTGGCGTGATTTTGAAATTGCTTTTGCTTATAATCGCATGGAAAAGGAACAGGAAGCGATTCAGCTGTTAGAAGCATGTCTTGCGCGCGGTCGTGATGACACAGGTTTGAGAGAAGAACTGGCAGATGCTTACAGAAGATGCGGCAATACTGAAGAAGCCGCAAAGCATTATCAAGTCGCGATCAATTACTTTGAAAAGGCATTGACTAAAAATGAGCCTGATGCGTACTGGATCTTGCAGGATATGACATGGATTGCTCATAAACAGGATGATATAGAGCTAAAGCTTAAATATTTAGATCGAATGTATGAAATGAAGCAGGATGATCCTTGGGTACTTTATCATTTTACGAAATCTCACAGTCATTTGGGAAATTATGAAAAGGCTTTGCATTATTGTGAATTATGTATGCAGGCAGAAGGGAAATCCATTGAGCTGTTATCATTGAAGGCTTGGAATCTGGGTAAAATGGATCAAGTGGAACAGGCGCTTGAATTATTGAATGAGGTGGAAAAGCTCGGTCGCGATGATGAATGGATTTATAATGAAATGGGTTGGGATTATTCTGAAATAAAGGATTATGAAAAGGCAATCGAATATTATGAAAAAGCGCTTGCTTTGAATGACCAAGATGCGTGGACTTATTCGCAATTAGCTTGGAATGAAGACAATGCCGGAAAATATTTGGAAGCATTATCTCATTTTAAGCAGGCAGAAGCACTCGGGCGCAATGACGGATGGTTATATGCGAATATCGGATGGGTTTATACACATCTTAATAACTATAAAATGGCTGTTCATTATTTTGAAATCGCAAAGAATTTAGATTTTCAAGATGTCTGGTTTTTAAAGAAATATGAAATTGTTGAAATAATGCTGAAACAAGAAGAGGAAGATGCGAAAAAGAAAAAGGAAGGATCAAGCTCGGATATTGTATGAACAGTGCTGTATGAAACAGACTATGAATGAGGTGATTTTATGTGCGGAAGATATTTTTTTCAGCTTCGGGAACAGCCGTTGCCTTTGATTCAAAATCACGAGCAGATCGCATTGTTTGATTTTTGTCAAGGAGAAATCTTTCCGACGCAAAAGACACTTGTTATCACCGATAACAAGAAACAGATTGCAGGCAGCGTTATGAAGTGGGGAATCAAAGGCTATCATGGACAAATAATGATTAATGCACGAAGTGAATCACTTAATGAGCGTAAAATGTTTCGTCCGTTATTGAGTCAGCGCTGCTTGATTGTGGCTGACGGTTTCTATGAATGGTGTAAGCATGGTAACCATAAGGATAAAATCTTTATCCGAAAGAAGCATCAGCCGTATTTGTTAATGGCAGGCATCTATAATGATCAAAATGAATATGTGATAATTACGGGTGCGGCGCAAGATGAAATGGCAGCGATTCATCATCGCACTCCGATATTAATGGATGAGAGGCAAGGCTTGGCTTATTTGAAACAAGCATCTGAATTAAGGGTTGATAATAAAGATTTGGTTTTTCAAAAGGTATAGGAGGAAATTCATATGAAATTAGCAGTAACTTATGAAAACGGCATGGTTTTCCAACATTTCGGAAAGAGTGAATGCTTTTTGGTGTTGGAGATTGAAGAAGGCAGGATTCTTCATAAAAGTTTGTTAAAGGCTGACGGACAAGGACACGAGGCATTGGTTGCTTTACTGGCAGAAGCCAAAATCAATACTTTGATTTGCGGCGGTTTGGGACAGGGCGCAAGAAATGCGCTTACCCAAGCGGGAATTACAGTGATCGGCGGTGCTGCGGGAAATGCCGATGTCGCAGTCGATGCTTTTTTGAACGGAACGCTGCAAGACCAACCGGCAGGTATGTGTCATCATCATGATGACGGTCATGATTGTTCTCATCATTGTTCTTAACCAACTAAGGTGCATTAAGCACTTTTTTATTTCTTTTTATCAGTATATATTTACCTAAAAAATAATTGAAAAAGTTTTAGCAATCCTATTGCCAAAGTGCTAAAAAAGAGTATAATATACTGTGTTAGCAGTTATGGTAAACGAGTGCTAAGGAGGTATAACAATGTTAAGACCATTAAACAAGAATGTTGTGTTAAAAAAAGAAGCTGAGGAAAAGAAAACTGCAAGCGGTATTATTTTAACGGAAACAGCAAAGGAAAAACCAAGCATCGCATGTGTTGTAGCGGTCGGTAAAGATTGCGAAGCGAAGCTGAAAGAAAATGATCGAGTTGTGTATAAAGAATATTCCGGTACAAAAATTAAAATGGATGAGGTCGAGTATATCATCATCGAGGATGAGGATATCTTGGCAGTTGTGGAATAATCAAGGAGGAAAATGACAATGAGTAAAGAAATTCGTTTCGGTGCAGATGCAAGAACTTCTATGGTGGAAGGTGTCAACAAGCTGGCAGACGCTGTGCGTGTTACTTTAGGACCAAAGGGACGTAATGTCGTATTGGAGAAAGAATACGGCGCACCGTTAATTACCAATGACGGTGTTACAATCGCTAAGGAAATAGAGTTGGAAGATAAGTTTGAAAACATGGGCGCAAAGCTCGTATATGAGGTTGCCAATAAAACTAACGATACTGCCGGAGACGGTACTACTACCGCTACTATTTTGGCTGCCGCAATGATTAACAACGGTTTGAAGGCCGTGGAAAAGGGCGCAAATCCGGTATTGCTTCGTGAAGGTATTGAACTTGCCGGTAAAAAAGCAGCTGATGCGATTTTGGCGAAATCACGTAAGGTTGAAACAAGCGAGGATATTGCGAATGTTGCGACAATTTCAGCCGGCAGTAAAGAGGTCGGAGATATTATCGCTCAGGCAATGGAGCGCGTAGGTCGTGACGGTGTTATCAGTGTAGATGAATCCAAGGGCTTTGATACTGAGCTTGAGGTTGTGGAAGGTATGCAGTATGACAAGGGATATATTTCTCCGTATATGGTTTCCGATCGTGAAAAAATGCAGGTAGAGCTGGAAAATGCCTATGTGCTTGTTACTGATCAGAAAATCAATACGATTCAGGAGATATTACCGTTATTAGAGAAAATTGTTCAGTCTGCGAAACCATTATTAATTATCGCTGATGACATTGATAATGAAGTAACTTCTACATTAATCGTAAACAAGCTGCGCGGAACCTTTAATGTGGTAGCGACAAAGGCACCGGGCTTCGGTGATAACCAAAAGGAAATGCTTCAGGACATCGCTGTTTTAACAAATGCGAATTTCTATTCTAAAGACTTGGCAATGGAACTAAAGGATTTGGATATCAGTGATTTAGGTACAGTGAAAAAAGCAGTAGTATCTAAGGATAATACAACTTTGATCGGCGGTGCCGGCAGTAAGGAAGCAATTGAGGATCGTGTTAAGGAAATCAGCGCACAGCGTGATAACTGCAGCGGTGAATATGATAAAAAACGCTATCAGGAGCGTCTCGGAAAATTAAGCAACGGTGTCGCAATGATTAAAGTCGGCGCTACTACAGAAGTAGAGCTAAAGGAGAAAAAGCTGCGTATTGAAGATGCGCTGAACGCGACAAGAGCAGCGGTTGCCGAAGGGATTGTAATCGGCGGCGGCGCAGCACTGGTGCATACGTATACCGAACTGAAGGATACATTGAAATCAGATGTTGTGGATGTTCAAAAGGGCATTAAAGTGGTAATGGATGCATTATTAGCACCGATTTCACAGATTGCCGAAAATGCCGGTTATCATGCCGATGATATTTTAGAGCATCAAAAATCTGCTAAGGAACATGAAGGCTTCGATGCGAAATTAGGAGAATGGTGCGATATGTTTGAAAAAGGTATCATTGATCCGACCAAGGTCACAAGAAGCGCATTGTTAAACGCTGCCAGTATTTCAGCGTTATTCCTTACCACTGAGGCAGGTGTTGCCGCTGTGAAGGAAGACAATCCGGCACCGGTTATGCCGCAAGGTCCGATGTATTAAAAGAATACTACTAATGGTGGTAAAAATCCTCTTTATCGAAAAGATAAGGAGGATTTTTTTGATTCAGAGAGCTAATAAAAAAACAGGCAGCTGTTACGCTGCCTGATCGTTTAAGTAATTCAAAATATCCTGTGCATTATTTGCCGGATTTGCTTTTTCAAACACTTTTTTGATATGAAAACTTTCGTCAACAATATATGTTGAACGCACGGTTCCCATATAAACTTTACCGTAAAGCTTTTTTTCTTTCCATACATCGTATGCCTGTATGGCAATAAGTTCCGGATCAGATAAGAGAATGAACGGCAAGTCATATTTCTCTATAAACTTTTGATGTGATGAGACACTGTCTTTACTGATGCCGATCACAACAATATCCAATTTCTTAAACTGTTCATACAGCTGTGCAAATGCACATGCTTGTTTCGTACATCCGCTTGTCATATCTTTGGGATAGAAATATAAAACAATCTTTTTACCTTTAAAATCACTTAATGTTATTTCTTGATTCTTGCTGTCAGGTAAAGTAAAATCTACCGCTGAGCTTCCTTCTTTTAACATGTTTTTCACCTCTGATGCTATTATAGCATATTTTATACAATAGCTGAAAGAAGATGCTCGATGATCAATAAAGAAAGTTCATACCTATTGATAACAGTTTACTTATTTAGATTTCAAATAATGCATAATTATAACATCTGATCGGATTTACTGACTTTTAGTCAAAATTTATGTATAATAAGACTAGCGGATACAGACGACAGGCGATGATGCCGGAAAGAATAAGGTGATACAATGATTCGATGTTTTGTGAGTGATCTAGACGGTACATTATTAAATGATTGTGATTCATTGGCTTTTAAAAGTGCTACAGTGATTCAACAATCGATTCAAAAGGGCTATGAGTTTATTATTGCGAGCGGAAGAAGCCGACAAAGTGTTGAAAAGCTGTTAAAACCTTATGATATTCATTGTTTACGCATCTTGTGCAACGGCGCATTAATCGTAGATGCTGACGATAATGTTCTTTATACGAGAGCAATCGATGAAGTGCGCATAAAAGCGATGGCTTCTATCTTGGAACAATTGCATTTTGATATTCAACTTTATACAAGCAAGGGACATGCAGCACGTAACTCACAGGCAATCTTTCAGCGATTTGTAGAATTTACCGAAAAGAAGCGAAAGCTTACAAAGAAACAGGCGCAGGATTATATCAAGGAGCATTTCTATTTTGAGTATCAGGAGTATATCACTGATTGGAACAGCTATTTATCCGATGCACCGCTCATTTATAAGCTGGAGGCCTATTGTGATGATGAAGAAAGCCTGCATCAAGCGGTTGAGGAATTAAAGAAAATCGATGATATCGATGTGAATATTGTACATTTAGGCTTAGAAATCACTGATATTCAGGCACAAAAGGGCATTGCGCTTGATTGGCTGATGCAGAAAATGAAATTTACCAATGAAGAAGCGGCGATATTCGGAGACGGAATGAATGACCGTATGATGTTTGAACGCTATCCAAACAGCTTTGCGCCGCAAAATGCTTCAGCGGATATAAAAGATCTGGCAGCACATATCATTGGTTCTCATAAGGATCAAAGTGTTGCGAAAATGATTCAGCAAATGATAGAGCTTCAAAGTGAGCTTTGATGCGGATCAATGTTTTCTTGCCGAAAACGATGTGAAATCTGTTATAATAAAACTATACGAAAGGCTCTGATTTCAGTAAAAACAGAGAACGGGTATCATTATGAAGCAAAAGGTTACTATTGATGATGTGGCAAAGCATTGTAATGTTTCTAAAAGCAGTGTATCAAGATATTTGAATAACGGCTATGTTTCAGCGAAAAATAAGGAAATTATCAAACAAGCGATTGAGGAACTTGGCTTTGAACGTGATTTTTTCGCAAGTAAAATCAAGGCGAAACATACAAGAATTTTAGGCATTATCGTAAATGATTTGACGGCACAGGGAAATGCACGCATCCTTGACGGTATGCAGGAGCGTCTTTCCAAGCTGGATTATCAGGGAATGATTCTGTTGAGCAGCGGTAAGCAGGAACAGGAGTGCTACAAAGAGCTTTTGGCAATGGGAGTGGATGCCGTGATCTTTTTGGATTGTAAGAAGCCTGATGCACTTTCAGAGCTTGTGCTTAACAATCACGGAAAGGTCTTATTTGCTAAATATCAATGTTCATTTGCGCCGTTTCTTGATGTAGATGAAAGGCGTGCCGGTAAGATGATGGGGGAATATTTGAAGCAGAAAAAGCTTCGCAGTATCTTATATCTGCAGCAGGACAAAGAGGTCGGTGCCAAGCGCTTAAGGGGCATTGAGGAGGCCTATGGAGATACGCATTATGAAATGGCGATTCAAAACGTAGCGAATGCACAGGATGCTTATGAAAAAATGAAGGGATTGATAGCTAAATCCTATCAGCTTGTATTATGTGAAAACGAGGCACTTGCGCTTGCGGTATTAAAGCTATTTCATGAGCTGCATATCCATGTACCCCAGAATCTATCGTGTGCTTGCTTCGGCGAAGGAGCATCAGACAGCTTCAGCTTCCCGTCCCTTACTTCTTTGGTTTATCGCTATGAAGCCTTCGGGGCGAATCTGATCGAGGAAGCGGTCGCTGTCAATGAAGGACGAGAGCCGCAATGGGAAACGATCGAATATGAACTGACAGAGCGTGACAGCGTTTGTGAGCCTAAGGAATAAAACGATAATACTGCTTGTTACAGCGCTTTTTTCAATGTCATAAAGCAGTTTTTGTCAAAAAAATAAAAGTATTGGAAGCTTGTTGACACTATCTTGAAAATTCCTTTAAAAAAATGTATAATTTAGGTGCTCAAAAAAAACGGTGAGAAAATCCTTCAGCCTTCAGTATGACCAAAAGTTCTGATGGATACAGTTAAAACTGCTATTTGGAATATAAATCTATTCTTTTAGATAAAATGGATGTTACGGTTATATTTATATTTAAAAGGTATGATTAGAAATGCTTTTGAAAATTATAAAAGTGGAAAGAGGTAGATAGTATGAAAAAGGAAAAACATTTTAAAAGTATCTTTAGTCTGTTCATGGTATTCAGTTTAATATTAAATATATTTCCTATTACAGTTTCAGCTCAGGGCACTGAAGTTATTCTAAATCAGATAGAGGAAGATGGTGCTTCAAACAAATCTGCAAAAGCATCTCAAATAATTAGTCAGGATACAACATGGAATGATAAAGTAGAGCTATCAGAAAATTTAATAGTTAATAGTGGCGTAACACTTACTATTAATGATCAAATAACAATCAAAGGGGATGTCACTATTTCTGGTGGGGGAACAATTCGACGAACAAATGATTATTATGGAATTGTTATTGAAGTTCCCCAAAATAGTAAGCTCAGATTGGAAAATGTTATTTTTGATGGTGATGTTGTTTACGGTGAATATAATGAAGCTACATTTACTGGTGATCCAGTAAAATTAAAACCATTAGCAGAATTTCTTGGATATGATTTTACACAAAGGACAGGAAAAGATGGAACAGCACTTTTGATTGATATAAATGGTGGAGAGTTGATCATGAATGAGGGGACTGTTCTTAAAAACAATGCTACATCTACAGATGCTCGTACAAATTATTATTCTGCATATGCAAATAACTGTAATGGTGTGGGGATTCGTGCTGGCGGTAATTTTATTATGAATGGTGGAGTTATTACTGATATGTATGGGTCATCTGTTATCTCCACTAAGGAAGAAGGCAATAGCTTTGTAATGAATGGCGGGAAAATTACGCACAGTTATGGATTAGCGATTATAGTAAACGAAAATAGTGAGATGACTATGAATGGAGGAGAAATTTCATACAATGTAAGAGAACAAAATAATGCTGTTGGTATTCGAGGTAATAATTCTAAATTTACCATGAATGGAGGAGAAATATGTTATAATTTTGGTTCGACTGGACACTATGGTACTATCATGGCAACCAATGGCAGTAATCAAATAGTTGATTTGCTCGGAGGGAAAATTCACCATAATAAAGGAAGTTATGGAACGGCAATAGTTACTTATAACAATACGAAGACTCATATTGGAAGCGATATTGAGATTTATAGTAATGGTCCAGGAACGACATCAACTACTAATTGTATTTGGATTGGAGATAATGGAATTTTATTAATTGATGGCAATGCCAATATTCACGACAATACAGCTGGTCCAACAATTTTATGCGATGGACAGTGTGTGTTTGCCGGTAATGTCAAGATTGAAAATAATAAAGGCACAAATTCTTCGGCTATTCACGTTAGAAATGGTGAACTTACTATCAAAGATAAAGTTTCTGTTTCTAACAACGTTGATGTGGGTGCTTTGGGTGCCGGTATAAGAGTAGGCGGCGGAAAAAAGCTGAATCTTCTAGGAGGATATATCACTAATAATAAGATGTATAAAACGAACAATGTATATGATCGCGGGGCTGGTGTGTATCTGGAAACAAAAGATTCAATTTTAAATATTGGCGGAGATATAGCAATTTTCGGAAACAAAGTATATTTGGCTGATGGTGATGGGAATGTAATAGAGGGTACAGACAGTGTCGATATTGACATAGATTTGTATGATAGTAGGCTACTAAATGTTGTTTCTTCATTAACTACAGATGGGTATATTGGGATTTTTTCTAGTAAGCAAATTACTGATGGAGCAACTCTTGTCAAAGGAAATGAATCATATACTCTGACAGAATCAGATCTTGAGAAAATTCAATATAAGACAGAGACTGGTAAGAATTTGAATAAGGCTATTTATTTAGATTCAATAAGTAATACTTTTAAATCTACAGAGGGCTGGAAAATTAATTTTGATTCAAATGATGGAACAAGTAATACCTTTAACAGATATTATCCTAAAACAATTGAAACAAATTTACTGAAAAATAAATTTGTACAAGAGGGATATATTTTTAAAGGCTGGAACACTAAATCAGATGGGACAGGAACGTCTTATGCTGATGGTACAAATGTTCTATTTGATCGGGATATGACATTATACGCTCAATGGATTGAATTAAAGACCGAAGACATAGCTATGAACTATAGTGAAGAAAAATCATTAGATGATATAAAAATAGAAGGTGTAAGATTTGAAAATTGGAAATCGAATGATGAAAAAATTGTAAAGATTGAAGATGGAAAAATAAAAGCAGTCGGAATCGGAAAAACGACGATTGTTTCTGATGCAAAGTTAAGAAGCAATGAAGAGTTAATTGTAAATGTAGAAGTTGCACCAATGCCGATCACTTATAGTGGAGATAAAAAGCCAAATATCACATATTCATTAGAAAACGGTCTTGCGCCAAAAATCAATGAAGTTTTTGATTTATTCCAAGCAGAAAAAAATAGTGATGGAAAATATGAGCCTATAGAAAATGCTCCAATTAAACTTTCGGATGAAGATATTGAATTTACTTATAAATCATCAACTGGTCAAATTGTAACAACCAATACATTGCCGATTATTAAATCTGATGATGTGATTGAAGTTAAAATGAGACTGAAAAATCCAAACTACAGATTCTATACAATTGACACAAATTGGCAAGAAGGAAATACAATAACACTATTGGTTGATGTATTAGACGGAAATAAAGAAGCAAGCAGTTTATATTTAAACGGAGAACCATTAAAAGATATAGGAAATACAGAGGACAAAGATTATTTTGGTTACACAGGGGAAGCGATTGTACCAATAACAGGTGGTTTAACAAGCTTATCTGCCAAAGATAATCAAGTGGAAGTATTTACTATACATTTCCATTCTGTATCAGAGGGAACTCCGAGTTATGAAGGGCATCTGAGAGGAACAGCTGATCAATTAACACAAGAAGCAATCCTAGCGATAGCTCCAAAAGAAATCGGTGTATATTCTATGATCATCAATGGAGAAAGCGATACCCATTATGTATCTGCTTCTCGTCGTTTTGCGATTATCAAGGGAACACCGGCAGGAGAACCGATATTTGATCAGGTAGATAGTGAAGTGATACTTTCAAGTGTAATTTTAAAAGGAAAAATGGTCAATGCTGCAGGCATAGAGGTAGAAGGAGAATTTACATGGAATACTCCGGATGTACAAGTAAGTCAAGGAGCAACTTATTCGTGGACATTTACCCCAGCTGACTTAGAACATTACAATGAAGTAGAAGGAAAGAATGTTGTGTGGGAAGAGGAAAAAGAACCTGAAATTCCGGCGGAACCGGAACAGCCTGAAAAGCCAACGGAACCAAGTATGCCAGATAAACCAGACGATACAACAGATTCAGACAATACAACAAAACCGGGCGATACAACAAAACCGGACGATACAACAAAACCGGACGATACAACAAAACTGGACGATACAACAAAACCGGACAATACAACAAAACCGGGCGATACAACAAAGCCAGATGAGACAGATACACCAAAAACTGGAGATATGGCAAATTTAGGAGCGCTTGTCTTTATGTTTGTTGGATCATTTGGAGTTTTAACTGTTTTATTAGGAAAACGTTATAAAAACAATAAAATGATTAAGTGATAATCATGATAAGGAAAGGGGCTGTGACAGATAGGTCAAAGCTCACATAAAAAAATACACTCAATTCCATAAGGGAGAGTGTCTCAAATTTTGTGTAAACCGTAAATATCAGGAAGAAGCGGAAGTAGT
>CANOSP010000037.1 GCA_947569705.1 uncultured Erysipelotrichaceae bacterium
ACCTGCAAGCAGGTTTTGCGCTCTCCGAGGGGCAAAGAGCCGCCTTTGAAAAGGCGCTCTCTGCACTCTCCGCCAAACTTTAATCGGTGTCAATGCGTGACGATAGTGACAATGTTTGAGATACCAGTGCCACTCCCAAAACATTGACACCTTTGACACCGTTTGTCACGCCGCCCCATCGGTTTCTTTCCAAAGCGAAACCTTTCTGCCATCGTGCGTGCGGCTGTTCTGATAGCGAATACCGTAATCACGAAACAACCTGCTTGCGTTGATACTAAGCCTAAGTGAAAGCACATTCGGTTTTATATCCACACCAAGTCTTTCGCAAAGTTCTGAAGCTGTTCCTTCCCATCTGCTACTTTCCGAAAAAAGAGTAACTGCAATTTTTTCGAGCAACGGCTCAGGCGGCTCTTTCCACAACTCCGTTTCCGATTTTTCAAAGTTCCACACCAAACGCTCGGTATCTCTCACAAGATGAATTTTCATATCCTGCTGATCCCTGCCCGCCACATCGAGCGTGGCATGATTGGAAGTTCTCTTTTCCTTGCTGAGAACAAAAGCTCCGTCCGCCGCACCCATCAGTCCATTCGTTCCCGAAATCATATCGAATATATCTTCCGCTTTCTGTTTTCGGGTATGATGAACGATAAGCATTGTAACTTTATAACTGTCCGCCAACGCTTTGAGCCTTGCCACAATGTCATAGTCGCTTGCGTAACTGTAATCTGCCCCGCCAGCTTCACGGACACGTTTTAATGTATCTATGATTATTAACCCCGTGTCGGGATGTTCCTGCATAAATCCTCTGATTTGTTCTTCCAAACCGCCATTGACCGTTTTACACTCCGTTGCAAAATATAAATCGCCTGTTTCTTCCGCACCGAACATCTGAAACAACCGTTTCTGCAAGCGAGGGTAATCATCTTCAAGTGCAAAATAAAGCACCGTTGTTTTTCTCACTTTATAATCCCACAGCGGCGTTCCTGTGCTGATATGGTAAGCGAGCTGTGCCATCATAAAACTTTT
This sequence comes from uncultured Erysipelotrichaceae bacterium, assembly GCA_947569705.1. Lineage (GTDB taxonomy): Bacteria > Bacillota_I > Bacilli_A > Erysipelotrichales > Erysipelotrichaceae > C-19. Next base: position 1,027 of record CANOSP010000037.1, read on the forward strand.
CCCCACCTTTGGGGAACCTACAAAAAGGTAAGTTCCCCTTTGGAGCAGACCGTCAATCACCGGCGTCTGTATATCAAATACGGTGTCATACAAAGCTGCCATTGATACTGTCTTGAGATACGAGGGGGATAACTGCCGCAGCATTTCCCTCTGCATTTCTTCAAAACTCTTGATATTTTCGTCATAGTCGGATATACTATGGTCAGTACATTTTTGAATTGGCTGTTCCGTATCTGCGCCAACAGATACATTCGGAGCAGTCATTTCTCTTTTATTCTCCATTCCCATCTTCTCCTTTCAGACCACCGAGGATAACGGTAATCAGTTCAATCACATTCAACAGTTCATCGTCTACGCCGTTTCCTGCTTCAATTCTTCGTAACTCTGCAAGGACAGCGGCAAGTTCTGTTTTGAGAGCCTTATACACTCTCGGATTGCCCTGTACCACCACATCTTGACTCAAACAGCGGCGGTAACAGTACTCCTGTTTCGGCAAGCCCGATAAAGCAACCGCCTTGTTAATGAGTTCGTTTTCTTCGGGCGATACCCGAAACCCTACCGTGATATTTCTCCAACGGTTTTTGTTGTCTCTGTTCTTAGCCGACATTTTCAAAATCTCCTTTCCCCAAATCGTCCAATTTATTTGCCATTTCTGTCTGCTTGGACGGAAACAGGTGTGCATACTGATAAGTGATGTCAATGCTTTCGTGTCCTACACGGTCAGCAATCGCTACCGCCGAAAATCCCATATCAATCAGCAAACTTATGTGGCTGTGCCTCAAATCGTGAATCCGTATGCGCTTCACGCCTGCGGCTTTCGCCCCTCTGTCCATCTCGTGATGAAGATAGCCTTTCGTTACCGTAAAAATACGGGCTTTTTTCTTCAAGCCATAGAGCATACCGAGATACTCCTGCATTTCCTCACAGAGAAAATGCGGCATTTTAATCGTGCGGTTGCTTTTCTTTGTTTTCGGTGTGGTAATCACATCTTCGCCGTGTAAACGCTGATAGGATTTGTTAATCGTTACTGTTTCCTTATCAAAGTTGAAATCGGCGGCGGTTAAGGCTAATAGTTCGCCCTCACGGATACCGCACCAATAGAGCATTTCAAAGGCATAAAAGGAAACTGGCTTATCCATCATCTCAAAGGCAAATTTTTTATATTCCTCTTTCGTCCAGAACAGCATTTCCTTGTGTTCCTCACTACCCATATTTCCCACCTTTGCGGCAGGATTGGAACGCAGTTCATAATAGCGTACAGCATGATTGAAGATAGCCGACAACTGATTGTGCAGCGTTTTCAAATAGGTCTGTGAGTACGGCTTTTTCTTTTCATCACGGTAGGCAAGCATTTCATTCTGCCAAGTGATAATCTCCTTTGTGGAAATCTCGCTGATTTTCAGCTTGCCAAAATAAGGAAGTATCTTCGTGCGAATGATATGCTCCTTTGTCAGCCAAGTGTTCTCTTTCAGACGGTTTTTCACATCGTTGATATACAGTTCCGTAAAGGCTTCAAAACCCATATCAAGGTCAGACGAATTTTGTAACTGGAACATTCGCTCCCATTCCTGCGCTTCTTTCTTTGTAGCGAAACCCCGCTTACATTTCTGCTTGCGTTCGCCTTTCCAATTTACATACCTTGCCATCACATACCAAGTGCCGTTGTCCTCATTTTTGAATACTGGCATTATTTATTCTCCTTTCCTGCCCCGTAGAGCCTTTCATAAAAATACTGGCAGTTTACACGCCCTGCAATCGTAATAAATCCCTGTGCTTTCAGTTCCTCGTTCAGTTTTCTGATGAGCTTATAAGCATAAGGTTTTGATACGCTTAGTTCCTGTGCCACATCATCGGCACGAATAAATTTGTTTTCCATATCATCAGTCCTTTCATAAGATTTTTAAGCTGCCGTTCTCCCCGAATATCGTTCCTGCCCCCATTTCAGCGGCGTTATCTCGCTCACTCTTGAATAAATCAAAAGGTCTTGGCGAAGTATCCTACTCGGACGGTCATTTAGTTTTAATCAAGCATATTCGCTTAGTGTTTTCTATTATACTAAGCAAATATGCTTGTGTCAAGAGGCTTTGAGGAAAATATTAAACTTTTTTGTTTCGTTTTCTCTTGACAATTCCTAAACATATCTGCTATACTGGTTGCAGTACATAAGCAAGGGGTGTAAACACTATGGCTATTGGCGAAAGAATACATTTTTTTAGGCTCTTGCGTGGCATGACGCAAAAATATCTTGGTACGGCTGTCGGCTTTCCCGAACGGAGCGCAGATGTGCGTCTGGCACAGTACGAAACTGGCTCTCGTAAACCAAAAGCAGACTTAACGGCTTCATTGGCGCAGGTGCTTGATGTTTCCCCACAGGCTCTTGATGTTCCCGATATTGACAGCTACATCGGTCTTATGCACACCTTATTTACCCTTGAAGATATTTACGGCCTTACCGTCAGCGAAGCAGACGGAGAAGTCTGCCTGAAAGTCAACAAGGACAAAGGCAAGGACGCTGCCGAGCTTTCAAGAATGCTCTGTGCTTGGAAAGAGCAGGCGGACAAGCTATCTTCTGAGGAAATCAGCAGGGAAGAATACGACAACTGGCGTTATTACTATCCGAAGTTCGATACCACACAAATCTGGGCGAAAGTTCCCTCAAAGGAGCTTGGTGACGCATTAGTCGAAGCATTCAAAGACAAACTCAAACCCGATAAATAAAAACAACAAAAAGCCCTTAGCCATGAGTTACTACCCACAGCTAAGGGCTTTATAAATAATATGGATTTATTTGTTGCACAGCCGCCTGTCAATCATTCTGTAACTCTAAAACCGCTGGATTACAAGAATAATGGCTCTTATACAACCGTTATCAAATTGTTATCAAAAGACCTATTGAAACGCCGCAAACCAGCATTATTACTGGGTTTTTACGACCTCTCAACTTATTCGAACTCAAGCCTTATGAATGAAATCTATATGTTTTTCTTTGTCAAAACGATAAGTTTATCATTTTTATTGCCTTATTTATTTTATTTAAGTTTTGCTCGCAAATTTTTTGTACTCAAACTGTACTCATTGAATAACTAAAAAAGTGCAATCATCAAAACTTATTATCATCAGCAATATGCTCCATCACATCATTTAGTCCACACTCTAAAATATTACACAACTTGTCAATAGTAGATGTATAAACAACCTTATTATTTCTTAGCCGATCTAATTGCCCCTTGCTGAGATTATAATCTCTTAATAAAGCATTCTGACTGATTCCCTTTTTACTTAATGTGACCCACAATTTATCATATTTTATCATACATACTATACTCCCTATTGCTTTTTTCATATTATTACAGTATTATATGTATGTTTAATATCCCCGCTTTCGGGGATATTATGAACAAATTACAAAAGAGAGGAGGAGCATTATTTTTTTAGCCATGCAATACACGATACGAATAATATAAATAAATTATAATTATTTATTTTGTGTATAATGATGAAATATAAGGGAAGTATATTATCATTAGTCTAACAAGGTTAGGTGATAATATATGAGAATCAATCATATTTTAGATAAATTAAACTCTTCCATTAAGGAAAGCCTAGATGATAAACAATTATCGCAGAAAGAATACGCAAAACGTATACAAGTAAGTGAAAGCGCCTTTTCCAATTATGTCACAGGTATAAGAGAAATGCCCTATGGAACGCTTTCACAGGTATCGGAAGATCTTAATCTCGATTTAAACTATATCTTTAAACCAAACACAAAAAAAGCAACCGTCTTAGACAAAGACGAAGAATTGCTCATCAAGGCGTTAAGAAACTTAACGGAACAGGAACGTAAAAAAGTTTATCTTGGTTTAAATACCCTTATCTATGCAAAGAAAAAATAATGCGCAAAACGCATGAATGAACTAAAAGAAATTGAAGAATGGTACGATGTTGCGGAGCAACTTACAAAAGATTCACAAGATTATTTTAATACGGATGTTATGGTTCGATACATCTATTCCTACTATAAATGGTCATTATCTGATTTATTAGAGAAAGAATATGCAGAAACGGATGATGAAGCCGTGAACGACAAGATTATGAATTTAATCCTGTTGGCATCTGCTAAGACCTGCAAGACACTATCTGAAGAATTATCACTCAAATATATTCGCAGCAATGTAGAAACAATCAATCATATTTTGACAAAAACGCAGTTATCTGAACATGCTATCATCGTAAACAACGATGATATCGTTCAGTCTTTTTATGATACGGAATCAATGCTTAAGAATCTTACATTTGAAAAACAACCGATTGAAGCATTTCAAAGATTTCTTCAAATTTACAATATCAAATTGAAAACAAAGAATTCATCGAACCATATTTTTGAATTCACATTCAAAGATAAAGAATTGAAAAAACATGGCACTTATGAATGTAATACGATTTTTGAGTTTCTTGATTACTGTTCCCCTTTTCTTTTAGACAGGGTTAATAAAGAAGTGCTATCTGATATCAAATATTCTCCTAATGTAATAAAAACCAGACCTTATGAATCCTTCGATTTTAACATAGCCAAGAAATTGAAAAACCATGAATTGTATGAATACCTCTATCGTTTTGAATACATTCGCATGAATTTCTTATTAGAAGATTTATACCTGTTGCTTTATTATGATAAAATTGATGAATTCAAAAACAAGCCGTTAATGGAGCAATTAAAAAATGCATTAGATCAATCAAGCTTTAAATAATCAAAACCTTTTTTCATAGCGACAAAAAAAGGAACTTTGTATCGTTCCCTTTACTGATAAATAAACTGATTCCTTATGATTTCTCTCACACAGTGATCAATGTTGTTCATCTCACGAACCCACTTTAACTGATCCTGTGCTTTTAGTTTTTCTGTAATACCACGTCGTTTTTTAAACTGTTCTACTAATAGATCATATTGTTCATTCATCTCTTGATCCATTTCCTTAAGATAATCACAAAGCGATCCATTACACAACATTGAGAAGTACATAGAATATTGTTGTTGTTTCATGTATTCCAGTAATTCTCTGCCAAACCTTGTCAACTCAATTTTATTTCCTTTGATATTTAACTCCGGATAATAGTAATCCCCCACCTTATGATATTTGATTTTGTTCATATAAAGCACCTCCTTGCCTCATTCGATCTTTAAAAATCGCGTATATATTTAAAACACCTTAATCATCTGCTATATAAGTACCATAAACAAGCACATTTCGATATTTCTTGATATGGCACTATTTTACCTTGCCTTTAATCTTATAATCATTAGAAAGGCTAATAACTGCCTTATACGGATTTTTCAATCCTTGGACTTGTTTTAACGCCAAACCCTATGCTCTTTTTCATTCACTTTCAAAATGATTTCTTACCCTCATTTTTACTGGTACATGCGGGGTCTTAGGGGGCACCAGTCCCCTAACAAGCGAATTATGATATCATAATTCAGTGCTTGCCGCATTTCAAGACACACATGGTTAGCACAACTCCAACATATAGCAATGTTTATTCATTCCTCGTTAATAACCTTATTTAATTGACCTAACAACAACTTACATTCCAATAATATATCCATAATTTCTATATCTTCACTCTCAATATTTTCCAGTTTAGCACCCAATCTGCGTAATTCCAAACTGAGCCGATCGCTTTGATATTTACCTGCCGTTATATTAACCTTTTGATAGAGTAAAGATTGAATAATATAGGAAACCTTTGATAATCCCGTTATCGCTACTCTTGCTTCAAATTCTTTCCTTTCTTCTACTGACATATGAAAAGAAATCGTCTGATTTCTTTTCCTGTCTTTATCTAATCCGCTCATAATCCCTCCTCATATTCTTTATTTAACATATCAGCCAATTGCATTTGCTTATTAGGATATAAATGAGAATAAGTATTTAATGTAGTTTCAATCTTTTCATGACCTAATCGTTCCGCAATAGCCAATGGTTGAAATCCCATTTCAACCAACAGAGAAGCATGACTATGTCGTAAATCATGCAACCTAATTCGCTTTAATCCACTTGCCTTAATACCTCTTTGCATTTCATGTTCAAGATAAGTTTTGGTTATAGGAAGTAATCTATCATTTTCAGAAATACCATACAAACTATTTATGTAATCTTCTAAGTCGTCTATCAAGAATTGTGGAATAGTAATTTTTCTTATACTTTTTGGAGTCTTAGGTGGAGAAATAATATCTTCTCCTCTAACCCTTTGATATGATTTTGTAATTGAAATTATTTGATGTTCAAAATCAACATCTTTAGGTGTTAAAGCCAGTAGTTCACCTATTCTCATACCAGTCCAGTACAACATCATGAATGCGATATACGATAAGCGCTTATCCATGACATGATCTACGAAACAAAGAAACTCAGCTTTTGTCCAAAAATTCATTTCGTCAGCCTTACTTTTTCCTATACTTCCTACTTTATCACAAGGATTCTCTTTTAAGTTATAATATTTGACTGCGAAATTAAAGATTGCACATAGTTGATTATTGATTGTTTTCAAATAAGTAGGTGCATAACCTTGCTTAATTAAATTGTTCTGCCAATTTCTAATATCGGCTGCTTGAATACTACACATACTCATTTCACCAAAATATGGAAGAATTTTCAAATCAATCATATAGTGTTTAGAAATCATGGTCGTTTTTCTCAAACGAGTTTCCATGTCAGTATAATAAATATCCAAAAAATCCTTAAATTTCATGTTAAAATCCATTTGTTGCTTTAATAAAAAATCTCTTAGCCAAGCCTCGGCAGAACGCTTTGTATCAAAGCCTCGTTTAGTAGATTTTCGACGTTTTCCTTGCCAATCCGTATAACGATACTGGATTAACCATTTGTTGGTCTTTTTATCTTTTTCTGCTTTCACCTTTTAATCCCTCCTTTCCGAACATCCGTACCAACGCTTCTCAAAATATCTTTTAGGCACTTTTCCTGCAATTACTAAGTATCCCTCTGATTGTAATTCCTCATTCAAACGATGAATAATCTTATAAGCATGCCCTACTGATATCCCAAGAATTTCTGCGACCTCATGTGCTGTAATAAAGATCCGATTACCAAGAATAATGTTCACCTCCATTTCTGTTATTCTTGATAAATATTATTATACTAATATTTTATCGTATATCAATATTATTTTGATTAGATTATTATTCCAATTTAAATTTGTATTTGCTATAATAATATAATGAAAGGTGCTGATCGAATATATGTCAAACATCAACTTCGGAGATAAGTTGCAAACTTTACGCAAAAGTTTCCAAATGACGCAAAAGGAATTTGCACAATTTTTAAATATCCCTCAACCGTCACTATCTGCTTATGAGAATAATCGAAATTCTCCTACCATGGAAGTTTTAATAAATATTGCTCAGTTATGTAATGTTTCACTTGACTGGTTATGTGGTATCTCCTCAGCCAAGCACACATTATCTACTCTTGGTGATATCGCTGAATTTATGTATATGCTTTTAGAAATAAATGAATTGGAGTTTCATATTGATGTCCATGATCATCTGCAAAATGATATAGAAACAGATAATAAAAAATGGCATGCTAATATTACCGTATATGGAAATGATCCTGAGCATATCCAAAATTCTGATTTTTGTATTATGTTGAAATCTGTAGTGAATAACTACAAAGATTTAGAAACATACTCTGTTTCTAAAGATATGTATGATATTGCAAAAGAGAAAACAAAAGAGTATTATAATCTTCCAATTACACAGAAAAAATTTCCTCAATTATCACATGAGGAACGGCTAAAAAAACAACTAGAATACCTGAAATCACAATTGGATAAAATATAAGAATTGAAGAAATATTATAGATTTTTGTACTCAAACTGTACTCAATACAAAACAAAAAGTCCGTTTTACCCCATAAATAAAGGGTTTACGGACTTTTTATATCTATTCGAACTCAATCGTTCCCGGCGGTTTACTCGTAATATCCAACAGCACGCGATTCACATGCGCCACCTCGTTCACGATTCTATTCGATATGACTGCCAACACATCAAACGGAATTCTCGCCCAATCCGCTGTCATACCGTCAATCGAAGTGACAGCACGAATCGCCACCGCATAATCATAGGTACGCTGATCGCCCATAACACCGACCGAACGCATATTGGTTAAGGCTGTAAAATACTGCCAAATATCTCGCTGCAGCCCTGCCTTGCGAATTTCCTCACGCAAAATCGCGTCGGACTCTCTGACGATCTCCAGCTTTTCTTCGGTAATATCGCCGAGAATTCGAATACCCAATCCCGGACCCGGGAACGGCTGTCGCCACACCATCTCATCAGGCAATCCCAACTCACTTCCCAACGCTCTGACTTCATCCTTAAACAGCGTGTTCAACGGCTCAATCAGCTTGAACTGCATATCCTTCGGCAATCCGCCGACATTATGATGCGACTTAATCGTCTGCGCCGTCTTAGTCCCTGACTCAATCACATCGGTATACAAAGTACCCTGCGCCAACCATTTAATATCCTCACCCTCAACAAGCTTCTTCACTTCCTCGTCAAAGGTATAAACAAACTCATTACCGATAATCTTGCGCTTCTGTTCCGGATCAACGACACCGGCAAGCTTACTCATAAATCGTTCCTTCGCATCGATCTTCACTAAATTAATATTCATCTCACGCCCGAAGGTTTCCATTACACTTTCGCCTTCCCCTTTGCGCAATAAACCATGATCAATGAACATACAAATCAGCTGATCCCCGATAGCCTGATGCAATAACGCCGCCACTACAGAAGAATCAACACCGCCGGATAAGCCTAACAAAACCTTATCCTTTCCGACCGTTTCACGAATCTTCGCAATCTCCATATCAATAAAATTATGCATCGACCAATCCGCCTTCGCACGGCAAATCTCAAACACAAAATTTTTCAACATATCATTACCGAATTCGGAATGTCTTACCTCCGGATGAAACTGCAATGTATAAATCTGCTGCTCCTCATTGGCGGTAGCCGCGAATTCACAGGTTTCACTGGAAGCAACCCCATGAAAGCCCTGAGCCAAACCATTAACCTGATCCCCGTGACTCATCCACACAACCTGTTGCTTCGGCAAACCATGAAACAGCGGGCAATCCGTATCTACCGTAATTTCCTTACGTCCGTATTCTTTCGCCTCGCACGCCTTCACACTGCCCCCGTTCATATAATGCGTCATCTGCATGCCGTAACAAATACCTAAAATCGGAATACCTGAAGTAAAAATATTAGGATCACACTTAAAGGCATCCTCATCATATACACTGTTAGGACCGCCTGAAAAAATAATACCTTTCACATCTCCCATCGCCTGAATGTCCGCAAGCGACAGCGTATGCGGATGCAGCTCCGAATACACATGAAATTCACGAATTCGTCGTGCAATTAATTGATTATATTGACTCCCGAAATCCAAGACTACAATTTTATCAGCCATGAAATTACCTCCTCATATTTCATGAGGTTATTATACCTTATTTTCCCTAAATAGAAAACAAAAAAAAGCAGAAAGCCACGAATTATCCATGACTTCCTACTTCGTAAAACCGCTTTTAATATCCTGCTCTTTAATAATTAAATCAAAAAGGCAAAATACAATACAAATACAACAACCAATCCCCAAATAATCGGACTGACCTTTTTCACCTTGCCGCTGGCAGCCATTGTAAGTGCATAAGTAATAAAGCCCAATGCGATACCGTTAGAAATAGAATAACCTAAAATCATAACGATGATAGTAACAAAACCACTCGCCGCAGATACAAAATCATCACAATCAACACCGCCAAGCTGCTGCGCCATTAAGATACCGACAACTACAAGAGCCGGAGCAGTAACTGCATTTGTGACTGCCGCCAACACAACCGGTGAAAACAATACAGAAACGAAAAACAGAATACCTGTCGTAACCGCAGTTAAGCCTGTGCGTCCGCCGACTTCCACTCCTGAAGTAGATTCAACGAATGAAGTAACAGTAGAAGTACCCATAGCTGCACCGACAACCGTACCGACAGAATCAGCCAATAACGCACGTTCGACATTCTCTAATTCGCCTTCCTCGTTCACAAGACCGGTACGATTACCAACCGCAACCAAGGTACCCGCTGTATCAAAGAAATCAACAAATAAGAATGAGAAGATCGCTACAAAAGCCGCACCCGGATTCGCAAACAAATCAGAGAAACCGTCTACAAACGCGCCGACCGCCTCAGTATTCATATCGAAAGTGATCCACTGCTCAGGTAATGCAGGCATCCCCTCGATACCCGCAAAGCCGCAAGCAATACCGACCACTGCAGTCACAAGCATGCCGATGAACACCGCCGCCGGAACCTTTTTACATAAAAGTGCCAACGTCAATAAAATACCGAATAAAGATAATAACACCGTTGGTTCAGCGAAATCACCCAACGCGACAAACGTAGATTCATTTGCCACAATAATACCGGCATTTTTCAAACCGACGAATGCGATAAAGAAACCGATACCGGCACCGATCGCAAGCTTCAGCTGCTTCGGAATCGCATTAATGATCATCTTACGAATTCCCGTAACCGAAATCAATAAGAAAACCAAACCGGAAATAAATACCGCTGCCAAAGCTGCCTGCCAGCTGAAATTCATCGTTAAGCAGACCGTATAAGTAAACAGTGCATTAACTCCCATACCCGGAGCCAAAGCAACCGGATAATTCGCAACCAATCCCATGATCACAGATGCCACACCGGCAGACACCGCAGTAGCGATAAATACCGAATGTGCGTCCATACCGGAATCACCTAAAATCATCGGATTCACACCGAGAATGTAAGCCATTGCCAAGAAAGTCGTAATACCGGCAATAATTTCTGTCTTTACATTCGTATTCTTCTCCTTCAACTTAAAGAACTTTTCCAAAATATATACCTCTTTTCTCCTTCACCCTTTTTAAAAACACAAACCAACTTTACCTTTTGCCCGAGCATTTCACAATAACGTCAAAAGCAAAAACAGGCAATAAGCAAATCAATCTGTATCTTATAAAAAACGGTCTTTTTTATTATAGCTTATTCAAACTGTACAAACAAGCAAATACAAGCAATTCTTCCAATGTAAGCGGATACGATTAAAAATTATGAAAAGATTACAAAGAAGAATGATATGTACCCTCTTTACTGGACAAACCAGTAAGGAGGGTATTTTAATATGA
>CANOSP010000038.1 GCA_947569705.1 uncultured Erysipelotrichaceae bacterium
CCCCTGATGTATCGACAACGCCGTCTACTTCAACCACCGGTGCGACACTTCCGCTTCCGTTCACTACATAGATCGGATCATCCGCGAACGTGATCACTCTTGTGCCTTTATCAATATTGATCGGTAATTCGATTGTTTTATCACTATAATTACCGCTTGGATCATGACTCATTGCCTGTACAATCACTTTTCCCATTTGGCTGTTTTGACTCGCATTTAGAATCGTTACTAAACCGCTTGCGTCTACCGAGATCACATCAGTAGGACTTCCTGCTTTTAGTTGATAGCTTACTGTACTTCCGGTTGGATTTCCTGCCGTATATAATTGGAATGTCTTGTTTGGTTCATAGACTTCCTTTTTCGCGCTGTAATTACTTCCTGATTTCGGTAATTCATTTCCGGCATTGTCTGTATAGATAAAGTTTTGCGCTCCTGCCGTTACCGTAAAGGTTAATTCCGCATATGCATCTGCCTGTCCTGTGGCTCCTTGTTTCTCTGCCACAATCGTTACTGTTCCGACTCCGTGAATCGTGACTGCGCCACTGTTTTCATTGATTTCAATTACATTCGTTGATCCGTCCTTTATTTTATATTTCACCGGATTGTTATTTGAACTGCCCTTTACCGTCGCAAAGACGGTTATGCCAGTATCTGTGACCTTTACACTCTTTGTCGTAATCGCATTGATTGCCGCTGTTGTTTCATAAAATTTCAAATTCTCAGCTTGTGCCATTCCGACATTAATAGTTACAGGTATTTCCTTCGTACTCCAATAATCACTTACCGTAACGATAATTGAATAGCTTCCTACAGCCAAATTCGCCTTTGAAGTAATTACACCGGTACTTTCATTTACCGCAAAGAAGCTTCCGTCACCGGTATTCTTTAATCCATATGAATAAGTGAACTTAGTGCCGGTCACTTCATCAGGTGTTCCCGGTTCACCCTTAATAGTTCCTATCGTCCCGTTTATTTTAATATTTGAATCATTTGCCGTAAAGGTTGGATTAGTGGTATCACTAGAAGCTGCATGCGGTGTTACACTGCCGTTCACTTCCGCATAAACTACAATTTCTTTTTCCGCGGATCCTGTATTATAATTGTCATTTCCGTTTGCAGGATCATCATCGGCTGATGCCCTTATCTTTACCTTGCCGTAAGCACCGTTACCTTTATAGGTAATCGCTCCGGTATTTGTATCAATATCGATAAGTCCAATATCTCCGCCAACTTTTGAATAAATGATTTTTACACCGGCACTCGGTGCAGCTGTCGCTGTTTCATTCCAACCTGTTGTCATATCACCGATACTTTTTTTTGTTTGGTCTGGAACATCAAACGCTACCGTCAAGTTTGTTTTATCAATCGAAACACTTGTACAAATCTTAGTTTTATTAGTTACAGGGTTTGCCGGCATTCCGTCTGCATCTTGAGTTACTACACAAAATTTATAAACTCCCGCCTTTAAGCCTTCAGCTGTTAAATCGGGTGCATTCGCTTTTATTTTCACAGATAAACTTTTTGCGTTTGATGCCTGATTGGAATCAAGTCCGTCTATTTCAAAATTTTGATAAGAATTATCACCGTTTGCTTCTAAAGTATAAGTAATCGGAAAAACGGTAGTAACAGTATCACTTAATTTCAAATTACCGATACTGTCTCCCGCATTTACATTTTTTCCGTACTCTAGCCCTGTTTTCTTCGTAAAACTTACTGTATGCGGCTGATATTCAACAACATTGATATTCTTTGACTTTAATTGTGATGAATAAGTAGCTGCATTACCGGCACTCACTGTTTCATCTACCAAAGAGATACGATAACTTCCGATCTCAAAATTAGAAGTGTCAATTTCAAATGAACCGTTAGGGTCCTTACTTATATTCTTATAATAAACAAAGTCATATGAGCCTGATGTATTTTGTTTTTCAATTAATACCGACACATAATCATCACCGGTATAGCTTAATTTATTACTCCAAAATAATTTTAGCTTCTTTCCTTTTGTAATTGAATTAATATCAGAAGACGCCGCTGTTCCGTTAAGATCTGTTAATGCATCAAAATCCACGTTAAGATTCACATTATCCAACAGCCTTATTTTCATCGGCTGATATAAAGCTGCTTTATCATAAAGCGAGGTATAATTACAACCGCCTGTACAAGATAATTTTTCATTATCAATATTAGACACTTGCATAAGCTGACTTGTCGATGAACCGCTCGGATCTGAAACAGCGAAGACAACATCACTGAGATTAAACAAAATTGCGATACGCAGCGGAAATTCCGAAATCCATGAATTGACTGTTCCCGAGTTAGCCAAAGGAGAAAAAGCACCGTTTCCGTCCACATATCTTCCGTTGCTTCCGTCGCTGCCGACTACATTCCCGTTTCCCGAAATATACGGTGTTTGATTTTTATAAACACGATCTTGGTTTTCCAAATGACCATACCTGCCTACAAAATTATATATTTCATCGTCGAATTCAATATATGACTGAGGAAAAACATATTTTATAACTAAAGGATCTGTTAATGACATTGTTGCTAAATCCTTATTTACATAATCTTTATCATATCTATCCATAGACATATCTAAAGTATGAACTACCAAATATCTTTTTTGGACACTGTCAACATCAATAGCAGTATTGATAGCTTTATAAATCGGCGGTAAATTACTCGTACTTAATATTGCATTTTCATATATATTAGATTTAAAACTATCACGAAACTTGATATTCATAATACTGTCAAATGAAATTGCATACATGCCGTTTGAGGTATTAGCCACTTCAGCTGGAACACTGTAATGACCGCTCTCATTATTTCGCCACAGCAGTGAATTATTTAACAACAACCAATCAATATTTATACCATTATGTGATATATCGGTAATTAAACGATCACCTTTTGAGAATGCTCCGCCGTTCCCAGCTGGACCGATTCGACCGGTTACATTTCCGCCTGATTGGACCGCCGCATCTAAGTTCATATTAAAATATGCATAACCTATAGATATAGTGGTAATTGATGTAATAATGATTGTCCATATCTTCTTCCACATAACCATCATCCTTTCTTTACTGTCTACAAATACAGACGATATGAAACAGGTGTTTTGAAATAAAAAACGTCTGTTTTTCTATTCAGAGCATATATTTCAATAACTTTTCCCTATCTCCGTTGTATCGTTTTTTTATATGCCTTCATTTATTAAAATATATCTTTACGATATAGCTATGATACTAACAGCCTACAAGCAAGTAATAATGTACTCGCAGTCATCCTTACATCGATCACTTAAATATTCCGGTTATCCTTGTATATACAAAAAGTATGTATGGTTTTAAATTCCGCATATTATAGCATACAATTATGAAAAAAACACAAATGTATACAATACCCACATACCCCGGCACAAACCAGTCGTAGCCGAAGGATATAAAGTTCATTTTTTATGAAAAAAATTTTTTATTTTAAAATAATAAAGATTCACAGAGAAAAATCAATTCCCAAAACAATCAATTAACAGCACTACTATTTCAATAAAGATTCAAAATCGTGTGTCCAATCATCATTAACCAACACATCATAATAAGCATCATTATTCGCTTTTAAAAATTCGTATAATTTCTTTGCTTCCGCTATTTCTTCACTGTCACGATTACGCATCTGACGCTCATCAACCGCCCAGTTTCTTAATAGAAAGTACGCTTCCTTTGAAGTATTAACAATGCGATTGCGATAAATCACCGATTCATTCTTCACTACTGCATCGGTATTATGACTGCGGTTGGAATAATAGACAAAACCTGCAGAACCGACCGTTACACAACAAGCAATACTCAACAGAATCTGTGTGAAAGTATGAGAGATACCGTGATGATAAGATTTAACCGTTGATAAAGACACAGGTGACGCCTTTTGAAAATCATACAACAGCACTGCGGACAAAGCTACCGATAAAGAGGCACTCTTAAAATTCAGCGGTGCTTCCGCATGTTGTTCATTATATAACAAAATCATTTCCTTTAAAGTTTTCTTTGCCGTATATAAACGTGATTTCACCGTTCCTTCCGGTATATCGAGAACAGCCGCACAATCCTGCATACTCATCTGTTCAAAATAAACAAGCAGAATTACTTGTCTTTGCTGAAGCGGAAGTTGTGCAATCATCGCGGATAAAACTTCGCGGTCACTCTGAAAATGGAAATTGCTTTGCGGTAAAAAATCACTGCGTTCTTCTACCATTACATTAGTAACGGCACTGCTTTCCATATCAAGCGTTAGATCTTTGTTTTTACGAAATATATCAGTACATTTCCCATGAATGATCTTACAGCACCAATGATAAAAACGATTTGCTTCACGCAAAGAAGCCAATGAAGTATGCACTTGTAAAAACGTCTGCTGAACCGCATCCTTTGCATCTTCACTGTTTTTACAAAGCTTTACGGCAATGTATTCCAATCGCTTATGATAGCGATCGTACAATTCATTAAATGCCGTTTCGTTTCCTTGCTGTGCCTGTAAAACAAGTTCTTCATCACTGTATGCTTTCATAAAAACACTCCTTTATTTTCATATTAAACTACAATGCAAAACTTTGTCAAGTAAAAAATCAAGATAATTGTTGTTAAAGGTATGAAATTTACAATTTTCAACAATTAAAAAACAGCAAAATAAAAAAAGAAGTACATTCCATCAATAAACAAGATGTACTTATACATACTGCTTCTATTCTTATAATAAGTAAAAAAATAAAGAAAAACATTAAACAAAAACTCTTCCGTAATAAAAAAATACAGATGAAAATCTGTACTTTTCTGCACATGAAATCAATGATCTGCGTCCTTATATTACAGATGATTATTCAACGCTCTTGTCAACAGCGGAACAATTTGATTTTTGCGCGATAATATATCTTCTTGGAAGCTGTGTTCCTCGTCCTTTTGATTCGGGAAAGCAATCGTCACCGCATCTGCCAAGCTTCCGGCACCGAAAAATACCGATCCGTTTTCTAAAATACTCGTAAATGCAACGACAAGCAAATCTAAACGATGTCTTTTTACATAGTTTTCCATTTCTTTCTGCATATCCGCAGCGATTTCTTCGACCTCATCCAATTCCAATGCGATGATTTGAGCAATCATAACCGGATGATCATCAATCACAAAACGCTTAATATCCTTACTGATCAATTCATGCATTGTTTTTCCGCGGATATTTGAGGAAACCGTGAACAGTTCCTTCGCAAATGTCTCGATGTTTAAACCAGCGATTTTAGCTAATGCGGATGCAATGCCTTGATCCTTTAAGGTTGATGTCGGAGAGCGGAAACGCAGTGTATCCGATAAAATAGCTCCGAGTAAAAGACCTGCCAGTTCTTTGGAGATAGTCAGTTGATTTTCCATATACATCGAAGCGATGATCGTTGCGGTGCTGCCGATTATTTCATTGCGAAAAGAAATCGGACGGTTTGTAAAAATATCACCGATGCGATGATGATCAATGACTTCTAACAATTCGGCATCTTCAATCCCCTGTACCGATTGTGAGTATTCATTATGATCCACAAGAATCACTTTTTTATTATGACTGTTTAAAATATGATAGCGAGAAACATAACCGCATAAATGGTTCTCATCATCTACGACCGGATAGCTGCGGAATCTTGTTTTCATCATCTTTTTCTCGGTGTCTGCGACAAGATCATTAATATTAAACGTAATCAAATCTTTTTGCATAATCAGCTTCACGGGCGGCGCAAAGAACAAGAAACGTGAGGTATTCATCGTACCGTGACCCGATATGATAATCGGACAATGCGCACGCTTTGCCTCTTCAATGACTTCTTCCTCGACATGATTGTCCCAAACGACTATTAACAAGCCGGCACCCTTACGAATAGCCGCAAGCTGTGCATCTGTATCATTGCCGACTATAACCAAGCGATCCTTCAATTCATAGTTTTTCAAGCGTGTTTCCGCAATCGCAATAATACTTACTTTACCGTTGAAATGAATCTTTTCATCATCATAAACAAGCTCACCTTTGATTGTTTTGGCAATATTTTCCGCCGGTGTTTCCTTTAACAGCTGAATGGATAAAGCGGTATCACCTAAACCGATAGTAGCGAGATCGGACTTTGTCACCATACCTAACAGCTGTTTCTTTTCATTCACGACACCGAGGGAACGCTTGCCGCTCTGATCCATCACCTGCAATGTTTCATACATCGTACTTTCAGGTGTAATCGTCAACGGTTCATCCATATCGATTTCCGCCAAAACAGCACGTGCATCTTCAAACAACATCGGTTCTTCAAAGCCAAAACGATTTAACAGCCATTTCGTTTCATCATTTAATTCGCCTAAGCGACATGCCGTTGCCTGCTCACCTTGACGTACCTTAAGCTGTGCATAAGCAATGGCGGAAACAACCGAATCACTGTCCGGATGCTTATGTCCTGTTACATATATCATATCGCTTGCTTTCATAGAACCTCCGATCTAATCACTAACGGATCAATTTTTATTTATTATAACATGAATCTGTCTTGTTTTCATTAAAACACCGCGAATTCCCGTTTCTTTTCCGTTTACGCACTCAGACGTGTTCAGCTAAACATCACATTCTGTTCAGTTCGCTTTCAACTTTCTTGTATTTCTTAGTTTTATCACATAATTATGGCAATATTCGATAAGATTTTTTTATCATTTCACATAAAATAAGAATTTTTTTGCCGTAAAATATGCTTATAATAATAGCGTAAACAAAACAGGAGGATTTTTTATGGAAACCAATTCAAATGAACCTAAGCAAAACGGCTATGAAAATATGAATGAAGCAAATGAAGAAATGAATCTTGAAAACGCAGAGATAATCGAAGAAGCATTTCTGCTTGATGAAGGAACAAGCGAGGAAGAAAGCTTTGAACAGGCGGATACAAGTGATGATTTAATCATAGACGCAGAATACAGTGAAAGCGTTTATGATGAAATGCCGAATTCTCGCAGTGAGTATGATGCGGCTCAAGAAACGCAGAGAGTGCCGAATTTCATTTTATACGAGCAAGCACAGGAACAGGCAAAAGCACCGAAAAAGGCACGCAGACAAAAACGCGAACATAAAACAGCCGCATTGGCACTTTCATGTTTGTTGCTGGGAACTGCCGGCGGTATCGGCGGATCTTATTTGATTGATCACATCAGCGGCAGACAGCGTACTACCGTTGTTTATCAAGGCGTTGAGCAAGTGGATAAAGACGGCAATCAAATAACGAATTTATCGATCAAGGATATTGTCGCAAATACCGAACAGAGCGTCGTTGAAATTACGACGGAATCGGCGGCTACCGACAGCTTCTTTCAACAAATGGTAACTACCGGTGCCGGCAGCGGTGTTATCATTTCAAAGGACGGTTATATTGTCACAAACAATCATGTGGTTGAGGGCGCAAATAAGATTACCGTTCGTGATAAAAGCGGGAAAGAATATGCGGCAGAACTCATCGGTACCGACGCAAAAACCGATTTAGCCGTAATTAAGGTCAATGCAAATAATTTATCGGCAGCGATACTCGGAACCTCTGCATCACTCAGTGTCGGAGATGAAGCGATTGCGATCGGAAATCCGCTCGGTGAATTGGGCGGTACGGTCACAAGAGGTATAATTTCCGCATTAGATCGTGAAATCAATATTGACGGACAGGCTATGACACTGCTTCAAACAGATACTGCCATCAATAAAGGCAACAGCGGCGGCGGATTGTTTAATGCCGACGGACAGCTGATCGGCATCGTCAATGCGAAATCATCGGGTACCTCAGTAGAAGGTCTTGGATTCGCCATTCCGATCGATACGGCAAAACCGGTCATTGAATCACTGATTACGAGCGGCTATGTAACAGGCAGACCGCAGCTCGGTGTTTCCATGGTTAATATCGAAGATGAAATGAGTGCTTTCCAATCCGGTGTCGATGAATTCGGTGTCTATATTGCGAAAATAAATCGTGATTCAGCCGCAGAGGAAGCAGGATTGGAAATTAAAGACCGCGTGATTTCCGTAGATGGAAAAGAAATTACTTCTTCTGATGAAATCGCTAAGATCATTGACAGTAAAAAAGTCGGTGATTCCGTTAAAATCGTTGTTGAGCGTGATCATAAAGAAGTCAGCTTAACTGCCACATTAAAAGAGGCTGTCAATGTAGAAGAAGAGACACAAATCAATACAAGGCGATAAAAAATTAAACCGCTTACATCAGGTACAGCTTCAAGCTGTACTTTTTCTTTTGAAGACTTCACTTTATGGACAGTAAAATTGGTAAATTCTTGCATTTTTTTCGCTTTGACATGTATTTCATCAGGACATTGTGTTATACTAAAAGAAAGGATAAAGGAGGTATGATTATGAACCAAACATTAGAAAAGCGTAAGCTTGTTTTAGTCGGTACAGGCTTTGTCGGGATGAGCTTCGCTTATACTTTATTAACTACACCGGGAATTGATGAATTGGTGTTGGTTGATATTGATTATGAAAAAACTGTCGGAGAAGAAATGGACTTATCACACGGTTTGCCTTATGCCCCGAGCAGAATGAAAATCAAGGCAGGCAACTATGACGACTGCAAGGATGCCGATATTGTCGTAGTAACAGCAGGTGCGGCACAGAAGCCGAATCAGACTCGTTTAGAGTTAACCGTTGTAAATGCAAAAATAATGAAGAGCATTTGCGAACAGATTAAAGCAAGCGGTTTTAACGGCGTTTTAATTATTGCCAGCAATCCGGTAGACATTATGAGCTATGTCGCTTGGAAAGTGACCGGCTTGCCGAAGGAAAAAGTAATCGGCAGCGGTACGCTGTTGGATACGGCACGTCTGCGTTATTTAATGAGCGAATATCTGAACATTTCTTCCAAGAACATTCATGCATATATCATGGGTGAACACGGTGATTCCAGCTTTGTCCCTTGGACAAACTGTTATATCGGATGTAAGCATCTGCTGGAGTTCTTAGATGAAAAGGACAAAGACCTCAGCGATTTGTTAGAGATTTACAAGCAGGTACAGCAGGCAGCTTATGAAATTATCAATCGTAAGAAAGCTACTTATTACGGTATCGGTCTTTCATTAAATCATCTTGTACACTCCATCTTAAAAGATGAAAATTCAATTATGACCGTATCCGCACATCAAAACGGCGAATACGGTCAGGAAGGCTTATACATCGGTGTTCCGGCAATCGTCGGATCTCAGGGTATTAAGGAAATCATTCAGCTTCCGTTGAATGAAGTCGATCAAAATAAGTTTGATACAAGCTGTACAACCTTAAAACAAATCATTCAGGACAGTATCAACGATCTATTATAATCATCAAAAAAACTGCATGCCTGCAGTTTTTTTGTATCTTATCGTATCCTAAGCCAGCTTATTCAATAACGCAACCAATACACCGCCTAAGATGACTGCGACAGCACTGGTCAATATTGTAAATACATCATAAGAGGCATGAAGCGGGATCAAAACAATACTGGAAGCGATAATTAAGCCGAGGATGAAGCTTAAGGTCGCAATCCGGCTTTTCTTAAGTGCAAAACCGGTTAAAGCCGCCGAAGCAACAATTCCCAACACGACACCGATGCCGATAAACACCAATGAAATCAACACATCGGGCGCAAATGTCGTTACTGCGGCTACATAGGACTTAAATAAATAATACTGATTGAAAATCAACAGGACCATGGATCCGCTGACACCCGGCAGCAGCATCGCAAAACCGCTGATAAAGCCGGCTGCGATCATCGTTAAACAGTGAAATAATGAAATATCGGGTAATGTCGGATTCACCGCAACCTGATCGGAATCGGGCGCTAAAAAGTTAATGATAAATATAAGTGCCATTCCGCCGATCACCCAAATCCAGTTGACCTTATCCTGCTTTACTTCTGATTTTAAGAATAACGGGATACTGAAAACAACAAGTCCGATAAACCAGTAAATAGTCTGTGTCGGATAATGCTCAAACAAAATATTTAATATTTTCGCAAAGCCGACCAATCCGACCGCCGCACCCGCCAGTACTTCGATCAGAAATATCAGCTGTTCCTTTCGCTTGGGATTATGCACCTTAAACATGCCGGCAATGGCATCCATCGCCTGTTGAAAAATACCTAAAATAACCATCATCGTACCACCGCTGACACCGGGAATAATATTCGCAATGCCAACCGCAATTCCGCCGATTAGATTTCTTAACATGAAAAATACCTCCTGTCGGTATTGTTAAGTATAACGACAAAAGGTATAAAATTCAAGTATTTCTTTTAATAATCAGCGATTTGCTCATTGTAAAATGAAAGTGGAATTAAGAAAAGATGAAAAAAGTCCGTAGAAA
>CANOSP010000039.1 GCA_947569705.1 uncultured Erysipelotrichaceae bacterium
GTTTTTCTATTCAGAAACATATATTTCAACAACTTTTTTCTATCTCTATTTATGTCTAACCAAAATAGACCTTTATTTATTAAAATGTATTTTTCTGATATTTGTATAATGCGTAACTTATGAAGCCGATACTTAACATTGTGAAACTTAAATAAAGCATTAAATCCGAATCATCGCCCGTATTCGCTCCGCCTATGCTTGTGACCGGATTATACTGACCTTTCACCGATGGTTTTACGTTGGTCGGTTCATCGTTTCTCGTTTCGTTTGGCTTTTTAAATTTTATCTCTGATGTGTAATAAGGCACATCTCCTTCTACTTTAAGTCCCGGTTTCCATTCCGTAATATCCATAATATTTTTATCGGGAATACCATCACCGTCTGTATCAACTTTAATATCCGATTTACCATCGCCGTCTCCATCAATATCAACATCGGGAATACCGTCTCCGTCCGTATCAATATTAATATCAGGAATACCGTCTCCATCTGTATCAATATTAATACTTGGATAATCACTGTCGCCTGCTCCTATATTTAACAGCGGCTCTAAGTCCTTCATCGTATCATAAACAAATTGTTTACTTGTACAATCCTTATCCGGTTTCCATTGACTTGGAATTTTGCCGATATAATCGGTTTCTCCGGCATATGCGGGATAACTCGATGAGCAAGCACCTGTAACGCACTCTACACTGCCAGCATACTTTGAATGATCCGGATCTTCATATTTTTTCTGAGCAGCAGTTAAACATAAATCGTAGTTCGCCGGTGCAAACGCATATCCGCTTCCGCACCCCACTTCATCCACAACCAAGCGATCGGAAAGAATATATCCATATCCCGTCTCTTGATTTGCTTCGATAATTTGCCAAAAATAATTTCCCATTGCGAATCGGGTAGAGTTGAGTTTGGCGAATTTATCTCCGACATCGTAATATTCTGATTCTGAGTTTGCGGATATCTCAGCCTGCAATCCTTGATTAACAAAATAAATAGCTGATAAAGAAATAAGAATTGACCCAACCGTAACCATTATTTTCTTCCACATACTAATCCAACCTTTCCTGCAATTTCAATTAAAGTCATATTATTCATTGAAATTTAATCTGTATTTGTTTCACTGTTATTCTCTCCCTTAATGAGAAATAAGTCCGCATTTGTTTTCTTGAAATTTCACCATTCAATTGATTACACTACCGTAAAAATCAAAATATGGTTCTGAATCTCATTTACATGGTCCGTACATTACCGTCGAATTCTTACGTGCGCTTACTACCTCATCTATCTTTCAATACAAATAACATAAGGTAATTGTAAAGCTTGATGAAGCCCGTATTTTTACTCGTCGTGTAATCCCGTTGACATCGGATAACATTTGATAAATCCTTCATTAAACTATCCGCTTCAAACATCACCTCACGCAACAAAAAGAAAAGAGAATACTTGCCGGCAGACCTGATATAACAGCTGCTCTATAAGCATGCTCCGAGAAGTTTCTCTTTCGTTCAGAAAAATTTCATTTTTTTTAGAATTTTTAAATTAAATTAGAAATGAAAGATTAAACACTTTAAATAAACCGATAAAACTTATTGATAAATCACCTGTTCAAAGGCTGATGCCCAGCCGTTATCCTTTAAGCGTGCATAATAAACGCTGTTTTCAGCTTTTAAAGCTTCATAAAGCGGTAAAGCCTCTGTTTGTTGTTCTGCGTTCAGTAATTCCATATCCTGAATACAGATATTCATTTTTAATGTATAATACGCATCTTTGCCTGAATGAATACTGATCCCCCGATAATAAAGCCGCGGGAATGCACCGGTTTCATTCTGAATGATTTGCGCTTCTGAATTATGATATAAATCACTCAATAATACTCCGACAGGAATTAACACAGCTGTACCGCATGCGACCATTGCCAATTTTACCGATAATTTCCATGAGCCTATTTTATCAAACAAGCTCTGCAGTTTTGTACTTTGCGGTTTCACAATTAATTCCGTTGCCTGATCCGACAGAACAGATGCCAATACTCCGGTTGAGAAGCTTTCATGGAAATTCAGTTTTATTCCTTCTTTACGCTCATATGCCGCAATTTTCTTGCGCAGAGCAGCTCTTCCGAGAGATAAACGGCTTTTTACCGTTCCTTCCGGTATTTCTAACAACTCGGCAATCTCCGCTGTCGTTAACTGCTGCATATAATACAAAATAATTGCATACTTTTGATCATAAGGCAATTCTTTAATAAAATGATGCATCAGGGTACGATCACTTTCGTATTTCAACTGTGCTTCCGGTAAAAACTGTTCATTCTGTTCAAGAAACTCATTTAAGATATGATCTTGTTCAATATCAGTTTGATGATACTTGTTTTTTCGAAACAGCTTTTTACATTTAGAATCTACTATACGATACAGCCATAAACGAAAATACGCTGCATTTTTTAAATTCTTTAAAGACCGCTTCACTTCGATAAAAGTTTCCTGCAGCACATCCTGTGCATCGGCATCATTTTTACACATTTTATAAGCAACATAATAAACCAGCTTATGATAGCGATAATACAATTCCGTAAAGGCATTATCATCACTCTTCGCCTTCACCAATAATTCCTGTTCACTTAATTTTCTCTTGTTTTCCATAAATCCTACCTCTTTTTTAAGAATAAACCATTTCCATCTTACTGTCAACACAATTTTACGAAATTAGTACAAATAAATAATTCTATTTGTAAGAATTTTCCTTTTAATACAAAAAAAACTTCGCATCAGCGAAGTTAATTTCCGTAAGATTCCTTAAAAAACTGTGAAACCTTGTACAACGATTTTAACAATTCTTGTTCTTCTTCAATATCCAAATCATTGACAATTTTATCAATCATCTGTTTATGAAAATCATTATGTACCTGTAAGACTGTATTAGCTTTTTCAGTGTTTTTTAAACGCACAATACGACGATCTGATTCATCCTTAATACGTTCTACATAACCCTTTTTTTCAAGCTTACTGACAGATACCGTCAATGTCCCCTGCGTAATCATCAAATACTTTGCCACTGCCGACATCATATTGGAGTCACTCTTTTCGATTGCTTCCAAAATATGTACTTCGGTCATAGAAAGTGATACATGCTGATTTTGCAGATTGGCTTCTTCGATTGCTAAAATATTGTTAAACAAGTTTACTAAAAGCTCATTCAATGTACGACGTGTATCGTTCATGAAAAGCTCCTAATTAAGCGGCATCTTTTTCCAATGCTTTTTTTGCTTTATCGCAAATCGTAGTGAAGCCTTTCGGATCCTGAATTGCAATCTCACTCAGCATTTTACGATTAACACCGATATTAGCTACTTTTAAACCGTGCATCAAAGTAGAATAAGTCATATCGTTCATTCTTGCGGCTGCATTGATACGTGCAATCCACAATTTACGCATATTGCTCTTTAAATCTTTACGATCGTTATATGCATACTTCAAAGAGTGCATTACCTGCTCATGCGCTGTGCGATACAACAGGTGTTTAGAACCAAAATAACCCTTTGCCAGCTTTAAAACTTTTTTTCTTCTGCGGCGTGTAGTATAGCCACCTTTAACTCTTGCCATGTCTGTATTCCTCCTTCACTATTATTTCTGCAGCATCATTTTAATACGCTTGAAGTCTGTACTGTGTACTGTAGCAGACTTGCGTAAATGACGCTTCTGTTTTTGAGTCTTTCCATGGAAACGATGAGAAGTATACGCATGACTTCTTTTCAATTTACCGGAACCTGTTTTTTTAACACGTTTTGCTAATCCTCTATGGGTTTTCATCTTTGGCATAACTTATAACCTCCTGTTTTCTTTATTTCTTCTTCGGTGCCAATACCGCTGACATAGTATTTCCTTCGAGTGAAGGTCGTTTTTCAACATTTGCGATGTCAGCAATTTCCTCGATAAAGCTATTCATGATCTTTTTTCCGACCTCTAAGCGAGTAATCAGACGACCGCGAAAGCGCATATCTACCTTGACTTTCATACCGTCCTCGATCCAGCTGCGGGCATGGCGCATCTTCGTATCGAAATCATGCTTGTCAATAACCGGAGATAAACGCAGCGGTTTAATTTCCGTTACATGCTGTTTCTTCTTTGCTTCCTTTGCCTTCTTTTGCTGTTCAAAACGATAACGTCCGTAATCCAGTACCTTACATACCGGCGGTGTTGCATTCGGGGCAACGCATAATAGATCAAGTTCTTGATTATATGCGATGTCAAGCGCTTCACGACGTAATTTGATTCCCAGTTTTGTGCCATCCTTATCGATGACCATCACTTCTTTAAAACGAATTTTTTCGTTTACAAGATCGTCGTTTACATTGTTGGGAATAACTTTTTTATTTATAATAGACACCTCCATTTGTTGCCGTAAAAAAAGCGGGTAATCATGCACCCGCTGAACCACTGATAAAATACGTGTCATTGGCATTTACCTATCCCCGGCGGGAATCAGGTGAGAAGGTGCTTCTGCTTTCCATTCGCTCTTTTACCGATTTATAATACCATATGTCAATTCTATTGTCAATTATTATTTCTTAATTCACTCATTTCTTAATACAATTTTCGATAATCAACTTCAGCACAATCAAAATTGTTAATCCTTGTTTACAAGCGATGCATCCTGTTCACTTACCGCTGCTTGTTTTTTCGCTTCTTCCTGCTTATAGGTTTCATAAAAAGACTTTCCTTTTGCACAAGTATTGCAATCACTGTGACAAGAGGAACAGCCGCCCTTGCTTCGTGTCAGATAAGTCAAAACGCCTAATACCGCTAAAACTGCACCTATTGCAAGCACATCGATCAGTGACATAGAAACACCGCCTTTTCAATATCTTCATTTCTATTATACGCTTGATTGCGTAAATGTTACAGCCTTACAGGAAAAGTGAACCGATTTGAAAAATCAATAAAGCGACAATGTACGCTGCGGCAGTTTGATATCCGACGGTCAACAGCGCATCACGCCATGAACCTAATTCCCGCTTGGTAGCGGCGAAAGCAGCAATACAAGGCATATACAAAACCGTAAATGCTAAAAACGCATATGCCGACAGCGGCGTGAAAATCTGCGGCAGCATTTGCGCAAGTGCCGCATCATTGCCTTGCGTCAAAACACTTAAAGTAGAAACAACACTTTCCTTCGCCGTGACGCCGCTGATCAACGCCGTAGCGGCACGCCAATCATTGAATCCCAAAGGCGCAAACACCCGCGCAAGCGATGATCCCAATGAGGCTAAAATTGATGCAGAAGAATCACTGATATAGTGCAGCTGCCAATCAAAGCTTTGTAAAAACCAAATTAAAATACTTGCTGTAAAAATGATTGTAAAGGCTCGATGCAGAAAATCCTTAGCTTTTTCCCACATGTGCAGTGATACACTTTTTGCGGCAGGAATGCGATAAGCCGGAAGTTCCATCACAAAGGGAACGCAATCCCCCTGAAATACTGTTTGTTTTAACAGTAAGCCACTAAGGATCGCAACAAGAATTCCCAGCAAATAGACACTGATTAAAATCAATGCCGCATGATCGGGAAAAAAGGCAGCGGTAATCATACCGTATATCGGAAGCTTGGCACTGCATGACATAAACGGAGTCAACAGTATTGTCATCTTTCGATCACGTTCGCTGCTCAATGTTCGGGCAGCCATGATCGCCGGCACACTGCATCCGAAGCCGATCAGCATCGGTACAAAGCTGCGTCCCGATAAGCCGATTCGACGCAGTGAACGATCCATCACAAACGCAACTCGTGCCATATAGCCGCTGTCCTCCAACAGTGATAAAAAGAAGAATAATATTACAATAATCGGTAAAAACGAAAGTACACTGCCGACACCGTTACAAACCCCGTTAATTAATAACTCATGAAGCCAACTGCTTACACCGATATTGTTCAACAGGATTGAAAACTGCTCGGTAAATGCTTCGATACCGATTTCCAACCATTCCTGTAACGCACCGCCGATGACACTGAACGTAATATAGAAAATAAACAGCATCAACAAAATGAAGATCGGTATACCTAAATATTTATGAGTCAGCCAGCGATCAATTTTCTCACTGCGCTGTTGTCCATAGGTCTCCTGTACCTTACACACACTGTCCTTGCAGATCGATTCGATATAGCAATAGCGCATATCTGCCAACGCTGCTTCGCGATCGACCTGTAAGGCATGTTCCATACTTTTGACAATGTCTTCAATAATATGAATATCATCGTCATGAAGGGACAGCTTCTGCTGCATCACCGCGTCTCCCTCTACCAGCTTCGTTGCCGCAAAGCGCAGCGGATAATCACATTGTTTCGCATGATCCTCAATAATATGCGCAATGGCATGAATTGCTCTATGAACCTCGCCGCTGCAAAAATCCGGCTTCAAAACCGCAACAGGATGCTTGAGCATTTTCTTAATGGTTCTGATCAATTCATTAATCCCCTGCTTACGTGCTGCCGAGATCGGCACAATCGGTACTCCCAACTGCTTCGATAACAGTTCCGTATCAATCGAATTACCGCTTTGTACTACTTCATCCATCATATTTAAAGCAATTATCATCGGTACCTGCAATTCCATCAGCTGCAATGTTAAATATAAATTTCTTTCGATATTGGTCGCATCGACAATATTGATGATTAAATTCGGATGCTCCTGTAAAATAAAATCACGAGTGACAACCTCTTCGCTTGTATACGGCGATAAGCTGTAGATGCCCGGTAAATCTACCAAAGATACTTCTTTTAAGTCTTTCAGCTGTCCGACCTTTTTCTCTACGGTTACCCCGGGGAAATTACCGACATGCTGATTACTGCCTGTCAAAACATTAAAAAGCGTTGTTTTACCGCTGTTTTGATTACCTGCCAGTGCCAACAAGGCCTGTGTCATCCGCAATCACCTCAATTTCTATCTTAGCGGCATCATCCTTGCGGATGCTTAACATATAACCGCGCAAGGACAGCTCAATCGGATCACCCATCGGTGCTGTTTTTTTAACTACCACCTTTGTTTTCGGTGTCAATCCCATATCCAGTAAACGACGACGCAAAGCACCTTCACCGTTTACGGCAATTATGATTCCGCCCTTTCCGGGCTTTATTTGATCTAAAGTCATATTATCATCCTTACATATGCCGAAGTTAGACACAACTAACTGAATATTATTGTACTGCAAAATCAAAATTCTTGCAATAGCATACAGGCTGTTTTCCTAAAAAAACAAATTATTTTTACCTTTTGTAGCAGCAGTCCAAGAAACTATCATTGTCTCACATAAAATAAAGCGAGATGGATCCTCTCACCAAAAAAAAGGAGGTATAAACATGTACCATGATACAGACAACTGCTGTTTTATTGACTTTGCATATGCCCATGCCTGCGATCCTGATTGTGAAAGAACGTGCAATCATCAAAACGATCCGTTGCAAGAGCGTAATGATATTGATGAGTATGGCAATCAACACGCTTGTAAACCACCCAATCTTACCAAACATCGCTGTAAATATCAGACACTCGCAATGGCTTATGTCCCTGCCCAGTGCTGGAATACTACGTTTGATTATGAAACCGGCTTTATGAAAGGAACGATTTTCCCTGAACTGTATATGCCTTTTCATAAGGAAGGAGCGTGCCGAGATGAATAAAGAAAAGATGTTACTGGATAAGATTCAGAAATATGATTTTGCGCTACAAGAGGCTTCATTATTTCTGAATTCACATCCGGATGATCACTGCGCTATGGATTATTATCAATATTTCAAAAAATTGCTGAAAGAAGCAAAACATGAATATGAAAAGGATTTCGGTCCGCTTACAAGCCGCAGTAATCACGCTGATCAATGGAAATATGTATATGGCCCGTGGCCGTGGGAAGGAGGAAAGTAATATGTGGTTATATGAAAAAAGACTGCAGTTTCCGGTAGAAATCAAAAAAGCGGATCCTGCCTTTGCAAAAGTTATGATTACGCAGTTAGGCGGTCCGGACGGTGAATTATCTGCCAGCCTTCGCTATATGAGCCAACGCTATGTAATGCCCTATCCGCAGTTAAAAGCGATGCTGACGGAAATTGCAACCGAAGAACTCGCACATGTGGAAATCGTCTCTGCTATGGTTTATCAATTAACTAAAAATCTGACAATTGATGAAATAAAGAAAAACGGCTTTGATGTGTACTTTGTCGATCATACGACGGGCATTTATCCTCAAGCTGCTGCGGGAATCCCTCATCGTGCGGAATTTTATCAATCAAAAGGTGATCCGATTGCCGATCTGTGTGAAGATTTAGCTGCCGAACAAAAGGCAAGAGTTGTTTATGAGAATCTGCTTCGCTTGGCTACCGATGAAGAAGTGAAAAAACCGCTGCGTTTTTTAAGACAGCGTGAAATCATTCACTTTCAGCGTTTCGGTGAAGCATTAGGCATTTTGCAGCACCATTTGAATGCGGATAATTATTATGCGTTTAATCCATCCTTTGACGAAGATGAGCGCAAAAAAACGCTCACTTGCTTTGATAAAAAAACGTATCACAAGGCAAAATAATTTTATTTGATATTTTTGGATGATTTTATAATCAAGGAAGTGAGAAATCATTTCCTTGATTTTTAACGATAAGAAGCTCAAACTCAGTTGGTTTACAGCGACAATGAATAAAAATAACTAAAAATTTAAAAAAAAGCTTGCATTTCTTCCCTATTCTTTATAAAATAGTATAGGTACTTCGGGATATAGCACAGCTTGGTAGTGCGCTTCGTTCGGGACGAAGAGGTCGCAGGTTCAAATCCTGTTATCCCGACCATGTAAACAAGCAGGCGATGAAAATCGTCTTTTTTATATTTCATTCAATATGAAAAAATCGAAGCAGTTTTCAGCTTCGATTTTGTTTATTATACTAGACATCTGCTTTTCTTTTATACATGAGATAGAGATTAATTCCCAATGTGATACAACATATACCTACATATAACATTAGATCACTGCTATCTCCGGTATTCGCTCCGCCGATACTTGTTGCCGGATTATATTGACCTTTTACCGATGTTGACGGCTTTTCCTTATGCGTATCATCCTCAGTCGGATCACTTGGATTATTGCTTTCTTCATTGAAACTCATTGTACTGAACTTTATTCCGTCTTTATCTCCGTTTACTTCCGGTTTCCATTCTTTGATTGTGATAAGATTTTTGGTCGGTATTCCGCTGCCTTCTTCATCAAGATTGTAATCAGGTATACCGTCTCCGTCACTGTCGATGTTTAAGTCAGGAATGCCGTCATAATCACTGTCAATATTGATGTCCGGGATACCGTCTCCGTCAAAATCAATATTTATATCTGCCTTACCGTCTCCGTTACTGTCATAATTCAATATCGGCATTTTCCAGCCTATTGTGTCATACGGAAACTTATTATGAGTATAATTCTTATTCGGTTTCCACTCATCGATTGGTAATATATTCAATTTCAATTGCCCTGTTTCTTTCGGTAATATATTTAGATTTGCTTTCATATCACCGTCAGTATCGATATTATCATTCGCTATTCCATCATTATCAGTATCTATGTTAATTAATGGTTTTACACTTGTTCCTGTACAGTATTCTTCTAAAATTCCATTTTCATTATCTTGTTTGACACACTTAGTTGGTTTCCAATCTGATTTTTTTAGAATGACTAAATTAAGATCAGGCTTGCCGTCATGATCTGTATCGATATTCAAGTCAGGTTGACCATCTCCGTCGCTGTCTATATTGAGATCAGGTACACCATCGCTATCTCTGTCTCCATTAATCACAATCCATTTACTTTCATCGTTTGGATCTTTCCATTTAATGTTCAGATCAGGACATCCATCGCCATCCGGATCATTGAAATCAGGCTTACCGTCCTTGTCCACATCAACGTCAATTTTCTTTAACTCCACTTCATGACAGCTTTCTTTGTTTGTGTTATCAGCGTTATCTGTCGGTATCACACACACTTTATATTTTCCGACTGTTTCGCTGATCG
>CANOSP010000040.1 GCA_947569705.1 uncultured Erysipelotrichaceae bacterium
ATGCGAGTGTAGTTCAATGGTAGAACTTCAGCCTTCCAAGCTGACTACGTGAGTTCGATTCTCATCACTCGCTCCATTAAAAATTAACTTACGAGCTGTAAATGGTACGTAAGTTTTTTATTATATCATTCCCTTTAACAATTTAATTATTTCTTTTAAGTTTTCATCAGGAGTACCTACTAATCTAACAATATTAGGTAATTGATAGAAATTAACTGTACTTTCAATACTGAATGCTTCTTTAGTTTCAGAACATAAGAATATCCTTTTATTTAACGCCAGTGCCATTCCTAATTCAATATGAGTTCCTCTTCCTGCCGGTAATAAAATAATCACTGCATCAGAATCAATAATACCTTGTTGCTCTGATTCAGCGTATTCTATCAAATCTTCCATTGTCTTATCACCATTAATATTCTTTACCCAATGATAAGTGTGGTGCAATCCGTTTTCTTCTAATATCTTTGAATAATAATTGACTGCTTCGCAATTTTTGATTCCTGAACCTATATAAAACTTCATTTGATTTCCTCATTTCACGTTAATTATAAATTGCCATAATTAGATTTATGCTCTCAATGTCTACATTATATTATACATCGGAAAAATTAGCTATACGCCTATTAAAAAAGAATTTATATTCCATATTTTAGAATAAACCTATTTCGCAAGTCGTATGTAATTCACTCCGTTAGAAGTAACTTATGAATATGAATTCGCAGTTTTTTTATTGAATGATCCACCGTTAAAAGATAAGCCAATATAACCGGATTCACAACAGATACTTCCCCTGCGTTTTAAATTTCCATTTTAATAATATCAAAACTGTTTAAGTTCGTATTTTGAAAACAAGCCACTATATCTGTTCATATATAATTAACACTTTTACGAAAATAACAATTTTAATTCACTATTTCGTTGAAGTGACTTTTTTTTTAAGATACAATGACAATGTCATGATGTTAAAATTTGTGGGGGGGGCTGATACTGTAGGTAATCCGCTTTTCGAGATCTTGCTTGAAAGAAAGGGGGAGGTACTATGATAATTCAGAGAAGAAACTTCATCGTTGTCAGGCAGTTGGAAGAAATCTTGGCAGCATATACGAGGACTTTGGAAATTCATCGTTTAACTCCGATTTTAAATCAGCTACAAGAGACGGGTCATAAATTTGAACCAAATAAGATTGACAAGTTATTAAAAATGTATCACAGCATCCATGATACAGCGTTGGAGATCTATGATCTCCTATATCCTTCTGTACAAGAGGAATGTCAATCAAGCAGAGAGCGGAGACTTCACATAATGCATATGGGTATCATTTAATGATTTAACCACAGTATCAAAATTCATTATGACGATAAGGTGAAAAGTATACGCAGTTATAATCAGCGTACTTTCTCACCTTTTTTATTATGCTTAGTGCACATTCTATTTTGTCTGCCCTATTTTCAATATACGGATACTTGTGATAAAATAATGCAGAATAATTAAGAAAAGTATTAAGAAAGGATTAGTTATGAAAACACTTTTTCCTTATTTAAAACCGTTTCGTAAGCAACTGATCATCGGTCCGTTATGTAAATGGATTGAGGCAATCCTTGAATTGATCCTGCCTACCATAATGGCATTTATGATCAACCAAGGTGTGATGAAGCATGATCAAGGGGTTGTTTTTACTTACGGAATTATCATGCTGGTGATGGTATTTATCGGTTTCGGTTTTTCCCTTATCTGTCAATACAATGCGGCGGTTGCGTCACAAGGGTTCGGTACGAATATGCGAAATCTGTTATTTGAGCGGATGATGCACTTCGCCTATGAAGATTTGGATCAATTCGCCCATTCCACATTGTTCACTAGAATTTCAAATGATGTCAATCAGCTGCAATTAGCTGTTGCGATGCTGATACGACTGGTAATTCGCTCCCCTTTTATCGTAATAGGAGCGATCATCATGGCAATGTTGCTGGATTTTAAATTATCGCTGATTCTGATCGCATGTGTACCGTTAATCACAATCGTATTAATACTGTATATTAAATATACAACACCGTTATATCAAGCATATCAAAGAAAATTGGATCGCTTTTTAAATATACTGGAACAAAACCTTTCCGGTGTCCGAGTGATTCGCTCCTTTCTGTCACAGCGAAAAGAAAGCGCACGTCTGGACGAAGCGGCTATGGAGTTACAAGCGCAGATGATTAGCGTCAGTCGCCTATCCGCATTACTGAATCCGATTACCGCACTGATTATTAACGGCGCTATCATTATACTATTATGGAACGGAATGCTTTCCCTGCCCGATGCCGTTCCTGCCGGTACGCTAATCGCTTTTATCAACTATGCGACCCAAATTTTACTTGCACTCGTTGCCGTATCTAATTTAATCGTGATTTTTACAAAAGCACAAGCCAGTGCCGAACGCGTCAACGAACTGTTGGCAATAAGCATCAAAGAAGAAAGCGGTCATGAAACGACCGTTAAAGATCCTGAAACAGCGATACAGTGTGAGCATATGACCTTTACTTATGCGAATGCCGCTCACCCATCACTTTATGATGTCACATTAAGCATTCAAGCAGGACAAAGCATCGGTATTATAGGCGGTACCGGCAGCGGTAAATCTACCTTGGCTGCGGTATGGATGAGCCTGTATAACTGTTCCGATTTCTGTTTATTCGGACGAAATCCGATCGAATATGAAAAACAGTTTCGTCGAAGCTTGATCGCCCTTGTCCCCCAAAACAGCGAATTATTCTCGGGAACACTGCGTGAGAATTTGTTGTTAAAGGATCCCGGCGTCGATGATGAAACGCTTTGGAAAACATTGGAAGACGCACAGGCTGCCGAATTTATCAAACAAAAAGGCAAGGGATTAGAAATGCCGATTGAAGCCGGCGGTAAAAATCTTTCCGGCGGACAAAGGCAGCGTATTGCAATTGCCCGAGGACTGCTGCGCAATGCAAATATCACTATTTTTGATGACAGCTTCAGCGCCTTGGATTTTGAAACCGATGCAAAAGTGAGAAGCGCCTTAAAGCAATATCGTAATATGACCGCAATTATTATTTCACAGCGTGTCGCAACCTTATATCAATGCGATCAAATCCTCGTTTTAGATAACGGAAAGGTCGTTGGCTTTGATACCCATCAAGCACTGTATGACAGCTGCAGTGTATATCGCGAAATCTGCGTATCTCAGCACTTCGGCAGGGAGGGCGCAATATGAGTCAAAAAGTTGTTATTCAGCGTTTGCTTCACTATTTAAAGCAAGATCGCAGTTATCTTTTGTGGGCTGCCTTCTTTGCGCTGACATCGGTGTTGGCAAGTCTGTATGCCCCGTTGTTAATCGGTGATTTGATTGACGCTGTCACTAATCAAAGTGACTATCATGAAATGCTGAAAAAGCTGTTCTTGTTAATCGGGCTTTACGGCTTTTACTCCCTCACCTCATGGATTATGATGCTGTTCAGTAATCATATTGCCTTTACCTTCAGCTATAAGCTTAGAAAAGAACTCATCAAAAAGCTGGAAACTCTGCCGATCGGCTTTTATGATACGCATGATCACGGTGATATTATGTCACGCTTTTCCAATGATATTGAATTAATCTCCGACGGTCTGATGCAGGCGCTTTCCACTATATTAAGCGGTGCGGTAACAATTATCGCGGCAATTCTGTTTATGGTTCAAATTAATATAACAATGACAGCCATTGTCATACTATGTGCCCCCTTTACCTTTTTGGTCGGAAAGACGATTGCGGCACATTCTCATAAATATTTTATTAATCAAGCCAATGACAGCGGAAAAATCAATGCATTTACTCAAGAGATGCTGCAAGGGATTCATACATTAAAATTGTACGATCAAGAGGAAGATAAGATTCAACAATTTCAAGCATTAAATGATCAGCTGTATGCATCAGGTAAGCATTCACAATTTTACGGCTCGCTTGTCAATCCTTCCACACGATTAGTCACAAACGGTGCTTATACAATCGTCGGTATCAGCGGAGCGATTTTGGCTTTTTTAGGCAAAATTACCCTTGGTAATATCTCCAGTTTTTTGATCTATTCCAATACCTTCTCTAAACCGTTTAATGAAATCAGCGGTGTTATGACACAGCTGCAGGCTGCACTTGCCGGTGCACAGCGCGTTTTCGCATTATTTGATTTACCGCAGGAAGAAAATACAGATATGCAGAAGATCGAGCATTGTCAAGGACATATACAATTTCGTCATGTATCATTCGGTTATGAAGCAAATCATCTGTTAATGCAGGATCTCTCCATCGATATACCGGCAGGAAGCCGTATTGCGATTGTCGGACGTACCGGAGCCGGAAAAACGACCTTAATTAATCTGTTATTACGCTTCTATGAAATCAACAGCGGAGCGATTCTGTTAGACGGAGTCGATATAACGACACTTTCCAGAGAAGAGCTGCGCAGTCATTTCGGTATGGTGCTTCAAGATACGTATTTAGGTGAGGATACCGTTCGTAATATTATTGCTTACGGGAAAAGCGACACAAGTGACGAACAGATCATTCAGGCAGCGAAAGAAAGCGGTGCGCATGAATTTATCAGTCGATTGCCGCAGGGCTATCAAACATATCTCGGCAGCCATTCCCATCTTTCACAAGGACAGCGGCAGCTGCTTTCAATCACAAGAGTTATGTTGATGAATCCGCAGATTTTGATTTTAGATGAAGCAACCTCAAATATGGATACACGCAGTGAAGCACATGTTAATGCGGCGATGGAAAAATTGATGCAGAATAAAACAAGCTTTGTCATTGCGCATCGACTCTCTACCATTATCAACAGTGATGAAATTCTTGTAATGGAACAAGGCAATATTATTGAGAAAGGAACACATGAGGCATTATTGGCAGAAAACGGTGCTTATGCAGCTTTATATCAGAGTCAGTTTCAACTGCCGAAATCATAAATCAAAATGAATCAAAGAAAAAGAATGAACAACGCCGTTCATTCCTTTTTTATCAAGTTTATTCCCCGCAGGCAATACTTTCTTCAATTTTCAGTTGTTGATCAAACAGTTGATATTCAGATTCCTGTAAACGAACCGCAATCAGACAAAGCAACTCTCTGACATCGGAATAGGTTGCGTTTAAGCGATCATAAGAAGTATTGATTCGCTTATTCTCCTGTCCGCTGCCATCTGCCATATAATCGCTGACATTCAATAAAAATTCCTGTTCAAACGGCTGAGGCAGTTCAATATCGGTATCCTGTAATTCCTTCATAAAATGATTCCACAACACATTCAGTTCACCGATTTCTTTCATCACATCATCAATCTGATCCTGCGAAATTGTCGGGTACCAAAGACTTCTTGCCTCGGTTGAATCCTCAACTAAATCATTTAAATGATCTAAAATATATGTAAAGCAGGAACAGAGCTTATTACCGCTTTCAAGCGCTTCCTTCAATTCTTTTTGTTGATGCTTGGCATCCGAAAGCTTTTTTTCCTGTTCACGAATCACATTCAAAACATCCGGGGACAGCGTCTTGCGCTTAATTTCTAAAAGCTCTTGATAATTTTGGTCTAAATGGTCATATGCTTTAAGTTCACTGATCAACAAGTTTTTCTGATGGCTTAAATATTCTATATCATTTTGCTTCAGCTTATAATCTAAAGCGGCGCGAAATGCCTCAGCTTTTTCTTTTTCCAAACGCAATTCACCGCGCCCGTTTAACACAGAAAACAAGCGTTTCATCGAAACATTAGCCAAACGGCTTACATCTTCATTTTCCTTCACTACGGCACTCTTAAGACGCTGTAAGGTCTGTTGTTCACGCTCCAGCTGTTCATTCAGCTGCTGCAGCTGTTTACGCAAATACTTTCCTCTGATGATACGATATTGATTTTCAATTAGTTTTTGATCAATGCTTTTCATCTGATCTCACCTATCCCTTTCCGAACTTCATTCATTTTATTTTGTTACAGTGGTTGTAAAATCCTTTGAAATATTCAAGCCTTCAAAAATCCAGCGAATCGTTACCGGATAACTGCCCGGTGCGATTTTATCCGTATTCAGCTTAAAGGTAGTTACCGCATTGACAATCGTTCCGTTGACAGACTGCTTTGTATCCTGATAAGAAACAGAAAAAGGGATGCTGCTGCCGTTCGTAAATTTGATGCGAGGTACACTGACAGGATTTTGTTTATCATAAGAATACTTTAATTTTAACAATAATCCGTCGGATACAGTTTCACTGTCCATCGAAATATCCATCACATAGCTGATAAAGACATTGACATCTTTACTTATGGTCGTATTTTCATCGAATTCTGCCT
This sequence comes from uncultured Erysipelotrichaceae bacterium, assembly GCA_947569705.1. Taxonomy (GTDB): domain Bacteria; phylum Bacillota_I; class Bacilli_A; order Erysipelotrichales; family Erysipelotrichaceae; genus C-19. Next base: position 6,332 of record CANOSP010000040.1, read on the forward strand.
GTAACGTAAACTTACAGTTCCCGGCAGGAAACTGATAGACGCTCTGTGCCATCACAAAGGAAGATAAATCCTTCATTTCCCCGCCGATTTGTTTACCGTCCTGATATAACTTCACACTTTTTAATTCATGGTGATTGCGATTGATTGACCAGTTTAAATACACACTTGCATCATTTCCGTATGTTCCCGTAAAATCAGTGATAACCGCAGCTGTTTCAAGCGGTTGATCAGGCTCAGGCGGCTGAATCGGATCCTTATTCTCGTTTTTTTGTATCAGCATATATCCGCCGAAGCTGAGGCTGACGATCAATAAAACCGAAAGCAGTCCGACAAACATTGCATTTTTACGAATATAAGTAATCAAGGCAGACATTCCTCCTTACTTATAAGTATTATACAATGGTTTATGCAGTTTTGCCATAGTTTCACAGCGCTTTATGGATATTTTCATAATTCATATTTGTTCAATTTAATTTCAACTGTATCCTACAGCCTATCTTTACCCTTTTTAACCGCTGTTTCTTCAATCGAAATCGTTCTGTCGGCAGTTAAATAGAAAAAGGCATAAAAAAGCACCGTCAGCGACGATGCCGTTTGCTTATTGTGCCGGTACTACAACACCGGAGAAAGTTTCATTGATATAATTTTTAATATCCTCACCCTTTAAAATCTCAACAAGTGCCTTTACTGCTTCATTGTCCTTATTCGCTTCTGTTACCGCAACAACATTTGCGTAGGTTTTCGCAGCTTCATCATCTTTTTCCTCGGCGCAGATCAGCTTATCGGTGATTTTCGCATCCAATGCATAATTACCGTTGACAACCGCGAATTTCACATCAGCTAACTTATTAGGAATTTGTGCCGCTTCCATTTCAAACAGCTCAATATCCTTTGCCTTTGATTCAATATCCTTAACGGTAGCGTTGACACCGACACCTTCTTTTAACTTAATGATACCGTATTTTTCAAGCAGCAGTAAAGCACGTGCTTCATTGGTCGCATCATTCGGTACGGCAATCTTATCGCCGTCAGCTAAATCATCAGCGGAAATTGCCTTTTTTCCGTTTGGTTCTTCAGCGTAAATCCCGAGCGGTTCAAAGTGAATTGAACCGACGCTGACTAAATAACCGTCCTTGCCGCTCTCATAGCCTGCATCCGCATTGTACTGATCTAAGTACGGCTGATGCTGGAAATAATTCGCATCTAAGGAACCGTCGCTTGTCGAAGGATCCAACTGCTTCCAATCGGTGAATTCCACAACCTCTAATTCATAACCCTTTTCACTCATATACTTCTTTGCCTCATTTAGAATTACCGCATGCGGAGCGCTGGTTGCGCCGATTTTCAGCTTTTTGGAATCGCTCTCCTTATCGCTGCTGCCGCAGCCTGCCAAGCTTACACATACAAGCAGTGCCAATGCACCTGTCAATAATTTTTTCATTTTCTTTTCCTCCTAAAGTATGTTTTCTTTACTCATTGTCATTTTAATGCGATGTCTTTTTCACAATCACATCGCCGATTGTTTGAATCAGCGTAATCATTACTAAGATAATGATTACCACTACATACGTTACATCATACATATTGCGATGATAGCCGTAACGAATCGCCATATCACCGAGTCCGCCGGCACCGATCGCTCCGGCAATCGCGGTCAAGCCGACCAACGAAATCAAAGTAATCGTTGTCGCTCTGGCAATACCGGGAATGCTCTCCCGCAGATAAACACGCACGATGATCTGCATCGGTGAAAGCCCCATTGCCTGACTTGCCTCGATCACGCCCTGATCTACCTCTGCCAAGGCGCTTTCAATCTGTCTTGAGAAAAACGGTGTCGTTCCTACTACTAAGGACGGAAGCGCTCCGGCAACACCGATGGAAGTTCCCGTCAAGAAGCGGGTAACGCCGACCAACAACGTCATCAGGATAATAAAGGGAATTGATCGAAACAGATTCACAAGCTTATCCAAAAGGAAGAATATGATACGATTCTCCATTATGCCGCCCTTGCGCGTAACAATCAATGTTACACCGAATATAACCCCCAACACGAATGAAATCGCTCCCGGAATCAGCAGCATCTGTAATGTCTGCATAATACCTGCCGGAAACTCATCAGCCAATTCCACTACATTGGGAATCCACTCTGATAACCAACTCATGACGCAATCACCTCAACTTCCACACCGTTTGCCTTCGCATAGGCAACCGCATTTTTTATATCGCTTTCCTTACCGCCCAAAATGACGACAAGATCACCCAGCGGCGTATCATGAATCACTTCGACATTACCGTAAATAATACTTGTATCCACCTGCATTTCTCTTGTCATATGCGATAACAGTGCTTCCTTGGTATTACCAGCACCGTATTTCAAATGAACGAGCCACTGCCCTTTTGAAAGCTGCGTGATCGGCGAATTGTTTTCCACCATCTCATAGATTTTAGACAGGCTTGAGGTCGTATTGATAAAGTTCTTTGTCACTTGTGCTTTGGGATGGGCAAAAATATCAATAATATTGCCTTCCTCTACGACTTCACCGTCTTCCATCACCGCAACACGATCACAGATTTCCTTAATAACCGCCATCTCATGCGTAATCAGAACAATCGTAATTCCCAAACGCTGATTTACTTCCTTTAACAGCCTCAATATCGAGCGCGTCGTCTGCGGGTCCAAGGCACTCGTCGCTTCATCGCAAAGCAATACTTTCGGATCGTTCGCAAGCGCTCGGGCAATCGCAACACGCTGCTTTTGACCGCCTGACAGCTCGGAAGGGTACGCATCCTTTTTTTCGGCTAAATCGACCAGCTTCAGTAAATCCGTTACTTTCGCCGCAATTTCCTGCTTGCTTAAGCCGCTGTCTTTCAACGGAAAAGCAATATTTTGAAATACGGTTCGTGAACGCATCAGGTTAAAATGCTGAAAAATCATACCGATTTTTTTTCTGATTTTGCGCAATTCCTTGTCATTCAGCTTACACATATTACTGCCGTCAACGAGTATTTCACCTGAAGTCGGACGCTCCAATAAATTAATGCAGCGAATCAAAGTTGATTTACCGGCACCGCTGAAGCCGATCACACCGTAAATTTCACCGGAAGCGATATGCAGGCTGACATCCTTTACCGCATGTACATTTAATTTTTTTGTTTCAAATGTCTTAGACACATGTCTTAGCTCAATCATTTGCATTCTCCTTTCCGATACACATTCGATTTGTTTTCCATTCCTTTAAACTCTTCATCATAGCCTCCGTAAAATAAAAGGCCTTCTCCCATAAGGACGAAGACCTGCTCGTGTACCACCTTAATTTATGAATTCCTCACGAAATTCACCTCATCAGGTACGTCTGTAATCACAGAGATACCTCGGCGCTGTAACGGGCGCACACGTCATAGCCTCAGCACTGCCTCGACCATGATGACTCCAAGACCATATTCAACAGGTACTTCCTTTATCCTTTTTCACCAAGCAAGGACTCTCTACAAAAGCGTTCGCTGCTTACTTATCTTTTCATTGTCAATTTTTATCTGTTCATAATGATAGCGCATTTTTTTCATATCGTCAATATTTTTTTTGTTTTTTTATTATTGTGCTCATTGTAAAATGAAAGTGGAATTAAGAAAAGATGAAAAAAGTCCGTAGAAA
>CANOSP010000041.1 GCA_947569705.1 uncultured Erysipelotrichaceae bacterium
ACTACTTCCGCTTAATCCTGATGTTTACGGTTTACACAAAATTTGAGACACTCTCGTTATTGAAAATTCGGTTATTTTCCTTGTGTGAAATATTGGGTGTTTCTTAGTCGAATACAAAATAAAAACTGCTTCGATTCAAGCAGTTTAATTTTATCAGATGAGTCCGAAATGCTTTAAGGCATATTCAACGCCATCGTTTTCGATTCGCTGAGTTACAAAATCTGCGGCTTTCTTAACTTCCTCGCAGCCGTTTCCCATCGCTACACCGATCCCGCAGTTTTTTACCAACTGAACATCATTTGCGCCGTCACCGAAACTCATGATTTCATCCATGTCGATTTGCCAATGAGTTGCCAATGCGGCAATTCCGTCGCTTTTATCGATCTGTCCTGCATTTACTTCAATGACAGGACCGTGATGTACCCAAGAAATGCCGTTTAATATTTCATCTAATTCCGATGTTTCCTGTCCTTTTTCCGCATATAATAAAATATTCAAAACATCATCATTTGCATAAGGCTTAACGACCGGAGTATTCAAGTAGAGTTGAAAAAAAATATCCTTGTCCTTTTGGATCGGTTCATCGTGAAAATAATCCCCGTCAATCGTACTGTAGCGAATTGTTCTGTGATGCTTTTTTGCATAAGCAATCAATTTTTCTACAATATTTTGATCAACATATTGAGCAGAAATCACTTGATTTCCTTCCATAGCCAATGCGCCGCCGTCACTCACAATGCCCGCAAAAGGAAAATTGCGAAAAAAGGACGGTGTGTGCTTTAACTCATAACGGCATCTGCTGGTAGCGACGCCGACTTTAATGCCTCGTTGATTAAGTGCAAGAAGTGCAGATCTTGTGGAAGGTAATATATCATGAACATCATGGTAATACATTGTCGCATCTACATCAAAAAACACTGCTTTTATCTCTTTATTCATTTTCTATACCTCGTCGTTTCATAACGAATATAGTTTAACATAAAAAACTTATAAAAGAAATGCTTTCTACATTGAATAGAAAGCATTCCATGTTTTATCTCATTATCGATTCGCAATCAAATATTTATGCAGCGAATGATAAATCGTTTGATAATCATCTTTCATAATATCTATTTCTTTACGCATAGTCTCTGAGAGTGTAAAATGACGATCATCGAAATCACGGATTGCTTTTAAACCCATTTCAATTGCTTTGATTGCTTCTTCGACCACTTGTAAATCACCTGTTACTACCATATTCTTAATCATTGACATCATGTCGGTAACGGTACCCATAAAGCCGGATGTATCCACTGGTTCACCGTTTACGGATATAATATGTCTTGTCAACATTTCTTCATGATTTCTTAACAGCTCCAAATAATGATGAAAATCAAGCTTCAGCTGTTGACCTTCAATCTTTTCGCTTAAATCTTCAAATACAAATGCACCCATATGTGTACCTTTTAACAGCTGATTCAATTCCTGAATCAGATCATCTCGTAAATTCATTACAGTCCTCCTGTCTCAATATGATTCATTAACAGTATGGCTGTGAATACTGTCACTTATTCTTCTGAAGACATTTTTTCAATGAACCAACCCGAATATTCGTAAAACAAATAACGATATTGATTTTGAATTCTGACTGTATAGCGTATACCGAATCCGCCGCTTTTCAAAGAAGCTGCCTTTTGCTTGTTGATAATCTTATCAATCTGATATTTTACCATATTATCCCATACGACAAATAACGGAACCAATTCACCTGATTTGGTATGCAGGACGACTACCGCAACTTTTTGTTTCATCGGAAGAAATTGACAGGATGAATCGTATGATCGGAAAACGGATCAAAGCCTGTCAGCTCCAGATCACTTTTCATGGAACAGCGGCGAACAGAAAAAGTTCCGAAGCGTTTGCGAATCTGTTCCATGACAACATCTAATGCCTCTTCTTCCGTATCATCAATATCTTCAAATAACGAAAGCTGATGATAAGCATTGCGAGAGAGCAGGCGTGATACACTGATCGACATGGAACGTAAGGGTACTTGAAAGTGATAATTCTCTTGGCAGAGTGATACGGCAATATCCACAAGTCGTTTCACAGTGTAAATAGGAACGGTGAAGGTCATTTGTCTTGTAAAGCTGATCAGATTAATGTTGCGAAATTGTACCGAAATACAGCGGGCAGCCAAATGTTGCTCTCTCATTCGGGCAATAATGCTTTCACAAAGAACATATGCGATTAAGCGGAAATCCTCAATATCATAAATATCACGCGGTGCGGTAATTCCGTTGCCGATAGATTTGATCGGAAACAGATAGGTTTGCTTGGCGACTTCACTGTGATCCTGTCCGTTTGCGAACCGCCATAAATATTCTCCCCATTTACCGAGAACTTGCTTTAATCTGCCGTAATTAAATTGAGCCAAATCACCGATGGATCGAATTCCCAGCTGATTCAGTTTATCAGTCGTGCTTCTTCCTACATATAATAAATCTTCAACAGGCAGCGGCCATACAATTTCACGATAGTTTTCCGGGGTAATGATCGTAATACCCATCGGTTTTTTATAATCGGAACCAAGTTTCGCAAAAATTTTATTAAAGCTGACACCGATACTGGAAGTTAATCCGATTTCATGATAAATCCGTTGTTGGATTGTTTCGGCAATCGTTTTTCCGTCACCGAAAAGCGCTTTGCTTTGCGTTACATCAAGCCATGATTCATCAATCCCGAAGTCTTCGATAAAATCAGTATAATCCGTAAAAATCTCCTTTACCATTTTGGAACATCGTTGATATTCTTTAAAATCAGGCGGCAGTAGAATAAGATCCTCACAGATTTGCTTTGCTTCCCAAATCGCCTGTCCGGTTTTGATTCCCAGTTGTTTCGCAAGTTGATTTTTTGCCAATATGATGCCGTGGCGCAGTTCCTGATCACCGGCAATCGCTAACGGAATATTGCGCAGACTCGGATCCTTTGCACATTCCACCGAAGCATAAAAATTATTAAGATCACAATGTAAGATTGTTCGTTCCATAACGATCACCCTTAATCTATATTTTGTATCATATCTTTACACTTATTCATCTCTGTCAGTTCATAATTAATTGTATTCGTTCAGATTTTTGCATCTGTTTGAATTCGGACAGCGGCAGTCCAATTCTCATTTTGTTTCATGACGGTAATATCAATGATATTTCCTGCTTGAAGTATTTTTACTTGCTTATCATTTATACATAATGGAAGAGTGCATCGCTGTTGATTGGCACAGCTCAGTTCCAATAAATAAGGATCTGTTTTATAAACTGGCATATGCAATGTACACGCTTCCTTCCTCCACACGCTGATAAACGGTAATTTTTTATTTGAAGTGCCTTGTTTCATCTGATAATACAATACAGCTTGTTCAATGACACTGCGTCGGCATTGCGTTGAAATGCTTTTGTTTATCAAGCGATACGGAAATGCAAAAATGCGCTTTTCTTTATGAAAAACACCGGCAATGCGATAAATTTCATGTCTGAAAAGTTTACCGTAGTTTTCTAACACTGCTTTTGTTTCATCATCAATCACTAAAGGAATAAGAATTAACATGAATGATCACTCCTGTCTGTGTATAATTTTATATAAACGAAAAAAAACATAATTACGAAAAATATTTAAAAAAATTTAAAATGTTATCTTTTTACAATTGTTATACACGGACAGTAAAGAATATTCCTGCGATATTGAAGCAGTTTATCAAAGCGTCAAACTTGCAATAATTACCATTGCTTTCAAACGGAATCATGTTAAAATAGAATGAGAAAAATCGTATTTTTCACGGCAATCAAAGGAAAGTGCGATTAAGAAAATGAATGATATTCATAACGAGGTGCGAATGAAAATACTACATACATCGGATTGGCATTTAGGGATTGATTTTCATCATCATGCGTTCGGTGAGGATCAGCATTATGCTTTGCGGCAATATGATCAGATCATTAAGCAGGAACAAATTGATGTTGTGCTGATCTGCGGCGATATTTATGATACGACATTGGCAAGTAAAGAGGCGATTCAGCTATTTGATGAAGTGATGCGTCATATGATCAAAGATCTGCAAGTCAAGGTGATTGTTACAGCGGGAAATCATGATTCACCGACCAGACTGTCGGTGATGAAGGAACTGTTAAAGACACAGGGATTGTATATCTACGGAGTTTTAACGGAACCGTTACAGCCATTAACAATCGATCGGGTGGATTTCTATCCGATTCCGTTTGTGCATAAGGATACAATCAGTGCCGTTTATCAAAAGCCTTTTAAAACTTATGAGCAGGCTTTTATGCATATGATGGACCATGTTCGATCACAAAAACAGAATCACCGACAGATCGTGATGGCACATGCGTTTGTAAACGGTGCAAGCGTATGTGAGAGTGATCGTTTTGCGCATATCGGCGGTGCCGATTTAATTTCAAAGGATGTTTTTCATGATATAGATTATGTGGCGCTCGGACATCTGCATCGACCGCAGCAGATCAGTGATCACATTCGTTACAGCGGTTCACTTTGTCCTTATACATTCAGCGAAACAACCAATAAAACGGTTGTCATTATTGACAGTGATACTATGGATATTCATACGGTGCCGATTACTCCGCTGCATCCGATGGTGACTTTGCATGATAACTATGATGCAGTTTGCGCACAGCTTTTCAATCATCAAAATGATTATGTAAAAATTATCCTTAAGGATCAAAGCATCAGTTTTGAATTGTTGGAGCTGTTAAAAGAGCGTTGTCCGTATCTTTTAACCTTAAGCTCTGATAAACAGGAGTGTGAAGAAGCGGTTTCACTGCAGGCAAATGATTTAGAAAGCTTAAGTGATGAAGCAATCGTTCAACAGTTTTTTCAGGATTATTTTCATCGGGAACTGTCTGATGAGGAAACAAACTGGTTGAAAGACGCAAAAGGAAGTGAACTCGTATGCGGATAGAGAAAATTTCATTTCAGGCATTCGGTCCGTATATCAATCAAGTAGAGTTGGCGATGGAAGAGCTTTACCCGCATCAATTATTTCTGATTAAAGGATCGACAGGCGCCGGTAAAACAGTGATTTTAGATGCGATTACCTTTGCCTTGTACGGCAAAAGCAGCAGCGGTGAGCGTGGTGATTTTGAATCGATGCGTTCTCGTTCGGCAAGTGATAAGCAAAAAACCTTTGTGGAATTAATCTTCACCGTTCAAGGACGGCGCTATCGTTTCTATCGAGAAATTGCGGTCGGAAAAAAGCGCAGCGGGGAAGCACTGTATAAGGTCAGTGTCAACGGCGGTGAAATAATTGACGATCAATTTTATCCGTTTTTTGAGAATTGTAAAATAACCTTATTGGAAAAACAGGCAGAACAGATTATCGGATTGAATCATGCACAGTTTATACGGACAATGATTTTACCGCAGGGAAAGTTTGAACGGCTGTTAATTTCCAACAGTGAGGAAAAACAAGAGATTTTAAAGTCATTATTTCAAAGTGAGCGATGGACGAAGCTGTGTGATGCGTTAAGTGAACAGCTGAAGCAGACGAAGGATCACAGCGTTCAAACAGCAGCGGAAATTGAAAATTTATTGAAACAGGCGGAAGTAACTTCGATGACTGAATGCCGCGCGTTGATTTTGCGGCTGAAAGAACAGCTGGAACCGTTACGGAAAGCGGTAGAACAGGCACGGCAAACAATGGAAATGAAGCAGCGACAATTAGAAGAACAAGCGCTTTTCAGTGCTTTGATAAATAAAAAGACTGCTTATGAAGCGAAATTGAATGAATTAAAACAGCAGGAAGCGGATATTCAACGGAAAAGGAAGCAGGTGGAGACGGCAAAGGAAGTTGAGCGAATCTTACCTTATATTCGTGCATATCGAGAAAGTGAAAAGCGCAATGCGGAAATAAAGCTGAAACTGCAAAAAAGCATGAAAGAGTTGACAGAGCTGAAAGCGATTGCTCAAAAGCTGCAGGAACAAAGTGAAGCGATGTCCGAACGAAAGCAACAATGTGATTATTTGAAACAGCAATGTGAACTGTGGATACAGCAAACGGCGCTTTGTGATGAGCGTGAAGAAAACAATCAAGCAATCGAAGCTGTTAAACAGGAATATCGTTTGGCAGAAGCGAAACTGGAGCGGCAGCGAGCGGAAATGGTGCAGCTGAAACAGCAGCGAAGCACGGCACAAGAACAGATCATGAAGTCGGAGCGTGTCAATGAAAAACATACGCAGCTGCTTATTGAAGCAGAGCGTTGGAATGGTAAAAAAATCCTTGAGGAAGAAATTGCGCAGCAAAAAAATCAGCTTTCAAAGTGGGAGAGCGCCGCAAACAAACGCAGACACATGCGGGAAACGCTGCAAAGACAGGAACGTGAGATAAACATTAAACACGAGCAGCTGTATCAGTTATATCTGCATGACAGTGCCGGTTTGTTGGCAGAGATGTTGACAAAGGGAGAGCCGTGCCCGATCTGCGGATCGACGCATCATCCCAACCCTACCAAAGCGAAAGCACAGCTGAGTGAATTAACGAAGCTGAAAGCATGTAAGCAGGAATGGGATAATCTGTCGCGGCAAATACAGGAAATCGATAATTGGCTGAAACAGGCTGAGGTTCATAAAGAACAGATCAATCAGACAATCTGTGGTAAACAACAGCTATTGGAAGAAAAATACGCTGACTTGATTGATAAGAATTATGAGTTTTTCTTAAATGATTTAAAGCAGTCACAGGAAAGTCTGCGGCTGCTTCAAAAGCACAGGGAGTTGTTACAAAAGGCAGAAGCAAAGCTGCCTGAATGTGAACAGGCATATGAAGCAGCACAGCAGCAGTTTCAACAGGCCGCTGAGCGACAGCTGCAGTTAAAAGCACAAAGCGAGGAACGCTTTCGCAGTATTTTAAATGTTGATCCTTTGGTATTGCGTAAACAGTTAGAAGCATCAAAACATCAATTGAAAACAAATGAAGCGTTGATCGCTGCATGGGAAGAAGATAGGAAAGTGAATCAGCTTCATACAGCTTCTTTACAAGCCGGCGCAGAACATTTAAAAAGTGAAGCTTTTCAGGCAGAACGTGAATATGAGAAAGCAAAACAGGAATTACAAATGAAAAATCATTTACAATTAGATATTGATCAGGAACCGGCGGATGAGCAAAGCGTTGCGAAATGGACGGAAGAAATACAAGCTTATCAGGATCAATTTACTAAGCTGCAGGCTGCCGTAGAAGAGTTAAGCGCACAGACAGAGGGAAAAAGCTTGCTTCAATCAGCGACGACAGCCAAGGAATATGAGGAAGCCAAGCAAACGTATCAAAATATCGTCAAAGAGTTTACCAAACAAGAATATCGTTTAGGACAAATTTTTCAGACAGAACAGCGCCTGAGTGTTTTAAATGAAGCATATGAGGCAGAACTGTTGAAATATGCGCGTCAAAGTGAGTTTGTAAAGGCGATGCGCGGTGATACGGGAATCGGGATTGAACGATATGTGTTGGGAATTATGTTGTCGCAGATTACCCGCAGTGCAAACGCTCTGTTGAAAAATGTTCATGACGGTCGATATCAGCTTTATCGCAGTGATGATACAAGTGGTAAGGTTCGTAAATACGGTTTGGAATTAAGTATTTATGATCATGTATCAGCGACAATGCGAAGTGCAGCTTCTTTATCGGGCGGTGAAAAGTTTCTCGTTTCACTGGCGCTGTCATTGGCATTATCTGCCGTTGTACAAGCGCGCAATACCGGCGTATCTATGGAATCCATGTTTATTGATGAAGGCTTCGGTTCGTTGGATGAAGCCAGTATCGCAGATGCTTTACAGGTTCTGAGCAGTATGGCAAATACGAAAACCATGATCGGGATTATCTCTCATGTGGAGCTGTTAAAAGAAAATATCCCTTATGGAATTGAAGTAACCAAGGGCAAGCAGGAAAGCACCTGCAGAATGCTTTTATAGTGAGGAGTGCAGATATGATTGAACGATTAAGCGAAATAATCCAAAACAGTAAAAATCTTGTGTTTTTCGGCGGTGCCGGTGTCAGTACGGAATCAGGTATTCCCGATTTTCGTTCGGCGGCGGGTATCTACAGCAATCAGACTTATCCGTATCCGGCGGAACATATGATCTCGGCTGATTTCTTTTATGCGCACTGTGATCAATTTTATCGTTTCTATTTTAATGAAATGGTATATCCGAATGCCGATCCCAATGACGCACATATCGCCCTTGCGAAACTGGAGCGGCTCGGCATATGTAAAGCGGTGATTACGCAGAATATCGACGGCTTGCATCAGGCTGCCGGCAGCCGCAATGTTTTGGAATTGCACGGATCAATTCACCGTAACCGATGCTTAGGCTGTCATTCTAAATATGATTTAGCGGAAATGCTAAAGCAAAAGGGAACGGTGCCGAAATGCCCGCGTTGTAATCACACGATCAAACCTGAGGTCGTATTGTATCAGGAAGCCTTGGATCAACATGTATTGGAAGCAGCGATTGCTCATATCAAAGCTGCAGATACATTGATTGTCGGCGGAACATCTTTACAGGTTTATCCAGCCGCAGGCTTAATTCAGTATTTTAACGGTTCACATCTCATTTTAATCAATCGCTCCGCTACCGCTATGGATTCTATGGCTGATTTGGTCATTCATGATTCGATCGGAGAAGTAATGAAAGCGGTAATGGATTTATCAGCAAATAAATGATTTGTAAAAGATACGGGCGAAAGTGTATGGAATAAGCGGTGGTTAAGCAATTTATTCTATATTATAATGAAGGCGTAAAAAACAAGGAGGAAAATCATATGAGTTTAGGAAATCATTTGTTTCATGCCCGTAAGAAACAGACGCTGACGCAGGAAGATGTTGCGGAACGATTAGGAGTCAGTCGACAAACAATATCGAAATGGGAAACGGATGAAACGCTGCCGGACATTCATCAGGCGAAAAAAATGGCGGTATTATATAAAGTATCGTTGGATGAATTACTGGAATTTGATATTGATGTCAAGGAATTGCAGGAAGTTATTGATAAAACAAGCGAAGCTGTCAGTGAAAAGGTGGATTGGAATAAGGTATGGAGTAAGAAGTATCCTGTTTTAGCATCTTATCAATCAAAGGTTGATGTAGCGTTCTATGCCGAAGAATTAGATAGATTGTTAAAGAAACTGAGACAACAGTACGGATACAGCGAATTGGATGCGATGCTGGTGCTGAAGGATATACTGGCTGTTGTTTGGAAAAACAGGCAAAAGCAGTGATATTGCTCATTGCGGATTTTTAATTTATTATTAAAAGGATGGTTGTTTGATGCACCATCCTTTTGATCGTATCACCTGTTTTTATGACTTTCATTTATCTTTAATGATATATGATAATAGTTGATAACAGAAGTATTTCAGTGAACTCTGTTTGATTCATTGATAAAATTTCTTAAAAAGGCTTGAAATTTATCGGATATTTGGTATAATAATCAAGCAATAAAAAAATGACTCCTTAGCTCAGCTGGCAGAGCAACTGACTCTTAATCAGTGGGTCCAGGGTTCGATTCCCTGAGGGGTCACCATTAGGATTTATAAAGGCTTTCTGAAATGGGCGGAAAGCCTTTATTTATGGGATATTAGTTAAGTTGTTTATTTTTTGATTCTAAACTGGTAGTGTGTAAAAGATTGTGTAAACCTTCAAAAGTAGTATGATAAAATATATG
>CANOSP010000042.1 GCA_947569705.1 uncultured Erysipelotrichaceae bacterium
TTCATATTAAAATACCCTCCTTACTGGTTTGTCCAGTAAAGAGGGTACATATCAAAACGGATCACAGTCTGATAAACATTATGCTTTCGCTTCGTCTTTCCCTTTATTTTTATTGTCTGCTTTTGAAGCTTTTGCTTTGTTATTTGTTTTCTTACCGCCTTTATTAGCGCTGTTCTTTTTCGCTGCCGGTTTTTTCTTAGTCTCTTTTTTCGGCTCTGCTTTTTCCTCAGCCTTTTCTTCAACTGCGGCTTCCTTTACTTCTTCCTGAATTGCTTCCGCAGTTTCACTTACTTCGGCATCAATCGCTGTATCACTTTCAGGTACTGCGACTGTTTCTTCTTTAGCTTCTGCTTTTACTCCTTCTTTCGCTTCTTCTTTTGACGCTTCAATTTTAGCCTCTTCTGCTTTAGGCTCTTCAACGACGGCAACCTCTACCGGCTGAAGCTCTATCGTTTCTGCACTTTCTTCTTTCAGCGCTTCTTCGCTCGAAGTTTCCGCATCCGCTGCCTTTTCTTCATCAGCGACACTCGCTGTTTCAACAGCTTCCTCGCTCTTAACTTCTTCATTTACATTCACGGCGATTTCCGCATCAACGGCTGCCGCTTTTGTATCGATGACTTCAGCGACAGTTTCAACTTTCGCTTCCTTTGTTTCCGCCGGCTTAGATTCCGGGAAGAAACTGATCATATAACCGAGACCGTAACAGATAAATGCATACACAAGCAGCGGCAAGCTTTGTCCCATAAACATACTGACAATACTTTGCCACATCTGTCCCCATACATCGGAGAAACTCATGCTATACTGATCCATTGTCATTTTAACGGAATAAAAAACATTCCATGTCATAAAGGCAAAACATAGTAATAATAATACAGCTACTACATAAAACGTGATAGTGATTGTTGATTTTTTTTGTTTCATAATAATATCCTTTCCTTTTCTACCTCGTATATTATGCCATAAAATTATGGGAAAAGTATGGTTCTGCAGTGAATTTTTTATGATTTCTTGATTGAAAACGCATTCAGTACGATTATTTATCTCATTTCAAGCGAATACAGTTGAATTGATACCCTGATAAGCTTCATCTTCTCATATCGCACAGTGCCTTTAAGAAGGAGGATGAAACACGATTCTTTTCATTGTGATTTCGGCAATTATCTGTTAAAATCAATAGATGAAAAAGCGCTGCTTACCTTAAGCAATTACAGCGAGCAGCTTCACTGTTAAAACAAAGGAGAAACTTATGAAATATACACACATTGTTTTTGATATTGACGGAACATTAATTGATAATGCGGAATCACTGTTAAAATCCTTACAGGAAGTAATGAAAGAAGAAACCGGTCAAACTATACCGACCTCACAGCTTCAATTCTCGATGGGAATTACTGGAGAAGATACGCTGCGCAAGCTTGGTGTACACGATGTAGATGCTTCCATGAAACGATGGATTGAAATATTATCGAACTATCATCATTTAGTTCGTATATATGACGGCATCCAAGCTTTATTAGAAACATTAAAGCAACAGGGGTATCATTTGGGAATTGTTTCCTCAAAACCGAGAGCAGTGTATCAAGATGATTTTGCGCCGTTGGCAATCGCCCCTTATTTTGAAACAGTCATCTGTGCCGATGATACGACAGAACATAAACCAACTGCGGCTCCGTTATTAAAATATATGGAAAAGGCTACTGCCGCAAGTGATGAGATCATTTATATCGGTGACAGTGATTATGATCGTCAATGTGCCGAAAACGCTAAAACAGCCTTTGTCGCTGCCGCATGGAATCCGCAGGTTGCCGCAAAAACAGACTGCCGCTTAACACAGCCCGATGATTTGTTTCAATATCTCGATTAAAAAACAGATCTATGCAAAAAATAGATTCACAAATCTATGATAGTAAAATCATATTTTGTGAATCTTTTTTATCGAGTGATCTTCATGTTATTGCTTATTCTGATTCATTTTGTGATTTTTCTCTGCACAGCGACGCATTGCCTCAATAATTGCGCTGCGAAAGCCGTTTTTCTCTAATTCAGCTACCGCCTCTATCGTAGTTCCCGACGGTGAACAAACCATATCCTTTAATTCTGCGGGATGAAGATCTGTTTCAAGCACCATCTTAGCCGCCCCCAATACCGCCTGAGCCGCAAAACGATACGCTTCTTTGCGCGGCATTCCCAAAAGCACTCCCCCATCACCCATCGCCTCTATTAACATAAATACATATGCGGGTGAGGAACCGCTGAGGGCAATCACACTTTCCATCAGTTTTTCTTCAATCACTGCGGCTTTGCCGAAGCTTTCAAAAATCGTCAGAATTTCTGCCTGCACATCTTCATCAATACCGTCCTGAAAACAAACGGCGCTCATCCCTTCCGATACAAGTGCGGGAGTATTCGGCATTGCTCTGACAACCTTACACGCTCCATCACACATTTGTTCCATATCTGCCAGTGTAATTCCTGCCGCGATAGATATTACGATTGCGTCTTTTTTTAAATATGCCTTTATTTCATCAATAATCTTTGCATATAGATACGGCTTCACTGCCAAAAAGATTATATCGGCATGACGTGCTACAGTTTCATTATCTGCGATATAGAAATCATACGTGTTGCCTAATTCCTGCAGCTTTTCCGGATGCGCATTGGAAACAATCATTTGATCTCCGTACACAAGCTTTGCTTTCATAATGCCCTCTACCATTGCTTTTCCCATATTTCCGCAGCCGATAAATCCGATTACCTTTTCCATTGGTATCACTCCTTTTTGTTTGCTTGTTTTGTGTCAAACTATAATGAAATACGTTTGTTAATGTGTTAAGCATAACATGAATTTTATTGTCGGTAAAGCCTTTTTTATTCTGTATGAAATGTAAAATCGCCATATTTTATAGCTTTCTGTTTCGCTTATTTACAGGCGTCATAAAACTTATGGTTTTAATTGGATTGGATAAGCAATCACACCTGCGGGAATACTGATGGAAAGGATGTGTCATAATGGAAAAAAGAAAAATGCTTCAAATATTTATTTGCTGCAGCTGTTTTTTAGCTGTTATATACGGAATCGCACGCTTAGACAAGGGACATCGTCGTTATCGTGAGGAAGATGCCGCTGCCATGGCTGCACAGGAACAGGATAATATCGTGTTTGCCCGACAACGCATTATGTATCTCACATTTGAAGACGGTCCGGGACCGTATACACAGGATATTTTAAATATATTAGACGATTATCATATCAAAGCGACTTTTTTTGTGACCGGATTAAACAGTGATTACACTCATTTATTAAAAACTGTTTCGGCACAAGGGCATATGCTCGGCTTGCATAGTTTTTCGCATGACTGTGCAAAGATTTACAGCAGTGTTGAGGCGTATTTTGCGGATCTCGGCAAAATCAGTGCGTTGGTAAAAAAAGAAACGAATACTGTTCCCGATTTTATTCGTTTCCCTTATAATACGGAGAATGCGGACTCATTGCCCTATGATGCCGCGATCATCGCGAAGCTTCATGAACATTGTGAAAACTTAGGCTATTCTTATTATGATTGGAATGTTGACAGCGGTGATGAAGATCCTGACCTAACCGCTGATGAGATCTATGAAAATGTGATTCAAAAGGTGCAGGGCAAAGATAAAGTTATGCTTAGGCTGCATGACGGAAATAAACAGAAAGCGACGAAAGAAGCCTTGCCTCGAATTTTAAAAGAGTTAGTTCGACAAGGATGGGAGTTTCGTATCATTGATGCTTCTACCGACACATTTCATCGAAACGCAGATTAACGTTGTTGATAGTTCTTCGCAACGTCAGCTAAATCGTCACGTATGGATAGGTGCTGCGGGCATTCTTTTTCGCATTTCCCGCATTGTTGACAGAATTTCGCTTGTTTACTGCCTAATTCTACATACTGAATACGTGTTCTCTGTTCGTCTTGATACATTGCCGCTTCATTCCACAGCTTGAAATTAGCCGGTATATCCACACCGAACGGACAAGGCATACAATATCCGCAGCCGGTACAGCCGTTGTTTACACGAGTACGCAGCTCCGCAGCTATTTCATCAATCAAGCGCAGTTCTTCTTCATTTAACGGGGTAAAGCGGTTGAAGGTTTTCAGATTATCAACTACTTGTTTCATTTTTGACATACCGCTTAACACTACTTTTACATTTGGAAGACTTGCCACCCAAGCCAGCGCCCATGAAGCGACAGAGCGTGACGGATCGCAATCAATCAGCCTTGCCTTTAAATCATCCGGTAAATTTACAAGTCTTCCGCCTTTGATCGTTTCCATTACTACAATCGGAATATCCAGTTTATCTGCCAAACGATACCCTTTCATCCCTGCCTGTATGTGCGTATCCATATAATTTAATTGAATTTGACAGAAATCCCAGTCATGATAAAGCAGTATATTTTGAAAGGTATCAAAGTCATCATGAAAGCTGAAACCGAGATAACGTATTTTACCTGCTTGTTTCATGGATTCTAAGAGAGGTATTACTTCTAAGTCTATTACCTTTTGCCACTTTTCTTTATCCAGTGCATGAATTAAATAAAAATCGATCGTTTCTACATCAAGACGTGCTAACTGTTTTTCAAACATCGCTTTCACGTCTTCTTTCGTTTTTAACAGCCATATCGGCAGCTTCGTAGCTAAATACAGTTGATTGCGAGGATATTTTTTCAACATCTTACCGACAAACAACTCACTTTGACCGTTATGATACGGATACGCTGTATCAATATAATTGACACCTTCATAAATTGCTTTGTCTAACATTTGTTCTGCCGTTGCTTCATCGATATTGCCTTCTTCATCCAACGGGAAGCGCATACAGCCAAAGCCTAACAGTGACGGCTTCGCATCCATTGTTTTCATATGTTTATATTCCATAATTTATCCCTTGCCTTTCCTTTATCTTTATTGTAATGCAGATCGATCTTGTGCGCAAGGAACAATTTATTTTTAGTTAAAACGCGTGTTATTTTTTTGTAGGTAAGCATACAAAAAACACAAGGTAATCCCGATTCCCCTGTGTTCATTATATCGTATCATACTAATGATTTTAGCTTTAGATTCATATACGATTATGCTTCATCGATGAATAATTTGTATTGATCATTTTCTCACTGATTAATGAGGTGTATATAATCACTTAATAACGGTTCAAAACAAATACCGTAGCGTTCGTTTTGTCCGGAATGAAAGCTGTATCTCATACAATTTGTCGTATACTCCATTGCACTGTGACATGCCTGCGTAAATGATTGACTTTTTAGATAGGCACCTAAAAAAGATGAGGTAAACAGGTCGCCGCTGCCGTGAAAGTAATACGGCAGTAATTCTGACATCATTATTTGCGGTGCAGTATCTTTAGTAAGACATACACACCCCAACTCATGATCACTGATTGAAACTCCGGTCAATATAATATTTGCATGATAACGTAACTGTAAGGCTTCTGTAATTCTGAATAATTCTGATTTATCATAAGGCGGCATGTGGTATTTTTCATCTAAAAGAATATACGCTTCGGTAATATTCGGTGTGATAATATCTGCTTGTTCGCAAAGCAGTTTCATGCCTGTGATAACATCATCGTTTAAAGAGGAATAGCGTTTTCCGTGATCTCCCATCACCGGATCCACAAGATGAAGTGCATTCGGATATTGCTTAAACAGCTCAGTGATTTCAATGATTTGGTTTTGATTGGATGCATAGGCACTGTATATCGCAGTAAGCGGAAAATCTAGCTTTTTCCAATGAGCTGCGATTGCGTTCATATCGGTATTAAGATCGTGGATATAGGGTGTTCCCAATCCGCCGGTATGAGTTGATAACAACGCTGTCGGCAAAGGACTTACGTGAAGCCCTGCCGCATTCAGTATCGGTAAGGCAATCGTCAGTGAGCATTTTCCGAAACAGGACAGATCCTGAATACAGATTACATGTTTCATTTCATTTATTTTATTATCTGCCATGTTTCCACCTCTGTGTTCTTGTGTTGTGATTTGATTAATAATCGTACAGCTTGATTTTTATCAGATCAACAGTTTTTACAACACAAGTTATTTCTCGCTATATTTTATCGATATTATGATTGATTGTCAACGCAAACAAAAGAAGCAGCTGCAGGATTAAGCTGATTGCTTAACCTCGCAGCTGTATGTTATTTCGATTGGGAATGAATTTTATTTTTTCGATAGTTTATAATATTGAAAATCAGTACACTGCTTACCAATATCGTAACAATCATATGACGAAGTAATTCAGTCACATCGCCTGTTAAAGCACCGCCGACTGAATCTCCCGGATAATATACTCCCTTGACATCTGTATTGTTGCCTTGTTGATTAGGATCTTTAGGATCATCATCTTTATTGGGTTCATCTGTTTCATCAAAAACCATTGTGTCATACGGGAAATCGCCGTCTACATTTTTCTCTGGCTTCCACTCTGTGATTTCTTTGATATTTTCATCCGGTTTTCCATCTCCGTCATGATCGATATTAATATCTGCTTTACCGTCTCCGTCACCATCTATATTTGTGTCAGGGATTCCGTCACCGTCCACATCAATATTTATGTCAGGATTGCCGTCTCCGTCGATATCAACGTTGATGTCTGGTCTGCCGTCTCCGTCGCTGTCGATATTTAATAACGGATCAATTTTCATAGTGTCATATTGAAATTTTTGATATGTGTGATTTTTATCCGGCTTCCATAGATTGATTGGTGAAAGGTTCGTATTTGGCTCATTGTCGCCGTTTGTATCAATATTAATATCTGCCTTCATATCACCGTTAGTATCGATATTGATATTAGGGATACTATCTCCGTCAGTATCAATATTGATTACTGCTTTCACACTTGTGCCTGTGCAGTATTCTTCAAGGATATTGTTATCAGGATCTACCTTTACACACTTGGTTGGTTTCCAATCCGTTTTCTTCAAAATCACTAAATTAAGATCAGGCTTACCATCATGATCGGTATCAATATTCAAGTCAGGTTTTCCATCACCGTCACTGTCTATATTTAAATCAGGAATACCATCATAATCTCTGTCTCCGTTGATTACAATCCATTTGGATTCATCATCCGGATCCTTCCATTTGATATTTAAATCAGGACATCCGTCTCCGTTTGGATCGTTAAAATCAGGCTTGCCATCTCCATCCACATCGACATTGATTTTCTTTAATTCTACTTCGTGACAACTTTCGGCATTTGTATTACCGGCGTTATCTGTCGGTATTACACACACTTTATATTTTCCGACTGTTTCACTGATGGTAATACTTGCCTTTTCTTTTGTCACGGTTAGTGTTCCGTTCTTGATTTCTTCTTCCGTTCCGTCTGTTATCTTAAATACTTTATAGCTAATTTCCTTGGTTCCGCTGACCTTCAAGTCATCTTTCGCATCACTTGTGGTGATCTCAAATGCGGTTCCCGGTTTGAAGAAGATGCCACCGCTGATTTTATTGATAATATCTTGAAGCTTATTGTTTGTATCTTTGGCTTTTATGCCTTTTACCTTTGGCGGTGTCTTATCTATCTTAATAATCTCTTTCTTTTCTTTTG
>CANOSP010000043.1 GCA_947569705.1 uncultured Erysipelotrichaceae bacterium
ACCATTTCGCCTTTTTCATTCTGTTTAGCTATTTTGAGATTTCCGAATTTTTGGACATTAATGGTAAAAGTAGACCACGCCGGATCATATACCTTTTTCAGAGGAGAAGTTTTTTGAGAGTTTCCGTTGTAGTATACAATCGGTGTACCCACATAACTTTTATCTATATTAAATGATGTGAAAGTAAAACTATTCCCCGCTTCGACTGTTGGCTGTAAATATATAGTATTGCCATGCCAATAGAAATTGACACCGTCTTTTCGATAAGATACATCCGGATTAGGATAACCTGCACCTTTCATATAGTCACTTAAAACTCCGTTTGTATCAGTAAACGATATTGTTTCTTTTACTTTAGCAGTTTTTGTTTCGCCATTGAAACTAAGAAGTTTCGCAGATTTAGCGATCTTTTCTTCGACTTCCTTTTTCTTATCGTCATAATATGATGGTTTTGTCGTTACATTCCATCCCCTTGCTTCCCATATCATTAACTGTGTAGTGATATAATCCGCACGCGTTTTTCCTGTACTCCAAAATCCATAATAACCAATTTGTGATAAACGTTTTCTTAATTCATAATCTGAAATCATTATTTCCAAATCTGTTTCTGAAACAGTCGTGCTGTCATCGACACGTTTCCATGGCTCAATACAGAATACATTCTGACCGTTTGCCTTTAATGCGAAATATCCCGGCATTGTCCAGTGTGTATGTGTACCGCCGTCATCATTATGCATCTCACCTTCTACTTCATAGCCATGTTGGGGAGCGCTGTTATCTATTTCATGCGTTACTGTCACATTAGCTGCATATGTAGGTAATGAGAGATTAGTTATAGTAACTAACATAGTACAGATGAATATTAACAATTTCTTTATTCTATTTTTTATATTAATCATTATCTTTGTTTTCCTTTCTATCGAAATGAACACTTCGGTTGATTGCCCTGTCGGGCAAATTCATTTAGCAATATTAGGTCTTACATATGAAAGCACATATCGCCTCAAAACCAACAGGGACAAGTGTCCCTAAGTATAAGCTACCTTGTAATAATTCATTTTCTTCACTTCCTTTCATAGAAAAAGTAAGGTGTATTTTAATTCTTTAAATACCCCTTACTTTTGTTATACACATTGAATTTAGAAATCCCAAAAATTTTTATAAAAAGTTTTTGCAAAATTTTGCATTGCACAAAAAAAGCAATCGCTATGACGTGAATTAGGAATTTAGACCCCAGTTTCTTTACTGTTGTCCCAATTGGATTCACTTCATTATAGATTGCCTTTTATTTTTTTTATTTAATGAAAGTCACGCCATGATAATGACTATTGTCATTTTTCCCTATAGGTGTTGTCACATAACTAGAATATTTACTTGCAATTTCAGGATTATTTAACACTTCATTCCAAGCCCAATCATATGCTTCCTCTGCAGTAGGGAATAGTACGATATTGCCTGATTCATCTTTATAGCAATGCTCAAAATCACCTGAATACCATGCATCGCATGGTAAGTTTGGATCAATCGGTTCGTTCCCATTCGGACACACCTTTTTAGCCGGCACCGGTTGTTGCGGCTTTGATTGTGTTCCTTGATTGCTCGATCCGGTATTGTTAGTCGCAGGTTTGTTACTACTTCCTGCAGACGATCCGTTTTGATTATTTGAATAGCCATTGTTAGTGTTTGTTTGAGTCGGTGTTTGATTCACCGGCTGCTGTACATCTGATTCCTGCGGTTTCGCTTTCACGCTCACCTTGTAGCTGCTTTCTGCTTTATTACCGTTCACATCAAATGCAGTGATCTTCACCGTATAGCTGCCGGCTTTCTTCGTATCCACATCACTCGTAATGAAGTAGCCGTTCTTTGTCAACTTTTTATCATCACTCTTTTTAATATCACCGTCCACCGGATCTTTTACCGATTCAATGTTAGCCGCCGCATCAAACTTATCACCTTCGGTAATTTCAAGCTTATCTTTCTTCAGCTTAATTTCCGGCTTCTTCGTATCTTTTACAGTTACTTTCAGTGTTTCTTCTTTAGTCTTCTCATCCGCATTCGTAAAGACCACGGTAATCTCCTGTTCTCCAAGCTTCTTACTGTCGAAGTTCTTCATTTCTTTTACCGTGATATCTTCATCTGATTGCTCTTTGTCAAACAGCAGGGAATGATCCGGCTTCTCACCGTATTCCAACACCGCATTTTCCTTCACACTCACTTGAAAGCTACTTGAACACCCCACAATAAAAAACACTAAAAAACCTAACAAAAAAACTCTTAGCTTTTCCATCTTTTCTTCCTCCACATGTCATATCTATTTTATCACTCTTATACTATTCACGCAAATCATTTTAGTTTATTTCTTAAACTTTCTACATTACACTATATAAAACTACACTTAAAGTGTGCAAACTCATAATATACAATTAACTCGTTTACACCATTTTGAGCAATAAAACTATATAATAAGTAAAGGCAAACAATACATCAAATATTCCCCATTAATCAAATACCAAAAGTTAAAACTATGCTTAACATTACTTCAGATCACTTCCCAGTTACGGATAAAATTATAATGTACACATGAATCCCCAATATCGCAATTAACTGAAAATTGATAAAGAATTTATAGACATCAGATACCCAATATGATATATATTAAGTAAGGGACAAGACGAAGCGTACTTCTTTCTGATTTTCATTTTCTGCAGGACAGAGGCAGAAACAGCTGAAAAAAAGAAAGGGGTGTAAACATGGACATACATATCCATTTTGAGCCTGCATTATGCTTAGCGTTGTTGGAACTCTTGGTGTATTTCATCAAGATTCGCATCAGGCATAACGCTGAAAAAGGCAATAGAAAAGCTTCGTCTCACACACGAAGCTTTTCTGATAAGAAATAAATTTTTTTAAAGAAGACGCTTCTGATTGTCCTCTACACTTATAGTATAATCAAAACAACGTTAAAAATCAATAACATTTGATCAATTGTTTAAGATTAGCTCTGTCCTATTTGTGGGATTGCAGGTATTCATCCGAATAACCTGCTTTTTTCTTTTTATCATCCATAACGAATAATCTGACATCAAAATAAACCAAATATTTTTTAAACAATCCATAGACATCAGGCACCCAATATGGTATATATTAAACAAGGGACAAGACGAAGCGTACTTCTTTCTGATTTTCATTTTCTGCAAGACAGAGGCAGAAACAGCTGAACAAAAGAAAGGGGTGTGAACATGGACATACATATCCATTTCGAGTCTGCATTATGCTTAGCGTTGCTGGAAATCTTGGTGTATTTCATCAAGATTCACATCAGGCATAACGCTGAAAAAGGCAATAGAAAAGCTTCGTCTAGCACACGAAGCTTTTCTGACAAACATTAAATTGTTATAAAGAAGACGCTTCTGATTGTCCTCTACACTTATAGTATAATCAAAACAATGTTAAAAATCAATAACATTTGATCAATTGTTTAAGATTAGCTCTGTCCTATTTGTGGGATTGCAGGTATTCATCCGAATGACCTGCTTTTTTTCATCGCCCGCTCCCTGTTCCTCCCCTCGCTCACTCGCAAGTCCCCACCTTTTTCATCCAAAATCTGCCGCAATGCCCCGCCTCTCCCCTCGTCCGACACCTCCACAAAATTAAAAAAATCACTTTTTCACCGCTTCACTCCCTTAATCCTCTTAAATCATTACTAAAACACCTAAAACAATAGCCTGCCACAAAAAAATGTGCTAAAATACTACTAATCGGAAGGAGAGAGATACTCATGTTGACGGGTGAGGAAATACAAAAACTAGAAGAATTCAGCTTCGGCAAATTGCTGCGACAAATCAAAGCCGAAACAAAAATAAGCTTTAAGAAAATGGCAGAACTGACAGGCATTCCCTATAATGATCTATACAAATACGCACGATGTGAACACAAAACACCAAACATCGTAGAATTCTACAAATTCATGGATTTCTTAGGAAACAGCACCGATGAATTTTTACTTGATACGATCGGACGTGACAACAAACTCGCTGAAATCCGTCATTATGCCTCACTTCTGAATCCGAAAGAAAAAGAACTGCTCGATCAATTAAGTAAGCTGGATGAAGAACAGCGAAACAAATTTATCGATAAAACTACTGCACTTCTCAGTCTGATTCTAAATAAAACACCCGGATAAACACGCCGTAATTTACAGCGATCCCGATCCGTTACTTACCGAAAGATTTCAAACGCTGCCGCACAAAGCGATGAAATCTTTTTTTGTTCTTATTTTTCTGTTCTCGATCACACCTCTTTTACTTGTAAAGTTTTCCAATTTAAGAGATTTCTATAAAAAAAACATATTTCTCACTGAAAAATATAGACAATTTCGCAAACATCATATATGATAAAATAAATAGGAGGACAAACACATGACATCAGAAGAAATTTCACTGGTTAAAAAAGTGATGGAAAAAGATGAGCAAGCCTTCAAAGAATTGTTTAATTTATACTACGGAAAAGCATATGCCATCGCCTTACGCATTATGAACAGCGATGCCGATGCACAAGATGCCGCACAGGAAACAATGCTTGAAGTATATCGCTCTATCCATAAGTTAAACGAGCCTTCCTATTTTTATGCATGGATGATTAAAATCGTTATCAGTAAATGCAATCGCATGTATCGTAAGAAAAGTGCTATGGCAATGGATCCCGATAAATTATCAAAAATCTCCGAGTTTGAAGAAAAAAGAATTTATATGTTACCGGAACATGCAAGTGAAAATGCAAGTGAGAAAGATATACTTGTCGGTTTGATCTATTCTCTGAAAAAAGAAATGGCAATTGTATTAGACATGATGTATATTCAGCAAATGAAGCTGCATGAAATTGCCGAATATTTAGATATATCCGTAAACACTGTTAAAACAAGAGCAGTCAGAGGAAGAAAACTTTTGAAAGCCGAAATCAAAAATTTTGAGCATATCGAAGGAAGAAAACTAAGCTTTCACATTCATACACCGTTTTTATTTACAATTTATACTTATCTCAATTATACGAAAAAAACAATCAGTCATACAGGTGAATTCATAAAGACCAATATGATTCAATGTGCATGTGCTGCCTCTTTTTCCGCATTGGCAATATCAGGTGCAGTGTTTATTAATGAGGATATGAATCATAATCCAAATCAAAATCAATCGACGGCAGCGGATGAAGAACAAATAATAACGGAAACAGAAAGCAGTGCCAATCCTTCTTCTACCTATAACAGTTTTACTGCGGTATTGTATGAAGATGAATTAGTTGAAACAAGCTTAGATGCTTATTATACTTGTTTAAATTGGGCGCTTGATGAAAAGGATATGAAAGAAAAAACGCAGGATGAAATAGATGCGATTAAACCTATTTATGAAGCTTTAAAAAATAAGCAGGATGAGTATTGGAAGCAATTAGTGAACAGAAACTGGGTTTATGCTTATGAAGCTTTATTAAATAAATAATTCATTTTATTTTTCTTGAACTTTTTATTGTTTTTTGAAACATTATGTTTATATATATGGTTCTCGTTGTTGCAGGAGAATCATTTTGTAGTGTACACAAATGTTATTTTCTGATCAGAGAAATTTTTTTAGTATTCATTTTATTAATCATAGAAAGGGATGAAATTCATGTATAACTATTTTTTTAAACATTTTGTAGGCTTATAGTACTACTAAGATATTGTTTATAATACTATTTTTATAAACAAATTTATTATATATAAATATATAGGAAAGGAAATGTGATATGAAAAAAATAATAGCCACGTGTTTATGCTTACTCATAGGCATAAGCATTGGTATACCCATGGTACATGATGTGGGGAGTAGGCTAAAGGCGGCAGAATACACAGGGGAGAAGATTATAGATTTTGATTATTTCGGTACTGATGATAATATTGGTGATGGTAGGATGTATTTTCTTACTGAAGATCATATGGTTATATATAAAGCGGGTAACAACGCTATAATTCCAAAGGCGATATTGAATCAAGACGGGCAGCCTTTGGATAATATAATTCAAATGTCGGGAAGCGGAATATCCTTGTATAAGCCCAACGGTATTGCCCTCGGAAATGACGGAATGCTTTATATATGGGGGGATAATACTTACGGGCAATTCGGAAACGGCACAACTTCTACTGAGTATTCAGATAAAGCAATAAAGATAGATCCGGGTGTTCCTGATGTTGTATCAGTTCTATCCACTTTAAAGACCAATTTCTTTGTCACTGCGAGCGGTGATGTGTATGCCAGTGGTGATAATACCAACGGACAGCTTGGAAACAGTAGTACGGAATCCAGCAGCACTTTTGTAAAGGCTAACATTGATAATGTCAAAAAAATTACATCTAATTTGGGCGCTAATAATATCTATGCTTTGAAAAAAGACGGAACTGTTTACAGCTGGGGGGAATATGCGGCGGACGGCATTGAAAATGCGACAAATGTTTCCTCGCCGATGCAAGTATATGCGGAAAACAAAGTGGACTACTTAACAGGAATTATTGATATTTCAGCCAGAGGTATAAGGGGCATCGAGCACTCACATACAGTTGGTTTGGGTATGATCACATCAAATGAAGATGGTGTGGCCTATTATTATTTAGGAACGAATTCTAATGGAAAGGGGACAGTGCGAAAGATAATTACCGGTGATTCCTCACTCGCAGTACCGAAAAGTTTAAATGCAATAAGTGGTACAAGAGCAACATATATCGGTGAGGATAATCAGGTTTATTGGTCGTCCGGGTACAATTTCAAAAATTCTGGCGAGTATTATGTACCGAGTAAACTTCATCCATATGTCGCAAAAAAAATGATGACATATGAGTTTGATCTATTACTTTTGGATGACGGCAACGCATATATCCAAAAAAATCCTTTGGGTATAATTGTTCCTTTGAAAATTATCGCAACTAAAACAGTTGATGGTTCTGCTTATGCAAGCAAGGAAAAATACAACGGTAATATCACAATGGATATTATACTCTCAAACTCTGCCAGTTTATCATGTAAGGTTGAAAATCCAGTAGGAGCTGAAGCAACAGCGTGTACAAATGTAGTTGATAATCGAATTTCGCATACTTCAAACGGACAAAGAAAATATTTTAAATATATCTTTGAAAGTGCGAGTCATAGTTTTTCTACTTCATTCATAGTAGACCTTTATAAAGGAAAACCGGTGTTAGGTAATTATTCAGACTCTAAGGTTAATTCAGTAAATAAAACAGATTATATAACAATAGAAGTGCCTGATGCTCAAAAAGAGTGGAATCATTACAGTGCTACTATTACAGATTCTTCAGGGAAAACTGATGAATTTACCGGTGGTACGTTAAATACAGGAAGCTATACGATTAATATAACAGATTCCTACGGAAATACCCAAGACTTTCAATTTGATGTAACTGATAAACCGACACCGACAGGTGATTTTACACCGAGCAGTACCACTCTTACCTACGGTGATAATCCTACTAAGGTTAATCAGACAATCGGTGCTTTTTCACTTCAGTATCCGA
>CANOSP010000044.1 GCA_947569705.1 uncultured Erysipelotrichaceae bacterium
TACCGTCAGTACCTGAAACAGTAACACTGTAAGTACCTGCATCTAAATCATTGCCCTTTACTTTAAGATTACCGCTAGTATCAATACTGAAGTGATCTTCATCACCACCTGTACCTAATTGAATCGTTTTAATTGTGGAAGTAGGTTCTCCCGCAGGATACTTTAATGAGAACTTACCGATTGCTTGACTAACCTTAGTCGCATTATCACCATAAGTAAGTGTGGTACTGCTTGGTGTAAAATCAGCTGTCGGTGTTGGTTTATCTACAACCTCAAACCGATAATCCTGTGTATTTCCATAAGCATCCGTTACATGCAGCGTGTACTTTCCTTCAGCTAAATTACCACCGGTATAATCTTTTGTAGTACCTGCACTATCTGTAATTTTAGCTGTATAGCTGTTCCAAGCAGCTTGATCAGTAGGTACGCTTAAATTAATTGTATCTGTTATTTTGATACGATTCGTTAATTGATCGGAATAGCCGCTAAGCTTTGGTTTTTCTTTATATAAATCAACGGTAAAATCTGTCGTATTACCTTGACTTTCAAATATATATTTTCGATAAATGCGATTATTTCCTGCCGTTACATTGATTTGATTAGATGTAAAATCATCGCAATCCTTTTCCACAGTCCCGGCAGGATCTTGAACTTTACACGTTACTGCCTGAGCGCCCGGTACAATGGCATATAACGTAATATCATCATTATAGCGTTCTTCACTTTCATAGGAAGAATTATCTACATTTTTTTCAGCGAGTGCTTTTAACGGAAGCAGGGTGTCTATGGTGTAGCCATTCATCATCATTCTTCCATCCTCTAATAAAAGTACTCCCAGTCCGCTTTGATTACTCTTAAAAATCTTAACCTTCGGTTTCGGCACTTCGTTTTGTACTTGCTGCAAAAACGATCGTTCCTCAGCAAAATCATTTTGCAGCGTATTTGTAATTGATCCGCTTGATTTACTGGTGTAAATTGTCCCGTCTATAAGACAATATGCACCGCTCATCATTTGCCAGAATCCCCATACATTATCGGGTTCTATTGTTGTCGCATACGTAACCATTTTTTTTACTTTCATAGCATTATCGTTTTTACTACTTTTTCCCCAAAAATAAGTGGATGCTTCGTGACCGTCATAGGTTAGAATATTCAATCCTGTGCCTTTATAGGTTTCTGCTATAATTCCTTCAACCGAAATATCAACCGCATTCGTAAAGTAATCCGTTTGATTATCCATATAGAGTTGGATAGGCGTTCTGGAATCATTTATCACTACGACTCCGTCTCCCGCTACTTCTCCCCAACTATAAATTCTGCCATCCTTTGTTAAAGCATATACAGTACTCGGATTACTAGTCGCAACCAGTTTTTTCACATTTTGTATATTCACTCTCACAAAGTCAGTACTTGATTCTACATCTTCTCTTCCTAATTGTCCGTGACTGTTATCTCCGCTTGCGTAGACATCACCGTCTGCCGTAACCACATAATTCGCTGTAGTCGTCGATAACACTGATACAATATCGGAAATTCCACTGTCCACAACAATCGCATTGGACTGATATTCCGTTGATGTAGTACCGTTACCGAACTGTCCGTACCTATTATCTCCCCAAACATAAAGAAGTCCGTCTTCTCTTAAGGCGATACCGTTCGGTTCACTTCGTTGTCTTATATCAGTACTGGCACTTCCGGAAACCTTTTTCACTTTGCGAATCGGTTTGCCGTTTACATCTGTAATCATTTGATAATTATTTGCGAAATCATCAGTAAAAGTTTCAAAAAATAGTACAATACGATCTTTAGTGATTTCATATACCGAAGAAGTAGAATTAGCGGTATAAAACGCATCAAAATCAATTATCGTTTCTCTGAGATATACAGGGGCTGCCGCATCTAATTTATTATTGCTGTTATAGAATATCGGAATTCCCAAACTTAAGCCTATAAATAAACATAGAAAAATACTACATATTTTCTTCATATAAATTCATCCCTTTCTCTGATTTTTATATAAGAAAGAATCAGTAAACTTTCTGTACAGTCAATAGATTGTACACTAGTGACAAATAAAAGCTTTAAAAGGTTTCAAACTTTAGAAAAAAAGTTAAATTTTATATATAAAATCATTTACAAATAATGTAAATATATTAATAAATATAAGTTTAAATATGAATATATGTGAATTTATAAAAATGCATTGGCAATTAAAAAGTATGAAGTCTCATACTTTAATCAGATACAGAATGAAATAGATCGCTCCAGCCTCTTTCCACTAACATATGATAATACTGATCATCAGCTTTTTTAAGTGCCTCATAAATAATCTTTATTTTATTCAATTCATCTTTATCTTTGTTTAACATTTCTTCTTTTGTAGAGGCAAAATTTATTAATACAAAATAAGCCTCTCTGGAATTTGTCACCACAATATCATCATAGGAATAATTGCCGAAAGATCTGGAAACAAGTTTATCGGGAGTCGGAGTATTTTGTTTATCCAAAGGTGCGGAAGCTGTTTCTTCATGTTGTGCTGTTTCCTTTGCGCTGTTATAATCCTGAACAGCCATCACCGTTCCCGAAACACTTAAAGCTGTGACAGATACAGCGACTGCGACATTGACTGCCGGACCGGTAAAGAAATTTGAGATGTGCTGCTTCATAAATACTTTACAGTTAGTGAGTGAGAAGACAGCGACAGACGGCAATAATGCATCAGCCTCAAAGCTGAGTTTTCTGTTTTCTGAGCGTTCAAACTCGGCAACCAACTGCTTCAATTCCGTTTTGGCTCGGCGGCAACGTGTTTTTACGGTACCTAACGGCATGTCTAAATACTTCGCAATCTCTTCCAGTTTCATTTGTTTCAGATAAGCTAATTCGACAACTTCGCGGTATTTTTCATCCATTTGCGCTAATATGCTTTGAAGCACTTCCTGTTCACTCATGTAGTCACTTTCACGATGCGGCAACATATAACGACGTTTTTCCTCATATATCTTTACCGATTCCATCTTCGCCGGATCGACTGCATTTTCATTACGGTTGCGATAAAACATATTCACGCACTTGTTGTGAATGATGCGATTCAGCCAGCTGTAAAAATAAGCAGGCTCTTGAAGTGTATGAATGGATTTATGCACTTGGATAAAGCTTTCCTGTACCACATCCTCCGCATCTGCCTTATCCTTGGTAAATCGATATGCAAGCGATAATGCACGTGAATAATATAAATGATACAGTTCATCAAAAGCAGCTTCTTCGTTTCTCTGTACTCTTTTCACGACTTCAATTTCATGTGGTTCCATACACTTCACACCTCATTTCTGAAAAATTTTGCTTTCCTATTTTAGATTATATCATCACTATTTTACCTTGTAAATAGTTAAAAAGGTTCCAAATATTGCTAAAAGAGTCAAATAAAGGCTTTATCAAGGGATATTCTTTAAGTTTATCTTTTGTGTATTTTTTGTATCACAGTGTATGTTATATGTATACAAAGAAAAAGACATAAGCTTAATCTTTATGAAAAATCAAGACGGAAATTGTTGTTATATACAGCGAATAAACGCGAACTGAAAATAAGTTTTTTACATAGCTCAAAGCTTAAATTACAAGTAATAATTCAATGTGAATATACATATGTTTCGTGGATTATACAGCTGATTGTAAAAATAAAATAATTATAAAGTATAAATGATCATATGAAAAAGCATTAGACTATTTTAATCACCGGAAGCTTATGTTATATGCTTAAAAGACAAAAAAAATCACGCAGAAGTATTTCCGCATGATCGATAATTATAGTTCTTCTTCTAAACAATCCAGTATTTCCAAGATGCGATTCAAATCATCGGTGCCGTTATAAGCAATCGATATACGCTTATCATCTACCTTGACTTTTGTCTGCAATTTCGCCTGTAAACGATGCTCAATCGGATCTAAATGCACATCGCGCGGTTTTGTTTCAGCCTTTTCTTTCGGTTCGTTTAAATTCTTTACCATTGTCTCAACAGCACGTACCGACAAATGAAGCTGAATTGCCTTCTGCGCAACTTCTTCCATCAAAGCCTCATTTTTTAATCCTAATAAAGCTCTGACATGCCCCATGCTTAACTGTTTGGTCACTACATAATTTTGAACACTTTCCGGTAATTTCAACAGTCTTAACAGGTTAGCCACATGTTCGCGTGACTTGCCGATACGCTTCGCTAATTCTTCTTGCGTATAACCGATTTTTTTAATTAATTTTTCATACCCTAGCGCTTCTTCAATCGCATTTAGATCCTCGCGCTGAATATTTTCCAGCAATGCGATCTCCATCATCTGTTGGTCGTTAAAGTCCATAACAATTGCCGGTATCGTTGTTTTTCCGGCTAGCTTTGTGGCTCTCCAACGACGTTCACCGGTGATTAATTCATAGCCTTGAACGGCTTTTTTTACAAGGATCGGCGTAAAAACACCGTGCAGCTTAATAGAATCTGCCAATTCTTGAAGCTTGTCATCATCAAAATGCTTACGCGGCTGATATGGATTTACCTTAATCTCAGCGACCGCAATTTCACTTTTTTGACTGCTGTATTCGGTAGCTGCCCCCTGTTGAATATCCTCTAATACATCGTCTATGCTTTCTCCGAAAATGGCACTTAAGCCTTTTCCTAATGCATTTTCTTTCTTTGCCATTGTTTCCCTCCTATCGTCTGCGGTTGTTTTTCACAACCTCGTTCGCAAGTCCGGCATATGCCTTTGCCCCCTCACAGCGAACATCATATTCAAAAATGCTTAAGCCGCGGGACGGTGCTTCACTCAGCTTGATATTACGCGGTATGTAACTGCGATACACCTTATCTTTAAAATGCATTCGCACTTCCTGCTGCACTTCAACGCTTAATTTGGTACGAGCATCAAACATCGTTAAAACTACACCTTCAATTACCAGCTGTGGATTAAACAGCTGTTGAACTAAGCGGATTGTTAATAATAACTGCGTAACACCTTCAAGTGCATAATATTCACATTGAACCGGAATCATTACCGAATCTGCCGCGGTCAGTGCATTGGTATTTAATAATCCCAAAGATGGCGGACAGTCAATTATAATAAAATCATACTGATTTCTGATCGGCTCCAATTTTTCCTTCAGTAATTCTTCTTTGCCTACCTCAAACTTCGCCATCTGCAGGTCGGCACCTGCTAAATTGATACTTGAGGGAACGATGTCTAACGGCGGAGCAGTCAGGTTTAAGCGCACATCTTCTACTCGATAGTTTTCCATTAAAAGATTATATACGGACAAACGATTTTGATTCGTACCGGCCCCTACACCTTGGGTCGCATTTCCCTGCGGGTCAAAATCGACTATTAAAACTTTATTTCCGAGGTATCCTAATCCGGCCGCAAGGTTGATCGCCGTAGTCGTTTTCCCTACGCCGCCTTTTTGATTGGATACCGCAATTATTTTTCCCATGCTACATCCTTGCCCTCCTATTTCTGAAAGCGAATAATCACAGTCACATGATCTTCACTTTCTTCTTCTCTCATTTCCAAATCAACACCGGCATGTTCCACCATTTTTACTGCCTGATGTATCGTATTCAATGCGATTTTCATATTACGGGTGATGCCTTTTAACAATGTTTTCTTTTTCGGTTCTTGTTTTTCCTGATCGGCTTTGATCATCTTTTCTGTTTGTGATACGGAAAGACCTTTTTTCAAAATGCGGTCTAAATAATCTTGTTGTTTATCTTCTTGCGCGCCTAATAATGCTCGTGCATGACGTTCTGATATTAGTTTCGCATTCACCGCATTCTGAATATTTTCATCAAGATTTAACAGGCGGATTTTATTCGCAATCGATGATTGTGACTTACCGATTTTTAACGCAAGCTGCGATTGATTTAAATTCGCATATTTCATAATATCAATATAGGATTTTGCTTCTTCAATCGCGCTTAAATTTTCTCTTTGAATATTTTCTACCAATGCCATCTCTGCCATCTGTAATTCATCAGCGTCCATGACTAACACCGGCACCTCAAGCATACCGTTCAGCTTCATCGCTCGATACCTTCTTTCACCGGCTACGATTTGATAGCCGTTCTCACATTCTCTTACTGTGATCGGCTGTATCAGACCGTTTTCACGTATCGATTGTGCTAAATCCATCAGCGCTTCGTCGTTGAATTCTAAACGCGGCTGATACGGATTCGGTTGTATCTCCTCCAGCATAACGATTTTACTTTCCCGCATATACTTCCTCCTCTATAATGGCTGTTTTTTTATTTTGGCAAAGGCTCTGGGATAGCGCTTGGGTGTTTCGCTGCACTTTTTATATAAAAGGTTGATTCGCTTAGAGCCGTCACTCAATTCATGTTCAAAACCGCCTTGAAATTCACATCCTAAACACGCAACGGCATGCTTAGCTGCTTCATTTTCCTGATAGCCTTCTGCGCCTTTCATCGCTAAGAAATATCCCTTTTTCTTGACAAAAGGTATGCAAAGCTCACTTAACATCGGCAAATTGGCTACCGCTCTTGCCGTAACTACATCATATATTTCTCTTTGTTCTTTTGCCCAAATTTCTGCCCGCTCATTGATTAATTCTACATCAAGCTCTAATTCTTCGCACAGATGCTTTAAAAAGGTGATGCGTTTGCCTAACGGCTCGATAATTGTCACCTGAAGCTGCGGCTGAATAATTTTCATCGGCAATGAAGGAAAACCCGCTCCCGCACCTACATCGCATAATTTTCCTTGAATGGAAATATCTGTTAATGGTAATATAGAATCTAAAAAATGCTTTTCATAGATTGCATTTTCTTCAATGATCGCTGTAAGGTTCATTTTTTGATTCCATTCAACAAGTAAATCGGCGTATCGCTGAAATTGTTTTTTTTGACGATTATTTAAATTTATTCCGTATTTTTGTAGATAAAGCGCAAAATCTTGCTTCTGAAAAACAGTCATGCGGCGCCTCCGTTTCCTTATTTTTCCATAGTTTTGTTATCGTTGAATGATTGTTTTTTATCGTGAATCTTAACATGCGGTACAGTATATTATTATAACTGATTTCCCGGGAAATGAAAAGGTAAAACGGGAAATAACTATAAGAAGTTTATGGCGATTTGTTGGTGCAAGGGATTGTAAGCGCAGACATAAAGAGAGTGGGGGATTATGCTTTGTGTGTTGATTAGGCATTGTGTGAAAGCGTGATGTAAACAGATTCTATCGAATTTCTTATTATGTATTTTTAATATTAAGAAAAACTCATTACTTCGGCAAAACAAAATGTAAAACAGCAAAGTTTAACGCTTCGCTGTTCTTCTGAAGTATAATTTTTTCTTGTTTAACTCTTCCGGTATCTTCACCTTATCTCTGTATCTGACAATTAATTTATATC
>CANOSP010000045.1 GCA_947569705.1 uncultured Erysipelotrichaceae bacterium
TCATATATTTTATCATACTACTTTTGAAGGTTTACACAATCTTTTACACACTACCCTGTTGAAGCTCACTTGTTTATCACAACAAATAATTATTACTGCGGTTTGCGATTGTAAATTTGACTAATCGATAAGTGGCGTATTTCCCAATGACGAGCGGTTCATTCTTGCATATTGCTTCTGCTTCTTCTTTGTTGTCTGTTTTCAGGATATACATACCTGCCATGCCCGGATAGCCTTGAAAGACACCGCAAATTTCCAGTATTCCTTCATCATCCAATCTTCTGATGTTTTCAACATGCTCTGTGACCGCTTGCTTTGTCAGTTTATTATAAGTTTTGCTTTTCTCAATTAACATCATGTACATTTTTGATTTTCCTCTCTTATATGTTTTCTTAAGTATACTATATGAGTGTTGGATTAACAAGCTGTTTTAGTTATGATTATTATGACGTACATATACTTGTGAGCGCTTATTCGGCACAGCCTTAAAGTTTTGTGTTAATTGCTTTTCATGTATTATATAAAGACATGAAAAAGAGAACTGAGAAAAAAACAGCGGGAAAAATTAAGAATAGGGAAAAAAGCATCAAGGAAAGAACAAAGAAAGAACAAAGAAATTATTAAGGAAAGAAATCGAGGAAAGAAACAAGCAAACTTTCTGAAAGCATTATTTATAAAAGGAATGAATGAGCGATAAAATGTACAAACAATCTAATATAAAACAGTCCGCTTTTGTATTTTTAAAAGAAATGAATACGCATTATCTAAAAATCTGATTCTCAATTTATTAAAAACATGGTAAAATGATAAGACGAAAGGATGATGAAAATGCCGTTAACTGCCGGGATTGTCGGTTTGCCGAATGTAGGAAAATCGACCCTGTTTAATGCTATTACAAAAAGTCAAGTAGAGGCTGCGAACTATCCGTTTGCCACAATTCAGCCGAATGTCGGAGTTGTGGAAGTACCGGATGAGCGTATTGATCGCTTGGTTCAGCTGTTTCAGCCTAAAAAAACAATTTATACAACCTTTGAATTTACCGATATTGCAGGTTTAGTCAAGGGTGCCTCCAAAGGAGAAGGATTGGGAAATCAGTTTTTGAGCAATATCCGCTTAACCGATGCAATCTGTCATGTGGTGCGCTGTTTTGATGACGCAGATATTACCCATGTGGAAGGCTCGGTTGATCCGCTTCGCGATATTGAAATCATTAATCTGGAATTAATTATGGCGGATATTCAAACGATTGAAAACCGCATCAGTAAAATAGAGCGAAAAGCGAAAACGAATAAGGACAAGGATGCATTGAGTGAATTAGCTCTGATGGAGCGAATCCATCAAACCTTAAGTGAGGGAAAAGCGGCTCGCAGTGTTGACATGAATGATGATGAAGCGGAATTGATTAAGAATTTTTCTTTATTGACGATGAAGCCGATGATCTATGTTGCGAATATGTCAGAGGAATCTATTACCGATCCGAATACCAATTCATATTTCCAACAGGTGCTTTCTTTTGCGCAATCAGAAAACAATATCGCTATTCCGATTTGTGCTAAGATAGAAGAAGAATTATCAGGATTAGACAAGGAAGAAAAACAAGAATTTTTGCTTGAACTCGGAATAAAGGAAAGCGGTTTGGATAAGGTCATTAAGGCAGCGTATCGTATTTTGGATTTGTGTACTTTCCTAACTGCCGGAAGTGATGAGTGCCGTGCTTGGACTTTCCGTAAAGGGATGAAAGCACCGCAGTGCGCAGGGGTAATCCATACTGATTTTGAAAAAGGTTTTATTCGCGCCGAATGTTATGCATTTGAGGATATTGATGCGTTGGAAACCGAACAAGCCGTTAAGGAAGCGGGCAAGCTTCGCTTAGAGGGCAAAGAGTATTTGGTAAAGGACGGAGATGTACTTCATTTCCGCTTTAACGTGTAGGATGCTTCGGTAATTTACACAAAAATCATGTATGATTGAAGATGACAGAAACAAGGTTCCACTCTGTGTGATTGCAGGGTTGAGCTTTGTTTTTTTTACGGTAAAGGATTTTTGATTCCTGCATAAGAACCAGTGAAAAACGATGAATGCATTATTGCTTATACATCGGTAATTACAGTCAAGCATATGGCGGATCAAGAAGGGGTGTTGTCTTTATATAATCTGATAAAAATAACAGAAAGTAAAAAAACGTGCTATCTATCATGAAATGAATTTGATATAATAAGAACGAAGTTGTAAAAATGAAAGAGGGTTCCTATGCTAGACAGCTCTGTAATTGAAAATATCAGCGCGCTTACGGCGCTCGCAGAAGGTTTTATATCTTTTTTCTCTCCGTGTGTGATTCCGCTTTTGCCTATTTATCTCGGTTACTTGAGCGGTTCTTTAGAGGAAGAAAAACCTTCACGTAAGAAAAGTCTTTTATTTACCGTTACTTTTATTGTGGGAATATTCGTTGCTTTAATGTTACTGAATATTTCTATTACATCAATAAGGCAGTTTTTCCAAAGTGCCGATGTATGGTTTATGAGAATCGGCGGTATTTTGATTGTACTGCTCGGTCTTATCCAGTTGGGCGTATTTAAAATTCCGTTATTGGAGCGAACGCTGCATATTCAATATGATTTTAATAAGCGGCGGATGAATCTTGTGCTTGCTTTTATTATGGGATTTACTTTCAGCTTTTCGTGGACTCCTTGTATCGGTCCTGCCTTGGCATCGATTTTAATTATGGCATCGGGAAGCGGCGACTTTTTACAGTCAACGTTCCTTGTCTCCTGTTATGCGGTCGGCTTTTCATTTCCGTTTTTAATTATCAGCTTTTTTGCGAAACAGGCAACGATGTTTTTTCGCAAGCATGAGTTATGGCTTCAGGCAATTGTTAAGGTCGGTGCCATTATCTTGATTGTTATGGGAATTGTTATGAGTTTCGGCGGTTTTCGTGTAATGAGCGGCGGCAGTGCGAATGAGGATCAGTCACAAGAGGATTCAGCCGCAGCCGTTCCGTTTACTCTGAATGATCAAAACGGGCAGTTTGTATCTTTATCTGATTTTAAAGGCAAGATCTTATATATGAACTTTTGGGGAACATGGTGCGGAGTCTGTCGTGATGAGATTGAAGCGATACAGGCGCTTCATGATAAGTATAAGGATAGTGAGGAAATTGCCGTAATCACAATTGTATATCCTAACGGCGGGCAGGAAACCGATACAGCCGGGATTCTTGAGTTTATCGATGAGCATCAGATTACTTTCCCGGTATTGTTTGATGAAAGCGGTGAATTGTTTATGAAATACGGAATTTATTCATTTCCTACCGTATTTGTCATTAATAAGGATCAAACGGTATTCGGCTATCTGTCCGGCGGCATTGATTTAGCTACGATGGAAAATATTTTAAAACAAGTAAAGGAGAGCGAGGGAAAACCTGAGAATTAGGCTGTCCCGATGATTGGTTTTTGGTTGAGGAAAACGGAATATTGAAATAAAAAAAGAATGAGATTTGCCAATATTGAAATGTTGTTTCATATTCGGCTGCTCATTCTTTTCAGTTAGTTCTCGTTGATAAACTTCATCATGTTATCATATTGGTTTTGAGCATCTTGATAACCTTCTTGATAAAGCTCATATAGTTTGTCTAAGTTTTTTTCCAATCGTGAAATCGTTACCGGTTTGCTTGGACGGATAATGAATACGGATCCTTCTTGTTCCAATTTTTTTAATTTATTTAATGTTCTGTTATAGTGAATATGGCGTTCTTCCATTGCTTTCACAAACAGCGGATAATCTTTGTATTGGCGGCGAATGATCGGCATCAGATTATTTTTACCTTTGCGGTATCCTCCGTATTGAGTCAGAACGACAATATTTTTTTCATAGCCGCGTTTACGCATGAAATCAATCGGAATAGAGTCACCGACACCGCCGTCCATCAGCTTGCGTCCGTTTCGCTCAACGGGCGGAGCTAACAGCGGCAGACTGCTGGATGCCATAATGTAGTCTATATCGCGTTTTGCGTCTTGTATGATGTGATAATAGGGTTCTCCGCTTTCCATATCGGTACTTACACTGATAAAATCAATGTTTGCCTTTTCATAGGTATCATAATCAAACGGATCTAATTCTTCCGGTATTTTATGAAAGATAAAGTCCATCCCGAACAGTGATCCTTTTTTGATCAGAGAATGGAGACTTAAATAATCCTTGCCTTTTAAATACGCCGTATTTACTCGATAATTACGTCCTTTTTGTTTTGAGATATAGCTTGTCGCATGACAGGCACCGGCAGATACACCGACAATTCCGTCAGGGTAAAAATCCTGATCCATAAAGAAATCCAGTACACCGGCTGTATACACACCGCGCATACCGCCGCCTTCCAATACCATTCCCAGCTTCTTCATTTGATCACTTCCTTTGGGTGCTATTATATCATATGTTGGTTGAATTGTGATGAAAAAAATCCGGAATACGAGCAGAGAACGATAAAAATTGATAGAATTTGAAGAAAATGCTTGTTCTTTTTATTTGAAGTTTGATGGATAATAAATGAAATTAAGAAAAAGAAAAGAACAAACCGTTTTATTGAATAAACGATTTGTTCGTATAAAATGATAATGGTTTTGGCAGGCTTGGGAATTAATAGTAATATATGGAGTTTTTTACTTCCTCAGCTTTTTCTTTACCGAGTAATTGTTCAATGATCACAAAGGCAAAATCGATTACTGCCGCTGCACTTCTGCCGGTGATGAGGTTGCCGTCGATCGCGGTGTATTCATTGACGTATTCTCCGCCGAAGTCTTGGTTCATACTTGTAAAGCATGTATAGCGGCGATTTTTTAACAGCCCTAATTTTCCGAGAATTGTCGGGGCAGCACAGATTGCACAGATGTATTTTTGTCGGTTGTTAAAATCCTTGATTAATTGTTGGACAAGCGGATTATCTTGAAGCTCTGCGTAGTGGGGACCGCCGGGTAAAAACAGTGCATCATAGGTATCTGCCTGTGCTTCGCTGACATCGGTTAAATCAGAAAGGGTTAATTGAAAACGCCCGGTTGCTTGTTTTTCGTGCAGCGCACAAACTGTCACGTTGATACCGGCTCTTCTCAGCAGGGCGATTGTACCTACCGCTTCCAATTCTTCAAATTGATCACTCATAATACATAATACATTTTTCATGTTGATTCGCTCCTTTATGTTCGTTATGGATTAGGCTTAGCCTACCTGTTTATTATAGCGCTTTTTTCATGTTTTAGCTATGTATTTATTGGATAGCGGTGAATTTCTTTGTTTCGCTTTTTTTATTTTCGCATAGGATGGTTTGAGGGGGATAGTATGGCAATTAAAATTTTTATTGATCAGGGGCATAATCCCGGTACCATCAACGGCGGTGCCAGCGGTAACGGATTGAGTGAGGAAGCTGTGAATTTCACTGTCGGAAGTATGTTGGCGGATTTATTGGATGGTGATCCGCGTTTTGTTGTGCGTACCAGCCGGATGTTTCCGCAGCAGGTTTTGGGAACCTCTACAACGGATTCGCTGCATTCTCGAGTGAACATGGCGAATTATTGGGGCGCTGATTATTTTATCAGTATCCATAGTAATTATAATACGAATCCTAATATTAACGGATGTGAGGCGTATGTATTTCAGCAGGATTCTAAGGCATGGTACTTGGGTGAGGATATTTTAGCCGGGATTGTTCAGGAAGCGAACATGAAGGATAATTTCGTGCGGACCAATCCTTCGTTGTATGTGCTGCGGGCGACTGCTATGCCGGCAGTATTGGTTGAACTCGGTTATTTGAGTAACGCGCAGGATGCGGCTAAATTAAGAAGTGATCCGGAATCTTTTGCATACGGTATTTATGTGGGGATGTTGAATTATTTTAATTTTGCGTGAGTTCTTTGGGATGAACAGGGAGAGCGGAGTTTATTTTATTTAACCGGCAGTGCAGCGGTAAAGGTGCTTCATTAGGAAACTGTAAATGTATATGATATTGAGGTTTGGCGGGAGCGTCGGCAATCGCAGTGACTGCTAAGATGCAAAAAAGTGTAAAATGTGATGAAAAATTGTTGACATGTGGGGAATACAATGGTATTATATTAAAGCAATTCCGTTGAATTGATTAACGGCGCGTTGGAGAAACGGTTAACTCACATGCCTTTCACGCATGCACTCACGGGTTCGAATCCCGTACGCGTCACCAATATGTAAATAAAGCCTTAAACAAAGGCTTTTTTTCATGCGTTGAGAATGTGTTGAGAAGATTGGTCTAAAAAATGGGTCAATTCCAGCTCATTTTTCTTCAATAAATGCGTGTATACCGATAAGGTGATGTTAATATCACTGTGTCCTAATCGTATGTTATTCGCTATGACCACAATTAGATGGAGTTTTCTCAGAGTGAAAAAGGTGTCATAAACTACTTAATTGCGGTAACTACCATTGAGAAATGCTGTTTCCTATAAAATGAGCTCGTGATCATTATTAGAAAAACAGTTTAATAAATATATGACGCTTGATGATAATATATTATGAGTCTATGTCATGAGAATATTTGTTCGGATGATAAATTAAATTACAGTTAATGTATCACAATAAATTTGTTATAGTTAATTACTTTATTTGTGCCATTATGACAAAAGATTATAGTAAATGCGGACTGACCTTACTAATGATATGTACCCAGAATCCTGGACACATAAATTTATGAGTTGAAGCTTAACAC
>CANOSP010000046.1 GCA_947569705.1 uncultured Erysipelotrichaceae bacterium
AAGACTGATTTCCACTTGCATCACATTGAAGTGGAAGTTACTTTTGCACTTCACCAAATAATGGATTTTATTACGATATTTTATATAATATTGATGATTTTAAGCATTTGCTGTATAATATAGAATAGTTATTTGCATGAGAGAGTGCTGTCTTATGAATTACAGTTTTAACATTTTGTGGAGGATACTGTTAGACAGAAAGACAACTAAAGCAGAAATGAGAAAAAAGGTGTGAATTATAATGATTATGCTTACTATGGTGGGAAAAGATGATCTTGTTTCAATAAATACGCTCCCTAATTTGTGTAGCACTTGACTGTAAACTTGATAATCTTGTGGAAATACAGAAAGAGGTCTGTTTAATATGAAATATGAAGCAGAAAAAATTGCTTTTGGAATACATCTCAAAGACTTTACTAAAACTCTTACAGCTTTAATCGCTCAAGACGATAAGTGGACAATACGAGGTTTCATTGATATTTTTAAAAACATATATACAATTTCATCTGATACAAAAATAGTTTCTAAGGTGCTTGAACTTCATTTGTTTCCGCATTTTCTTTCATTTGCTGAAAAAATTGGATATGACATTGAACTTGCAACTCATCAAAATTGGTATCCAGATTTAACATTTATTTGTAAAAAAAATCGTAATATTAAATTTGCTGTTGACTTAAAAACTACCTATAGAGATGAAAATTATCCTGGTTTTTGTAATGGTTTTACACTTGGCTCGCATGGTGAATATTTTATCAAGCGAACCAGTATAAAAAATATTCAATATCCTTATGAAAATTATAGCGGGCATTTTTGCGTAGGAATTATTTATTCACGTACTAT
Source organism: uncultured Erysipelotrichaceae bacterium (assembly GCA_947569705.1). GTDB lineage: Bacteria > Bacillota_I > Bacilli_A > Erysipelotrichales > Erysipelotrichaceae > C-19. The sequence goes on from CANOSP010000046.1 coordinate 841, forward strand.
ATTAGATAAAAAAGAAGAAACGCATATCTATTCCGTTGATGAAATAGAGAACATACCTGCTGTTATTAATAATTTCTTGTTTTTCGCTGAAGAAAAATGGAAAATTGCAAGTGATAAAGGGGGAAGTGGTAATACGGCAAATATTGGAAGCATTCAAAGGATTGAAGATATTTTAAATGGAAACGGTGTATTCGCTAAAGCTGGAGAAGAATTATTTGATGATTATTGGATTAATTTCGGCAAAATTGAAATTCTTGTGAATGGTAAACGCAAGAAATTGTCCTCTTTTGAAGAATATTTAGCATATCGAGGGTTACCCTTAACCTTAAATAACCCTAAAGCTGCAAAAAGGAGACCAAGATGAAAGATACGGTATATGTACCTCCAATCAAAATACAGGGAATTAAAACAAAATTGGTCCCACTAATAAAACAAAGTGTTGCTATGAATAAAAATTCTGTTTGGATAGAACCTTTTATGGGATCTGGTGTTGTTGGTTTTAATGTTGAACCACACTATGCAATTTTTGCAGATACCAATCCGCATATTATTGAATTCTATAATCAAATTAAGAAAGGTAATATTACACCATATATTGTTCGAGAATTTCTTGAATGCGAGGGGAAATTATTAGAAAAAGGAAATGACGAATATTATTATACAGTTCGTACACGCTTCAATCAGGAACATAATCCACTTGATTTTCTGTTCCTTAATAGAGCTTGTTTTAATGGTATGATTAGGTTTAATAAAAACTATGATTTTAATGTTCCATACGGGCATAAACCAAAACGATTTGCAAAGGCATATGTAACAAAAATAGTCAATCAAGTTGCACATGTGTCTGATTTGCTTCATAAATATGAGTGGAAATTTGTTTGTCAATCATTTGAAGAAACAATATCCATGGCAGGAGAGAATGACTTTATTTATTGTGATCCACCGTATATTGGCAGACACGTTGATTATTATGATAGTTGGGATGAACAAGCAGAAATTACATTGCACAAAGCATTAGTTGATAGTAATGCGAGATTCATGCTATCTACTTGGAACCATAATGACTATCGACAAAACGATTATATTGCTATGGTGTGGAATGATTGTCAAAAGATTACACAAGAGCATTTTTATCATATCGGAGCAAAAGAAAAGAACAGAAATTCTGTAGTTGAAGCACTTTTAACAAATTACACAGTGAACGGAAAACAAAATGAATTGCTTTTAAATAACAAGTAAATGACTCTTTTTGATATGGTATTTGCCTTATAGCTTTGCACGGTCTGCAATCGCCGTAGGAGAATGAAAGCAACAAGCACTTTTTCTCGCGATAATTATGATTTTTCATTACAGTTTCTTGTATTGCTTTAACGTTACAAGAAAATTAGACATCATTTGGGTACCAGAGTGTCAAATATTGGGGTTTTATCATGTTCCCTACTGGCAATAAATTCTTTATTTTACGGGTGTTCAATCTTAAATACTTTTGAGCATCTCAAATACGAATATTACTTTATTTAATTTTTTTGATTAGTTTATGTTAAAAGAGTATATGGTTTTCATGTTTAATGAATGAATAAGGTTATGCTTAAAAATATCGTGAAATGTGATATAATAAACTGCACAGAGGTGATCATCATGGAAAATCAATCAGTAAAAGCAATGCTTGATTTTATACATAAAAGTCCTACAAGTTTTCATGCAGTTGAAAATATTAAAAAAATGTTAATCAACGAAGGCTATGAACAGCTACATGAAGAAAATCATTGGCAGTTAAAGGCTGACGGAAAATATTTTGTGATTCGTAATCAATCCAGTGTTATTGCATTCCATATCGGCAGTAATATTGAGGATTACAGTTTTCAAATAGCTGCTTCACACAGTGACTCTCCTTGTTTTAAAGTAAAGGAACATGCACTGCTTGAGGTCGGCAAAGCCTATACACAATTGAATACGGAAGGATATGGCGGAATGCTATGTTCCACATGGCTGGATCGTCCTTTATCTTTAGCGGGACGTGTATTGGTGAAAGAGGGGCAGCGTTTGGTAAGTAGATTGATTAATATTGATCGAGATTTACTGCTGATACCGAATTTGGCAATTCATATGAATCGAAAGGCTAATGATGGATTTACTTATAATAAGCAGATTGATTTGCTGCCTTTATTCAGTAATAATATTAAGAATGAGTCGGATTACTTAGAACTGCTCGCTAATGAATTAAAGATAGCCAAAGAAGCGATCTGCAGCAGTGATATATTCTTATATAATCGCATGGCACCCGGTATATGGGGAGCCGATCAAGAATTTTTCTCTGCGCCGCGTATTGATAACTTAGAGTGCGCTTATACGACCCTGCAAGGATTTCTCAGCGGATTTCATCCCGAAACCGTTCAAGTATATGCCTGCTTCGATAATGAAGAAGTCGGATCATTGACTAAGCAAGGCGCTGCATCTACGTTTTTATCCAATGTATTGCAGCGCATAAACAACGGCTTAGGGAAAAATAATGAGGATTATTACCGTGCGCTTGCGAACGGCTTTATGGTCAGTGCCGATAATGCGCATGCTCTTTCACCAAACCATCCGGAAAAATGTGATACCCGCAACTTTGTATTGATAAACCAAGGGATTGTGATAAAATCCAATGCGGCTCAGCATTATACAAGTGATGCGGTAAGTATTGCACTGTTCAAGGAAATCTGTGAAAGAGCAGCGGTAAAAACGCAGTCCTTCTTAAACCGCAGTGATGAAGCGGGCGGGGGAACCTTAGGAAATGTCTCACAGGCACAAGTCTCTTTGAATACCGTTGATATCGGATTGGCACAGCTTGCCATGCATTCTGCTTATGAGACCGCAGGTGTTTCTGATGCAGATGCAATGATCCAAGCGATGAAGGAATTTTATCGCTCACGTATTCAACAAATCAATTCAACAGAATATGAGGTGAAACAATAATGCCGAAACAGGAGTTTGAATATCGTTTATTTTACGAAAATAATGAAAGAGCCGGTAAGCTTTCGCAAGAGGATTATAATACCTATTTGGAAATGGTTGACTATATGAGAGATCAGGGTGACAGCGTTATTGCGATTGATATTTATATGGCAGAAGCTTTGAATGATTTTGAGGCTGCCGCGGCAAAAGGAAAAAAGGTTAAAAATGTAGTGGGTAAGGATATGAGTGCCTATGTCACTACACTGAAGCAACAGGTGGATTATTGGGGGCAGCTTAACTTACGCAAGATAAAGGAAAGTGAAGGTTTTTTATTCAGCGGTGTATTTATGTATCTGTGTGCTGCGATTGTCTGTTATTTTATTCGCGAGATCTTGACAGATCATTATCTGCTTGGGTTCTACGGTGATCTTGCAATTACCGTGATCGCTGTATTTTTCATCGCAGTTGGTTTATATCAGCGTAAGAAGATCATTAAGCGTTGGGATTTTACTACAAATGCATTTGTTGTTGATTTCTTTGTACTTGTTATCAGTGTTCTGCTTGTATATACACTGAGAAAACAGCCTTTTGATTATTCAACGGTTTTATTGCTCGGAGGCTTTATTTTAAGCAGTATATTCATTAAAAAGGAATTTAAACAGGTTACGTATCATTAGGATGTCAGCGCATCCTTTTTTCATGTAAATAGCTGTAATAATGAATTTTTTATATATTTTATCAATGCATACGAACTTTACGGTGATAAATGTACTCTAAAGTTCGAAATATATGGTTTTATGATAAACAGACATTTTTTCAATTTCTGTCTTAAAAAGTACACATTTATAGACACACTGTTTGATGTTGAATAAGTGTGTTTTTTTATGTATAAACTTACTTTTTTCATCCTTTATCTGCCGTTTCTTTAGGTGTACTTTATGAAACACAGAGTAAAGGAGCAAAGATGATGAAAAAGCGACGAATGTGTAAATTGGCTGTATGGATCACCACCTTTATGATCAGCGGGTCTTTAGGTTATACCTATTATAACAATCATACAGCGGCAGCCGGTGTCGGTTGGTTTAAATATGATAAGCTGAATGTCGGCAATAAAGTCGTAATGGGGAATACGGTATGGGATGTCGGAACTGAAACCGGGGGTAATTATACAATGATGACTACTTATCCGTTGGAGCCTCCGGTATTATTATGCGGACCGAACACAGATAATGTGATGGACGGCAGTACGATCAATTATTGCGAATATGTTGCTAAAACACCGGGCAAAGCGAATTCAAATCATTTTGAGTTAGTCAAGGATTTTAACAATCGCAGTTTTTCAGAGTTTGAAAAGGATACGATTGTCGATAACAGTTCACTTTCGCAAGGAGGTTTGAAATATGCTTTTATTCCGACCGGTCCGGATTTGATCACTTTGGGTATAAATTATAATGAAATCATCGCGAAGGCAGCTTTTAAGGATGGTACGGGTTATGCGCTCGCAGATTACGGAAGAGATGTATCAGGCGGAAAAAACAGAAAAAGTCATGCATTTGTTAATAAGAATTTCACAGGGACAAAATCAACGAATATAAGATTTCCGTATGACGGTACTTCGGCAGCTTCTTCACCTGTGGAAGGAATTAAACTGACCGGAGGAGGATCATATAATGCATCAGACGGATCGGTTGTAGGATTAAATGCTTATACGAGAGCCTTCAGTCGATTGCGTTCACAAGGAATCGTATTTGCGATACCCAGCGAGTACACAACATCGACTCGTTATGAAGTTCAATTAAAAAATACAGTTTCCAATGATCAAAGTATCGATGGGAGTTTAAAGGTTCGATATCAAGATTCTGAAAACGGTACGGTATATTTTGAAGCTTTCAAGAATAAAAAAGGTGAAGAAATTCAAAAAGCGGCTGTAGGAAGTAAGGTAGATATTCATTTTAATGCGACCGGGAAAGGAAACGGACAGATTATTTCAGCTTTTTTCTATCATGTAAAAACAGGAAAAGTATATTATAAACGATTATGTTCCAGCCAACTAAGCAGTGTTTCTTTAGACACTACAGGGTATGATGAAGGCGTTTATGAGATGATTTTGGTCAATGAAACAGATACGGTTGTGACAGAGGGCAGTAATGAAAGACTGACATCTGCTTCACCGCTGTCTAATATGAAGAGTATTGAGTTAGTAAAAAAACATAAAATCACTTATACAAAACAGCCGCAAAGCGGTGCGACGTTAGGTGATTATGAATTCAGTAAGAATGTGAATAAAGGTCAAATTGTAGGAAAGATAGATTTAGATCCAAAGGGTGTTACACCGATTACCTATACATTGGAAAATAATGCAAATTTTGAAATTGACGGATTGGACAGTGAGGATGCTTCAAGTGATACTACACTGTATGTCAAAATAAAAAATGATGCGCCTGATTTAAAAAATGATGGGTTGAAAGCAGGTACTTACAGCTTCTGTATCAATTCTGTAGATGCGAATGGTTATCCGGATACACCGAATGAGGATACAAGAGTTTGTACTTCGTTTGAGGTAGTAAAAACAGAACCTACCATTACCTTTGATCAAAATGATAAAGGGACAACTTATGTATCAGGCAGTATCGAAAATACAACAACACACAGTGAACATGCGACACATACGAATGAAGATAAGGATG
>CANOSP010000047.1 GCA_947569705.1 uncultured Erysipelotrichaceae bacterium
CGAGTGATAGAGATCACAAATCATAAGATTCCGGATACACCGAATACCGGTGACAATACAAATATTGTTATGTATTTCGGTTTGTTTGGAATTAGTTTAGGTATAGCTTTTTTATCCTTAATAAAGCATAACAAATTTAAAATCTGATAAAATCATAAGATGGATTAATTGAATAAGATTAATTCATCTTAATTTTTTTGGTTTCATGAAAATTTATCAGCGAAATCTTGAGAACTTATAAGCCTGATTTTAACTGCAGCGATCTTTTGATTCATACAATATCTATATAAGTACAAGCGTAACGCTATGAAGATTACTGATAAAATTGCCCGTTTTTATTGCACAGTATACCTAAAAGTGATATAATCATTACGTAATAAGATTGGATGAAATCAATCAGTCAATTTCGATACGGGTGCTAACCCGATACTTATAATTAAACGATGCCCTGCAATAAGGGCTTTTTTAAAATGATGATATACAAAGCAAAGGTGATAAAAATGAAGAAAATCGGATTAATATGTGAAGGCGGCGGGACGAAAGCTGCATATACTTGCGGTGTATTAAGCTGTTTTTTAGACGAAAATATTGAATTCCCTTATACTGCCGGCATCAGTGCCGGTGCTGAGGTTTTATTAGCTTTTGTCGCAAAACAAAAAGAGCGGTTGCGTATCACAGGCGTCGATGCCGCGTGCGATCCGGCTGCCATAGGTGTGAAGCCGCTGCTTAAGGAACATGGACTGTTCGGTATTCATCATGTGATGAAATTTATTGAAGAACGTGCGCCGCTTGACTATGAAACATTCGTTAAATCTAAAACGGAATTGGATGTCGGTTTGTATAATATCGATAATAACTGTGTGGAATATTTCGGTAAAGAAGCATTTGAACCGGTGGAACAAAAATTAATTGTTGCGGCATGTTCTTTATTTATATTAAATCGACCGGTTCATTTTCAGGATCATTTATATATGGATGCCGGTTTAGTGGATATGATTCCCATTGAACAAAGTCTTCGTAAAGGGATGGAAAAGCATGTGTTTATTTCAACGAAAGAAGAAAATTACATTCGTAAACCGGCAGGAGCCTATCAGATTCATGTTGCACGGTTGATGTACCCCGGCAATAAAAAAATACGTGAGAATTTAAGAATGCGCCATATTAATTATGCAAAGCAATGGCGCAGAATACAAGAATTAGAAAAGCAAGGTAAAGCGCTTGTTCTTCGTCCCAGTGCTGATTACGGTGTAACACGCTATACAAATGATGAAAAATTATTAGGAAAATGGTTTGAGCTTGGCTATGAAGATACACAAAAACGTCTGCCTTTGATAAAAGAATTTATGGAAATCAAATAAAAAAGACTGGATTTTTTGATCACTTTATAGTATCATTATAAAGCAAATGCTGAAGTGGTGGAACGGCAGACACGCTGTCTTCAGGCGGCAGTGCGAGCAATCGCGTGTGAGTTCAAATCTCATCTTCAGCACCATATGCAATTTAAAGCCTTTAAACAGGGCTTTTTATTTTAGATACTTTCATCAGGGATACAACCCGTTTAGATTAGTTTATAATTTGTAAATCTTCAATAAAAAAGAAACTGATTCTCTTACGAATTTTCATATAAATGCTTATCTTTATTAAAATTATTTTGTATGTTTCTCAGTGTTTTGTTTTAAACGATTAAAGACAATAAGTATATAAGGTTTAAAAAGAAAACAACCTATTACCTCATTAATACTATATTGCTTAATTAAATTCACTTTAGCAAGAACAGTCTGACTTTCTGTTTTCATTCTTATGTGTTTGACTGCACTTGTCAACATCGGTAAGCATGTTTTCCGTCATTGCTAATAAAAGAAATAAAAGCGGTGTTGTAATAGGCTGATTCAATCCGGTCAATGCCTGTGCGCCATGCGCAAGCAAAACAGCGATAAATATTGATGCATACGGTACCCTGTGCTTTTTTATTAAGCGGATAAGACATGATCCCCAAATACTGAGATAAGCCAATAAGCCAACGATCCCTGATGTGACTAAATATTGCAGATATTCATTATGGGCATGATCAAAATAAATAGCGGTTGCAGGATGATCAATGATCGAAGCGAGGATTAATCTTGTGCAGTCCAATCCTTTGCCGAACAGCTGCTCCGTGAAAGAATAAGAATTCAGAAAGCCGCTGCTTAATGTTTTCCAAACATAGCCGCGCTCATGCCCCCAAGAATTATTAAAACGCAAATAATTTTCCCAGCCGTTTAAGCTGCTTCTTGTATCTATCCATGTGAAATAAACGATTGATAAAAGTAATAAGATAACGACGCTTGTCATGGCGATGAACAAGCCTGTTCTGATTTTATGATAAGGCAGTGATTCAGCCTTTTCAGGAAAATAATTCAGAAACAACAAAAGCATTGTGACCATACCGATTAATATCCAAATAAACGAAGAATGTACGAGCATTTCAGAAATTCCGTCAAAGGTAAGATAATCGTTAAAAAAGATTATCGCAGCGAGCAGCTTGAATGAACTCAAAGCAATCAAGCAGATAACAAGAAATTTTTTCAGCTTTTCACAAGAGGTACAGCTTTGCCATAGATAATATGCCGTAAAAGCCGCTGTGCCAAGATATGCTCCGTCAATATTGCTGATAATGATTGCAGTAAATCCGAGCCAACACCATCCTGCATAGCCAATTGATTTTTTTCTATGTTTTTCTTTAAGAAACAATCCGACAGCTAAGGGTAATGATAAACAAAATAAATGCGCAAAGAAAGTGATATTGCCGATGGTAGAAAGAAAACAATGAATTTCCGTAACATTAACAAATTCAAAAAAATGAAACGGATCATAACCGAGCGCATTCCATAGACCAAGCGTCCCGACAAGAAAACAGCTTCCGAGAAATACATGAAGTAATATTCGCATATGTGACAGTGTTCTTGATACAAGAAAATACATGACACATAATAAAACGGTGAAGTTTAATCCGGCAGAACGCCCCCAACTTCCAAGCAGCGATGCCTGCAGATTTTCACTCGATATAGTAGTGATTGTATTAGACATTAACAGGATAAGCATACTCCAATCGGTGGACGAGAGCGATTTCACAAAATTTTTTATCATTTTTTGCGGCGCCGAATGAAAAAATAAATAAACACTCCCGCAAATAATACTCGCAGCTGCATACACAAAGGTCAAAGTTGAAAAACAGCGGTATTTTGCGGCAGTGATGTTAAAATAAGTGTTTTCTATATAAAATAAAAAGAAAGTAAACATCAGAATACAATAAATAAAAGTCAAAGCTTTTACGCTTTTTTTCATTTTAGAACAAATCGCTACCTGCATAAAGATCACCTCTTAAGTATTTTAATGAAGCTTGTCAAACAGTAATAAATAATCAGAAAAAAGCGTCAGTTATTTAAATAAAATTAACTGTAAGACAGGCTGAAAAAATATTTAAAAACAGCCTTGCATTTCTAAAACAAAGCAGATATAATGAAGCCATGCATAAGCATAGAAAGGTATAGGATACGCATGAAAGGTAAAGTAAAAATGTTTAACCAAGAGAAAGGATACGGCTTCATTACTAAAGAAGACGGTAAAGATGTATTCTTTCATTATTCACAGCTCATGATGGAGGGCTTCAAAACAATTGACAACGATGTTGAGGTAGAGTTTGAAGAAGTTGAAACTGATCGTGGACCTCAGGCACACAACATTATCAAGCTTTAAAACATCCAATCAGACGGTGTACACGGTACGCTGTCTTTTTTATCGGCAAGCATTTCTTATCTAGTATGCATCTATGCTGAATGCATTATATCATAGATTAAGGGATCATTGATAGCAACATGGAATAGAAATATATGAATGAATAGGATATTATAACTGTTAAGGCTGATGGGATGTAGTATAATAATGTACAAGTGATGAGTTTCAAAGCCGGTATCGAGATATGTCGATAAAAAAGATGAGGGAAATAAATGTGTGTATAAATTTGAATATGGATGCGAACAAATATAGAATTAGTACACTCTATAATATGAGTTTTACTGTTTTGGATAAAAACGGCGGAAACACACATAAAAATATCATTATGTTTCTAAAAGCAGACAATTATAGACATACAATTCTGAGTCAGAAATGTATGTTTTTTATTTATAAAGCATACGATTTTGGTTCTTTTCCCGCTATTTCTTAAAGTCTACCTTTATGGATACTTAGAAGGAAGGGAAATAATCATTATGGCTAAAAAGATACTTATTGCACTTACCGTATTGTTAGGGGCTATCTCAATCGCATTTGGATACGGCACATATAATAACAATTTAAGTGCTGCTGCACCATTTATATTACAAAAAGGCACAAAACTTGTTATGGGTGAATATCATGGAAACGAAATAATATGGGAGATAGGAAGCGTGGTTGGGAATCAATATGCACTTATGACAGTAGAAATGATTGAAAGGGTGGAAGTAGTTGATTCTTCTGTTTTATCCGCTTGTATCACTTATAATAATCCTAATATATATGGGCTGAAGACTTATAGTTATTGTCCTGTCACTGCATTAACAAACAAAATAAATGAAATCGGACTTACTACTAACGAAACAATTATAAGCAAAAAAATTCCCTTTCTTCCTTCCATTGATGATGTGAGGGATAATGGTGCATTAGGATTGACAAAACAAGACAGACGATACGGCACTTCTTACTGGTTAAGCGATCTTGTTACTTATGCAGGAGATTCATTTAATGCCGGAGTTACAGGAAATAAAGCTGCATCTTGTGAAAATATGAGCGGCGCAGGCGGTGTATTCACATATACGACTAATTTCGGAACAATGTCATCCAGTCAACTTATTTGCCCGTCGTATGCTCAAGGGAGTGCCGGTACAGAGTTGACAGCCACCACGCACAGTCTCAGACCTTTTGCAGTTCTGGATAGTAATAAGATTGTGTTTGCGGCTGATAAAACATATGGCCGCAGTCAATGGTATGACTATAAAATTATTCCCGGCACTTTAGGTTCAGGGGATCTAAGTAATGCCGTAAAGTTAAGAGTATCTGATTCGGGATATAATGCAGTTTTAAATGGTATCCACAGTTTGGAAGATCCTACAAAGAAAATTACTAAAACAGCTAAAAATACAACTGTAAAGCTGAATGTCAATACTTCAGGATCCGGCATAGTATCCGTGCTTCTTTATGATGCCGGCAGCGGTACAATAAAGAAGTTCAGAACGCTGGGATCCAATAATAATGGATTTGTAGAAATGGATTTAACCGGTATACCTATCGGTAAATATAACGTCGCAATCATCAATGAAGAAAATAATAACACAGGACGTCCGGTTAAGAGTTCTCAGATTTCTAATAGACTACCGTTAGAAATAGTTGAACCACATAAGCTTTCATATTCGGCAACACCGCAAAGCGGTGCGACTTTGGGTGATTATGAATATAGTAAGAATGTAAATGGCGGGGATATAATAGGAAAAGTCGCCGCAAATCCGTCAGGAGTTACTCCGTTAGTTTATGAAATCATCGGTAATGGAGATGATAGTTATAAGAACTTTGAAATCGAAGGCTTAGACGGCAATCATGCTTCAAGCAGTACGCCGTTAAATGTGAAGATCAAGAGTGGTGCGCCTGATTTAGTCAACGGCGGTTTAAAAGCAGGTACTTATAAATTCTGTATTACTTCAGTAGATGATAACGGGTATCCTGTGGATAAAGCAGGAAATCCGACTGAAAAGGTGTGTACTTCTTTAACAGTAGAAAAGACATTGCCAACAATTACCTTTGATCAAGATGATAAGGGGACAACTTATGTATCAGGCAGTATAGAAA
>CANOSP010000048.1 GCA_947569705.1 uncultured Erysipelotrichaceae bacterium
GAACGGGAGGTTGAAGGTATGTGTAATTTGTCACAGATTCATGTGGATGCAGGTCTTAAACGCGGATTGGCAAAAGGACGCAAAGAGGGACGTAAGAAAGGTCGTAAGGAAGGTCGTAAAGAAGGGTTGGCAGAGGGATTGATAAGGGGGATGGCTAAGAATGTTATTACTATAATGAAAAAAACAAACCAAACTGTGAGTGAAGTTATGGAGATGTTGGATATAGATAAAGAAATGCAACCTGAAATCAATAAGTTCATTAAAACACAAATCAATAATAACAAAATTTAATCGATACGTTAAAGAATCAACGGTTTCAATAAGGCAGTGAGAAAAGTAAATAAGCAAAAGCTGCCTTTTTATAATGGGATAAAACGAATGCTGCTAAATGATGCATTTTTTTTTAATATAAATAGTATATGATTGAAATTGCGCAGTTGTAAAATCTATTTTTTTTACAATAATAATCTGTTCAAACAACCGTTTTAAAATAAACAAAAAGACTGCTTTACAAAAAAATTATAATTCGCTTTTGACTTGTGATCATGTAGAAATTCGATTAGCTTTTTGTTTACTGTTGTCATCAGAATTCATCGATAATGTCAGGATAAATGATTTTTGATTTAACAAAGTAAGATTAATCCTATTGCGGAATTATACCTAATTTGTAATTATTTATAAATTGAAATATATCATACAAAATTTCGAGCCTGTCATTGATTTATTAGCAAGTTTATCATCACCTATTCAAAAGTTTTTAACATATCTTTTATGTGATGGAATCCCTGCAAATTCAAGTATAACGCTGCATTTTCATCAAAATAAAAAACTGACTTATTTACATGTAATCTATGAAAATACAATAAGTTTGTTTACTTTATATAATGAATCAATTATTTCCAATATTTGCTACAATCGCAAAATTTTTCAAAATAATTACGATTTTTCTATTGACATAACTATTAATTCAATTTAAGATAAAATAAAGGAGCAGATATACAATGATTGAAAAAGAATATACAGATGAAGAATTAGTACAAATGCTTCAAAATGACAGTGAAGAAGCTTTTAATCTGTTATATCAACGCTATGTAAAGCTTGTATATTACATTGCATATCGATTCTGTAAGAATGACGCAGACAGTCAAGATATTGTACAAGAAACATTTATGCAGGTAAAGCGAGTGATCAAAAATTTAAATAATCCTGCATTATTCAAGTTTTGGTTAAATCAAATAACTGTATCTCGCTGTAAAAATCTGTTCCGTAAAAATAAATATGTTACCTATGATGATGACCACTATGAAGTGAAAAACAATTTAACGGAAACGCGTGAAGATGTGCTTCCGGATGCGATATTGAAATACCAGAGTGATAAAGAGGTTTTGGATGCCTTTATCAATGAATTGCCGCAGGGTCAAAAGGAAGTGGTGATCCTGCATTATCTGGAACAATTCAGTGTTGAGGAAACAGCGGCGATATTAGAGCTGCCTCAAGGAACGGTGAAAAGTCGATTATCTTATGCACGTGCGACACTGCGTAAAAAAATAGAACTTTATGAAAAAGCAACCGATACAAAGCTGAACTTTCGTTCTTTGGATGTTTTAATTGCACAAGTATTGTTTTATTCTTTCAGTAAGACAGTACTTCCAAAGGCAATTCTGCTTCCTGCCGTAACTAAACAACCGACTTTATGGAAACAATTTTCATCAGCAATCAGTATAAAATCAGCGATTGCGGCTGTGGCAGCCTTTTCTTTATTGACGTTCACCATATGGAATGATCGTTTAATTTCGCAAGAGGAACAAGGACTTGTGAATCGTTTTCCTGCGGTCACATTACGTTCAAAAACAATCACGAATGCAAGAGAAGCATATTTTCATATTAAAACATGGGCATGTTGCCGCGAAGAAATGGAATTGATTGATATTGAAAAGCTGAATGATGTCTATTATCTTTATCAAATCATGAAAAGAGACAGAAGTGTTTATTACAGTGCATTGGTAAATGAAGGATGGGCATCTGATTTAGAATATATTTATAACGAAAGAATACGATCAAATAAGTAATATCGTATTTTTTTCATTTAAAGATGGTTGATCCAATTTTTACCAATGGTGTACTTAATCAATTTTATATATAAGAAGCGGTTTATTTTTATTGTTTTGTGATGCAAAAAAATTTTTTTGATAAAAGATAAAAAAATCGAACGCAATTTTTAAAAGGTGTGTCTAAATAACATGCTACTGGTAGAAGTGCGTGCTTTGCATCGTTTTTGATGATATTAGATGATTGTATAATAAGAAGTTTTTACTAGATTTAGGGGATATATAAATAATCGGGCATTATTTTCATTATTGTATGCCGTTTCAGTAGACTTTTTATATTATAAATGTTTTTTATAAGCCTACAGTAACATTAAGAATTATTTAGTTCATAAAGAAAGGAAAGATGATTATGTGGAAGAAATTATTGATAGTATTCATGATGTTGATAGGAACATACTTCTTACGCATTGTTATTAATGATATGAACCTTTTTGCGGCTTCTAGTGGCAAATCCGGCGGCTCGTTAACAGTAAAGCTTGGAGAAAAGGGACAATATCCAAATGGCGAAAATGGTTCTATGACTAAGGGCGATAAAGTATATATTGGCATGAATACTGCCAACGGAACCCCTATGTCTTTTATTCTGTTAGTGAATGAAACATACAACACTTATAAGCCTCAGGTTGACGGCAGTGGTGTTTATTCCTTAGATACCTCTGTTCCTAATGTGACAGGGTGGTTTGCGATGGCAAATGAACCTTATGAGAGTAATTTTCAGCTTTTTTCATCTCATCCGACTGATTTGAAATATTTAAGAGGCGGGTCCGGAGCGGATTATTTTTACGTTGTCAACAATTTTTTGACCGCAAATGCTTCTTCTAATATTGTTGATGTTTTGTCTAATATAAACGGAACGATGCCCGACAAAACCAAACAACTGTTATTAAGCAGAAATCTTGATTTTTTACAAAAGCTATATAATATAAAAAGCAGTAATCCTGCGGTTGGTTATATATATGAAGAAAATTTGCATTATGCATTGCAGAATCCTCGTAGTTTTTATTCGGCTGATAGTTTTACCTTATTAGGTATCAGCGGAACTATTTTTACTACTGCTCCCGGTGGTGGATATAAGCTTGCCGCAAAGGATCTAGTATTTACGGAGGAGTATTTTGATATCTTTCCTGTATCCGTGTCTCACGATTCATCAACGATAGAAATTGCTTCTTTCAATGCGGCCGGAGAGAGAGGGTTCAGACTTGCTTCTACTCCGTCTACTTTCACATCTGTAAAGGCAGCGATTCGCTTAAGCGCGAATCTTGATTTAAGTAATGTTGTGTTCGCAAGCGGAATCGGCACCGGTATCGGCAACATCGGAAAAGTTAAAAACTCCAGTCCTGTTCTTGGAAGTTATAGTAATATTTATACAGCGACAGCAAATTATGATAAATTAAAGCTTCGCTTACTAGATGATACAGGAAATCATTCAATCACATTTAATGATATTGAAAATAAGAATACAACGACCATATCAAAGGCCGCTAAAGATTCGACAATCTATCTTGATGCGAATGCGGCGGCAGGATCGAGTGATGGTGCTGTAAATACAGTATCGGCTTTATTCTTTAAAAATAATGAATTGGCATACTATATTCCGGTTGCGACAGCGAACGGTGCAGATAAATATGAATTGGATTTGACAGGAATTGATGAAGGAAAATATAAAATTGCATTGGTGAATGAAGGATATAACGAATCTAGTAAGGCACCGGCTGAATCATCAGCATTGTCAGCTTATCAAGATTTAGAAATTGTAAAGCCGCATAAGCTTACTTTCACAAAGACACCTCAGAGTGGTGCCAGTGCCGGTAAGGAATATGAATTCAGTAAAAATGTGAATGCAGGTCAGGCAGTAGGAAAGGTAACTGCGAATCCAACAGGGGTAACCCCGTTAATTTATACACTGGAAGCCAATGGAGATAATTCATATTTAAACTTTGAAATTGACGGTTTAGATACAAACGGTGCTTCAAGTGCTACACCGCTTAATGTGAAAATTAAAACAGGAGCCCCTGATCTGGTAAACGACGGATTAAAGGCAGGAACGTATAAATTCTGTATTACTGCAGTAGATGCGAACGATGATCCTGTGGATATAAACGGAAATCCGACTGAAAAGGTTTGTGCCTCATTTACGGTTGAAAAGACAAGCTTAACGGTTGATTTTGATGATTCAAATACGACTAAGAAATCAATCGTTGAAGCTACGACAGGATGGAATGAAACAGCGACAGCGAATCCAAGTGACGGTGTGAAAATCACTTATTCAAAGGTGGGTGGAGATATAGGACTGATTGATATTGATTCTGATACAGGAGCGATAACTTATAAAGGAAACGGTGCTTACGGTAAAGTAAAGATAAAGGCAACCGCAGATGATGATCCAAGTACAGGCAATGATAACTATAATTCAGCTTATGCAGAAAAAGAAATCGTTGTTTATGCACAGGTAAACGGCAGTGTTACTCCTCATACGAATTCAAGTAATATCAGTATACCGACCTTTACAGCGAATGATCCTAATGTTAAAATCAACGGAATGATAGGAACTATTAAAGGATCTCCGGGAACACCTGATAATGTGACAGGAAGTATATTCACCTATACGTATGGAATAAAGAGTGACGGAGACGGAAGCTTCTTTGCGGTAAATGCGAGTACAGGTGTAATTACCACAAAAGCGAATTTGGCAGTAGGGAGCTATTCCATTACCGTAACAGTGAGTGACAAATGGAGCACGAAAGAAATCCCGGTAACAATCAATGTGGGAGTAGCTGCGGCAGAGGACTTAAAATTCTATGAAAACAGCAGCTCGAATGTAGCGATAACCTCAAAAAGCGCAAAGGCAACCGATACGAATGTAACAGTATATGCGACAGTCAAGGGAAGCAGCAACAGCAATCCTGTGAAGTATAGCATCAAAGATGGAAGCACAAATATTATTGAAGTAAATGAAAACAGCGGAGCGATAACGATTCATGGGGTGGGAACGGTAACGATTGTCGCAGAGAAACAAGGCGGAGTAGGACAAGCAATCGCCACAGCGGAATTGACTTTTACGGTTACAGCAGGAGCGCAAGATTTTATTTATACAGATGATGCGGGAAATGAACTGCCGAAAGCAGGAAGTATCTATAATGCGTATGTACAATCATATGCGCCAAGCAAGAATTTTCAGTTGTATACGTCGGGTAATCCGACAGGAAGCAGTGTAACGTATCAGCTAAAGACAGGAAGTCCTACCGATGTTATCTCGGTAGATCCAAGCGGTTTAGTAACGATTCTGAATGCGAGTCTCAATAATC
>CANOSP010000049.1 GCA_947569705.1 uncultured Erysipelotrichaceae bacterium
GTATAATGATGACAAAGAAAACAGAACGGGAGGTTGAAGGTATGTGTAACTTGTCACAGATTCATGTAGATGCAGGTCGTAGAGAAGGATTAGCGGAAGGTCTCGTAAAAGGGTTAAAAAAAGGAATCAAAAAGGAAATGATTAAGAATGTAACAACTATCATGAAAAAAACTAATAAATCAATGACTGAAGTGATGGATCTGTTAGACATCGATGAGTCACTTCGACCTGAAATAAGAAAATCTATTGAAACACAATGTGATTAAGACGAGTTATAATGCTCGTTTTTCTTTTGCAAAGGCGATGAAAAAATAAAATTAAAAAAATTTTCATAAATTTTTGGGGATTACTCTTTTTAGCGTGTATATAAAAGATAGGGGCTTTTTAAAGCTGAATTATAGACAGGCGAAAGGAGATGATAACGTCTATGATTAAAGTAAATGAATTAAATGAAATGATTGATCGCAGCAGTCACAATCTCACCTATGATGAATATTGTAAAAGGAGCATATGTAATAAGCAGATATTGGCTCGGATTATTAAAGAGTGTGTTTCAGAATTTCGTGATATTCCGTTAGCTGAGATACCGGATTATATAGTGAGTGATCCGACTATGAGTATAAATGTTGATAAAGCCATCGATAAAATTTATGGGATGAATCCCGAAGATACTTCTGTTTTCAATGCCAAGATCATCTTTGATATTATAGTAGGAATCAGATTACCTAATTCATCCAAAAAGGAAAACATCGGTCTAATCCTGAACATTGAAGCACAGGCAAACAGTAATAGACACTATCCGTTATTAAGTCGAGCGATTTATTATTGCAGCAGATTACTTGCAAGACAAAAGAATCGTCCGGACGGCTTTCAACATTCTGATTTTCAGAATTTAAAAAAAGTTTATTCGATATGGATTGTGATGAATTCTAACAAAGCAACCGAGGGAGTAATGAATCAATATTCAATCAGTGAAACATGCTTGAAAAGAGCGTGTCATTTCCCTAAAGAAACGTATGATAAGTTGGCAATCATCATGATCTATCCAAAGAGTAAATATGATATGAATGATGATAAATACGATTTAATGGAGCTGTTATATATCTTGTTTAAAGCGGAAATGACAGCACATGAGAAAAAGTGCCAACTGGAACAAAACTATGGTATAATGATGACAAAGAAAACAGAACGGGAGGTTGAAGGTAAGTGTAACTTGTCACAGATTCATGTAGATGCAGGGCGTAAAGAAGGATTGGCAGAGGGGATGGCAAAAGGCCGAGCTGTCGGTCATGATGAAGGATTCACAGAAGGTATGATTAAAAATGTAATTACCATAATGAAAAAAACAAACCAAACCGCAGAACAAGTCATGGACTTGTTAGACATCAATGAAGCACTTCGACCTGAAATAAGTAAAGCTATTAAAGCGCAATGTGACCAAAACGAGATATAATCGTCTCGTTTTTTTATTCACACATTCATCATGACTTCGCTCCATTGCATTTACTTAGCACTAATGACATTTTTAAATAGAAATGGTTACAATACGCTTACATATAATCTTTAAATGATCATAATATAAAGACATCATTCATGCCCACTGCCTATGAAGAAAAGGCTTCGTGACAGCTTGAACATCAGAATATGAATCCTTCTCCTCATCTTCGCTATTATGTTAATTTAATTAAAATAAAAAAAAGGCTGCGCCTAACCTAAAAGAAAGCGCAGTTTTGACATCCCACCCATGCATTCGCCCACCCGCGAATGCTCTAGATGTCTCATTATCCCTGCTATTAGTATACTACATAATCATCATATAGTAAATAAGAATTTTCAAAAAAATCAATTTTTTTTGTTTCGTTTCGCAATGCGCTTATCGCAAAATATGAAAACAGTAAACAAAGGCGAAAAATGAATTTCTGTATGTATTTCATTTATAAATAAGATTCATAAATTATCCATACAAAAAATCACGAAATTCGCTTTTTCAGTAAAATTCACACAATAATAGTGTTTACATTTTTGCAAAACTTTGATAAAGTATAAATAAGGGGTGCTATGTAAATAAAGTTTCATTATTTACAATGTAATTGTAAATATGTTTTAATACAAATGTTACAAAAATAAAAATGCGGAGGTGAAAGAATGACACAAGAAGAAATCAGACTGATTGAGGAAGCGATGCAAAGTAAAGAAGGGGCATTTGAGCAGCTGTTTGAATACTATTATTCAATGGCATATGCAATGGCAATGCGCGAAACAAAAAACGATGCAGATGCGAAGGATGCCGTACAGGAAGCATTTATCAGTATTCACAGATCGATTAATGAATTAAGAGATCCGCAGGCGTTTCCGGCTTGGCTGAAGACGATTGTGCATTCTAAATGCTACAAGCTTTTTAGGAAGAAACATGATTTACCGGCTGATCCGAGTGTGATGAATGAAACATATTGTGTGGAAGAAAGAAGTTATATGGTTCCGGTCACCCATTACAATAACGAGAATGAAAAAGAAGTGATTCATCAATTAATCAAACAGCTGAAACCGAGATACCAAGAAGTAGTGGAGCTTGTGTATCTCAAACAGTTAAAAATTGAGGAAGCGGCGAATTTGCTCGGATTATCGGCAGGTACTGTGAAAACAAGACTTCATCGAGCAAAAAAGGATTTGTTTGTATTAGTAAAAGCATTTGAAAAAGAAAATAACCGTAAAATTAAATTTAAAGCAGATGCTTTGGCAGCTGATTCTTTATTGATTGTAATTTTCAAACAAATGAAGCAGCAGCTTTTGCAGACCAAAGAATATATCAGCGGAAATTTATTGACATCGGCATGTATGGCATCTATGAGTGTGCTTATGGTAAGCGGTGCTGCGTTTGTTTATGATGATATGAAAGAAGCGAAAAAACAGGAAGATACTGCACAGAGTGAGGAAAAGGAAACACCGTCTGATAAAACAGAAAGTATTGACTTGAATCATGCTGTTTTTAAAGCAAAGGTTTATCAAGATATGAATATTACCAACAGCAGAAGTGCTTATTATACATGTGTGAATTTTATTATGAATGATTTGGAAAAGGAACAGAGTGAAGCTGATTGGAATGAGATTTTACCTGTTTATTATGCATTAAAGGATAAGAATGATGCTTATTATCAGTTGTTAAAAGCTGAGGGTTATACAGAAGCTTTTGAACAAAGATAAAAACTTTTTATTTTTTTGTAACTATTTGATTTTTGTTGTACTCCTAAAGGTGAAGGGAATAACATGGGGATCAGTCCCCTGTTTTTTCATCAGCGTTATTTTTTTAATAATTATGTAGTCTTTTACTACTACATGATTATTGTTAAGTATAAAAAGATAGGAAAGGATGAGGAATGTGAAAAAGATTTTTTATAGTTTTTTGTGTATTCTGTTATTCTTAAGCCTCGGTATCCCCTTATTATATAATAATGATAGATTAAAGGCGGCGGAATACACTGGGGAGAAATTTATTGATTTTGATCATTTTACGACGAGGAAAGGAATAAGCAATAACGGACAAGGAGCAATTTATTTAATAACTGAAGATCACATGGTAATGTATAAACCATCTTCGATCTTTAATAGTGATAATTTATTATTAATGTATGACGAAAATGAAAGGCCGTTAAGTAATGTGATTAAGGTTTCAGGAAGCGGAACTACTGTGGCTCGTAATCATAACGGGATTGCATTACGAGATGACGGTAAAATTTATGTATGGGGGGATAATTCTTACGGACAATTCGGAAACGGCATAACCTCATCTACGTATACGGATAAAGCAGTTATGGTTGATACAGGCATTTCAGATATTATATCTGTAGTAGCGGGACATAAAACCAATTTTCTGATTACGGCGAACGGTGATGTTTACGCAAGCGGTGATAACACAGATGGACAGTTTGGGAACGGAACCAATACCGGAAGTCTTACGTTTACTAAATTAAATATCGATAATGTTAAGAAACTAACATACGCATATCCTGATACGATTTTTGCTTTAAAAAATGACGGAACTGTTTACAATTGGGGAGTTGCCGCAAGTGATGGAATAGAATTTAAATCAAATGTAAATGTTCCTGTGCAAGTTTATGCGGAGAACAAATCCGATTACTTAACCAATGTGATCGACATTGATGCGAACGGAATGTACTATTATGTGCATACACGAAGTATTGGTTTAGGGATGTTGGTGAGAAACAATGATATGCTTGAATATTATATTCTGTCTTCCAAAGATAGAGGGGCAACTTCCGTAGCGAAGACCGCAAGCGTAGAATTTACAGAAGAAGTAAGCAGTTTTGATACTTATTTCAGTGATCCTTCTATAGTATATTTTATAAATGACGGGAAGATTTATTCAACTAATAAAACTGATACATGGACAGAATCTACAGAACAAGTAATTAATAATCCAGACTCTTCACCGATTGAACAACCATATAGAGTAAAAAAAATTCAGACGTCTACAAATAGTAACAAAGTAGCGATATTTGAAGACGGAAGATTGATAATTGATGGACATATTATCAGCGGTATGCTGCCGCTGAAGATAACGGCAGAAAAAGCAGATCAAACCGATTATTCCAGCGGTGAATTGTATAATCAAGATGTAAAATTGACTGCTACGGTTCCGGCTAATCAAAACCTAACCTGTCAAGTTCAAGATCCGGTTGGTTCACCGAATCAAACATGCAGTGATTTCACAAATAATCAAATATTAATATCGGCGAATGAGAATCGAGTTTATAGAAAATATATATTTACTACTCAAGGAATGACAAGTGAATTTATTGTTGACATTTATAAGAATAAGCCGGTATTGGGGAATTATTCACCTTCTGAAGTTAATGAAATCGGCACAAGTGATAGAATCGCAATAACTGCGCCCGATGCTCAGAAAGATTGGAATAATTATAGTGCGACTATTACAGATTCATCCGGAAAGACAAGTGCTTATGCCGGTGCTACATTAGCACTTGGTTCCTATACATTAACAGTTACGGACTCTTACGGAAATACGCGTGATTATGAATTTGAAGTGAGTGACAGTCCTAAACCTACTGCTGATTTCAATCCTGCAAATACAGCACTTACCTACGGAGATAATCCTACTAAGGTTAATCAGACAATCGGTGCTTTTTCACTTCAGTATCCGA
>CANOSP010000050.1 GCA_947569705.1 uncultured Erysipelotrichaceae bacterium
GTGTTAAGCTTCAACTCATAAATTTATGTGTCCAGGATTCTGGGTACATATCATTTGAGGACGCAGTCTTTTAATATACAGAAAACTCAGATATTTAAAGTGCTTTGTGTTTAAATGAAAACAGAATCACCGTTTATGATAGAACAATAAAGAAGATAAGCATAAGAAACAGAAGTATCATTTGTACAAAAGCGTAATATTAAAGATAAGACTTTATCCATAACTGCTTCACTCATAAATTGATAAAAAGCGGATACACTATCAATCGTCAGGAACATTGAAACAAGCCGTTCATACTATAAAACAGGAGCGACTCTATATGATTTATTTTGTGATCATAACGGTTCTGATTCTGGTGATCATTGATGCGGGAATCATCGAACCGAATCGATTGTTAATGAAAAAGCATGTGATTTATACTGATGTGAAACAGCCGATACGCATTGTTCATTTGAGTGATCTGCATATTCATCGGCATTTTCCAAGAACGAGGCTATTGCGATTGATTGTAAAGGTGAATCGTTTACAGCCTGATTTTATTGTGTTTACCGGTGATTTAATCGATCATTATGAAAAATCCAAACAGCTTCGTTATATATTGCCGTTGTATTTACAGGCATTTCATGCCAAAATTGCCAAACTGGCAATTTACGGTAATCATGACATCGGCGGCGGTGCGAAGTATGTATACAAGGCACTGATGAATGAAGGCGGCTTTCAAGTTCTGCGCAATGAGAGGGTTATTTTTGCACAGGCGGGAGTGGCTTTTTTCGGTATCGATGATTGGCTGACCGGATATGAGGATCGTCGTATTACCGAAGCAAGCTTACAGCCGGTTCAGATTCTTTTGGCACATGAACCTGATTTGATAGATGTTTTACATATGGATGAAATCACAATGATGTTAAGCGGACATACCCACGGGGGACAGATCCGTCTTCCCTTGCTTACTAAATACCATTTACCGAAAGGCGGTAAGCATTATCAAAGAGGTGTATATCTGATTGCGAACACATTCCTTTCCGTAAGCAGCGGCATCGGTACAACCGGTTTGCCGTTTCGCTTTGCGTGTCCTTCGGAAATCATTTTCTATGAATTACAGCCGAACATTAATAATGAATAGTAAAACGGTTGTATTCTGACACATGCTCATGTACAATGATACTGTTAAAAATAAAATGTTATAAGGAGTTCCTATATGAAGCGAATATTGTTTTTATCCACGGGCGGAACGATTGCCTGCAAGGAAAGCGATGAAGGTTTAATCCCGGTACTTACCGGAGAAGAGCTGTTGCCGTATCTCGGTGATTTAAGCGGTGATTTAGAAATTGATTGCGAGGATTTGCTCAATCTTGATTCCAGTAATATTCAGCCTGAGGAATGGCAGATCATCGCCCATCGCATTTATAAAGCCGTTGGTGAATATGACGGCATTGTGATGAGTCACGGTACCGATACGATGGCATATACTGCCAGCGCCTTATCCTTTATGCTGCCGGGCTTACCGATTCCGGTGCTGATTACCGGTGCACAGCTGCCATTAACGCATGTATTAAGTGACGGCATCAATAATATACGTGTTGCCTTTACCGCTGCCTGCAGTTCTCTTAAAGGTGTTTATATAGCCTTTAATCGAAAAATTATGTTGGGAAGCCGCTGTGTAAAAGTCAGAACGATGGGTTTTGATGCTTTTGAAAGTGTAAATGTACAACCGGTAGGTATCGTAGATGCTCGAGGGCTTCATTTGGATATGGAATCTGCGATACACTCTGTACAGTCATTTACCATTCATGATCATCTATGTAAAAATGTCATGTTAATCAAACTGATTCCCGGTATGAATCCGGAAATTTTCGACATATTGTTAAATCACCAGTACGAAGGCGTTGTAATTGAAGCATTCGGTGCCGGCGGTATTAATTTTATCCGTCGAGATTTGATTGCGAAATTGGAACAGCTCGTTGTGCACGGCATCAGTGTTGTAGTTTGTTCACAGTGCTTATATGAAAATAGTGATTTCTCTATTTATGAAACAGGGCAAAAAGCCTTAAAGCACGGTGTCATTCAAGGGTATGATATGACCAGTGAAGCTTGTATTACAAAGCTGATGGTTGCGTTGGGACAAACAAGTGATCTTAATGAAATTCGCCGCATGTTTGCGACATCCTATGTCAATGAAATCACCTTGCCGAAGCAGCCGTAATATTTATTCAATCATGCTTGTACCAAGCTGTTTGACGATTTTGCGGATTTTTTAAAAAGATAAATTACATTTTTGATATAATACTATTCTTTTTCGATATTTAGTGATAAAATATTGTCAAGCGTATAAGGAGGAATGAAAGATGAAAAAAGGTAAAGTTAAAAAGGCAATTATCGTAACTGTCGCAAGTGCTGCAGGGATCTTCGGCGGCTTAAAGCTTTACAGCGGCAAACGTAAAAGAGATGCACAGCTGAAAGCATTGGAAGACGGCGAAGTAAGTGATAAGGATTTAGGGCAAGCATAAAAAGAAAAAAACGATACCGGGTTAGGAGGGTATCGTTTTTTTTAATGATCGTACTTCAAGAATATTGTGTGTGTTTATTGAGGGAGAACTGAAATACGATCCTGTTATGATTATAAAAACGAGATACTAGGCGGAAGAGTTAATCATAACAGGCAGGTTTTTGCTTATCCAATCACCATGCGTATATAGTATAACATAAAATAATGAAAAATTTTGTGTTTTTTTAAAAAATTTCATATTTTTTAAACTTTTTATATCCCGATGATTTACAAAACAGAATTTATTAAGGGTTGATCGAATCTTTATGAATAAACTGGCGGAAATACAAGGATTCGTGTATACTATAGAAAGAAAAAAGAAGGAAGGGAAATCATGAGAGTTTTAATCCAACGCGTTACCCATGCGAGTGTTACTGTGGACGGGAAGGTGACCGGCAGAATTGGTCAAGGTTTTTTATTGCTTGTCGGGATTACGCAAGAAGACAATGAGGAAATCGCTGATAAATTAGCGAAGAAAACTGCAGAGCTGCGTGTATTTGAGGATGAACAGGGTAAGATGAATTTGAACTTGCATGATATTCAGGGGAAGATTTTATCAATATCGCAGTTTACCTTATACGCAGACTGCCGAAGAGGAAGACGTCCCGGCTTTGAACAAGCCGCAAAACCGTCTCAGGCAAAGCCGCTTTATGAATATTTTAATCAGAAATTGGCACAATACGGAGTGTCTGTGGAAACGGGTGTTTTCGGAGCCGATATGAAGGTTGAACTATGTAATGACGGACCGGTAACGATCATGTTAGACAGTAAGGAATGGTAGGTGTAACGAAATGGCAGAAGTTGTATACGGAAGTGAGATTGCCGCTGATATGAAAGCGGAATTGAAAAAACAAATTGAGGAATTAAAGGCAGATCATCAACGTATCCCAAAGCTTACGGTAATTTTAATCGGTGATCATGCGGCAAGTCTTTCTTATGTGAAGGGGAAAGAGCGTGCATGCGGTGAGATCGGCATGGATAATGATTTGATCACATTGCCCGCTGATACGAGTGAAGCGGAATTGTTGGAATTGATCGATCGTTTGAATCATGATGACTGCGTTGATGGAATTTTGGTACAGCTGCCGCTTCCGAAGCATATTGATGAGGATCATGTGATTTATGCGATTGCGCCGCATAAGGATGTGGATGGATTTCATCCGTATAATATCGGCAGAATGATGATGGGCAGTCCGACCTTTCTGCCTTGTACACCGAAAGGGATCATGGAAGTCTTAAAGCGTATTTCGCTTAAGGATTTGAGCGGGAAAAGAGCCGTTGTGATCGGCAGATCAAATATTGTCGGAAAACCGATTGCGCAGCTGTTGCTGGCGGCAAATGCGACAGTTACGATTACCCATTCAAAAACAGCGAATATCAAAGAAATTACGAAAACCGCCGACCTGTTGATCGTTGCGGTAGGAAAGCCGCGCATGGTAGATGCATCATGGATCAAGGAAGGTGCGGTTGTGATTGATGTCGGTGTGAATCGCGATGAAAACAATAAGCTGTGCGGTGATGTTGATTTTGTATCGGCAGCGGAAAAAGCGTCATATATTACCCCTGTTCCTAAGGGAATCGGACCGATGACGATTGCGATGTTGCTGAGCAATACGATGGATGCATATCGTAAACATGAAAGAGAATAAGATCACGGGGCAAGGAGAATGTTATGGTGGATAAGGAATATAATTTAAATGATATTGTAGAAATGAAGAAGGAACATCCGTGTCATAAGTCAAAACAGTGGCGTGTGATTCGCATGGGTGCCGATATTCGTATTAAATGCTTGGGGTGCGGAACGAGTGTGTTGTTTCCTCGTACCGAGTTTGAGAAAAAGCTGAAAAAGGTGGTAGAACACGCACCGATTGAAGAAGAATAAGAAGCAGACTTCTTGCGGATCGAATGATGGCAGGAAGTTTTTTTCAGCCTTAAGATGAGGCTTTGTTAAGTGTCTTGGGTTATTTAAGACGACATGATGTCCTGTTCAAGCATTGAAAGAAACGGCTTTGATAAGAATCCATATTTTTAACGAATATAAAAACAGGAAATTTGTGTGCAATTTCCTGTTTTGCTTTATGTTGAAAAGCTGATGCATACGATGAAAGGATCAGAGCTGTTGAAGGGAGTGTCTCAAATTTTGTGTAAACCGTAAATATCAGGATTAAGCGGAAGTAGTAGCCGCTTTTTCATTATTTTAAACGATTAGGTC
>CANOSP010000051.1 GCA_947569705.1 uncultured Erysipelotrichaceae bacterium
ATTTCTTTGTATCGTTTGGATCTTTCCATTTGATATTGAGATCAGGACATCCATCGCCATCCGGATCATTGAAATCAGGGATTCCGTCTCCATCCACATCCACATCGATTTTCTTTAACTCCACACCATGACATATCTCACTGTTTGTATTACCTGCATGATCTGTTGGGATTACACATACTTTATATTTTCCTGCCGATTCATTGATTGTGATGTTCGCCTTTTCGTTAGTGACTGTTAAAGTATCTGCTTTGATTTCTTCTTCCTCTGTTTCATTGATTCTATAGATTCGATAGCTGATTTCCTTTGTGCCGCTGACTTTCAAGTTATCTTTCGCATCACTTGTCGTTATCTCAAATGTGGTTCCCGGTTTAAAGAAAATGCCGCCGCTTAACTTGTTAATGATATTTTGTAGGTTATTGTTTGCATCCTTTGCTTTGATTCCTTTTACTTTTGGCGCTGTTTTATCGATCTTGATCATTTCTTGTTTCTCTTTTGTAATTGCCCCACTGTCTTTTTTCATCCAAAAGCTTTGATTTGTTTCTCCTTCTTTTGTGACTGTCACTTGATTTGGTTTCCATGTGCTTTGATCAAGTGATAGATTGATATACTCTGTATGATCGCTGATGATATTTACATCTTGATTCGTCCACTTACCTGTATAAGCTGTGTTATTCCCATCATTGATTTCTAAGTGATACCAATCATCTTCGATATTTTCTTCTTTAATTGTCAGGGTTCCTTCTTTAAACTTAAAGCTGTAGTTCGGATACGTTCTGTTTAATGTATTCGCATCTCCTTTGATCTGATATTTGCCTGCATTACTGTTTGTTTTCGCTGTTGTATTCAGTTTAATATCTTTTGCCTGTATCTCATCTTGTACTCCATCCCATGTTACCAATTGTTTCTTAAAGTCTTGATAGGTCAATAGCGGGTTTTCTTCTCCCTTCCATTTCTCTTTATTATCGATTTTTATTTCAATTGGTTTTGGCAGTACCTGTACACTGATCGTTTTACTTAAGGCTGTTTCTCCGTCTGCCGTTCTTGTCACCTTAATTTTGATCGTTGTAGTTTCGCTGTATTTCAACGCATCAAATTCTGCCTTGTTTCCGTTCGCTGTCGGTGTTGAGATATATGTGGTATCGTCTACCTCAAATGTATATTGTACATTCGTACTGCTTGAATCATCCTGTAAGCTTCGGATTATGAAATGATCTCCATATACCACCTTGCCCGGACTGGATACTGCCAACATACTTTCATCAGGTCCCATAATATGCAAAGTTCCGTCTGCCTCTGCTTTATTGTAGTTTCGATTCCCTTGCTTTTCTACATGAAGCGGAATTTCCATTCCTTCTTCTCCCTCATAATCATATTCAACTTCAATTCCATCATTTGACCACGCTACTGAAGAACTGACACTTGAATCTACAGTGATAAAGTAATCCGTATCCTTTACCTCTGCACCACCATCATTACTTGATATATCTTGTTCATTAATGACCGGTGTTACCTTGCCTTTTCCATTCGTCACATACGTCACATCCGCAAATGATATTGTTTGATCTGCTTTCTTAATGTTAATCGGTAACTCGATTGTTTTATCTGCATAATTTCCTGTAGGATCATGACTTATCGCTTCGACGATTACCTTTCCCATTTGTGTGTTAAGACTTGCGTTTAAAATATGCACTAAACCATTACTGTCAACCGATATGACATCGGTAGGGCTTCCTTTCTTTAGCTGATAGGTTACTGTAGAACCTGTAGGATTTCCTGCGGTATATAACTGGAACGTCTTATCCTTTTCATATACTTCTTCATATGCTTTGTATTTATCGTTTTGTTTTGGTAGTTCGTTTCCTGCTTTATCGGTATAAATGAATTCCTGCGCTCCTGCCGTTACGGTGAATTCTAATTCAGCACTTGCATCTGCCTGTCCGCTTTTTCCTTTCTTTTCTGCGACGATGATCACCTTTCCGACACTTTTAATCGTTACTGCCCCGCTGTTTGCGTTTACTTCAATCACATTGGTTGAACCGTCTTTGATTTTATAAGTAACCGGATTATTATTCGTACTGTTTTTGACTGTCGCAAACACCGAAACATTGGTATCAGTCAGACTTACACTCTTTTGCGTAATGACTTTTTCACTGTTTTTATCCTCATAGAATTTCAATTCTTCAGCCGCCGCGATTCCGACATCCACTGTGACTTCTATATCCTTACTGCTCCACTTATCGCTGACGGTAATTGAGAATTTATAACTACCTACCGCCAAGTTTGCCTTAGTTTTGATTACTCCTGTAGTACTGTTTACCTCAAAGAGACTTGCATCACCGCCGCTTTTCATCGCATAGCTGTATGTGATTGTATCATTACCGCTTCCGACATCATCCGGTGTTCCTTCTCGTCCTTCAATTTTACCAATCACTCCGCCTGTCTTTACGTTTGCTTTATCAGTAGAAAATGTCGGTACAGTTTTATCATCTGATGCTTCGTCAGGTGTCACAACTCCATCCACTTTCTTAACGATCACGATCTCTTTTTCCGCAGATGCCGAATTATAATTATCTTCGTCACTGTCAGGATCATCATCTGCCGCCGCTTGTATTTTTACCTTTCCGTATTCTCCGTCTCCGATATAGGTGATTTGTCCTGTTTCCTCATCTATTTCAATCAATCCAATATCCCCTCCGATGATGGTATACGTAATTTTCACTCCTTCATCAGGTTCCGCTGTCGCCGTTTCATTCCATGGTGAAGCCGCTTCATCTAAATCTTTATTTGTTGTTTCTTCTTTGTCAAACGCTATTTTAAGATCAGTTTTCTCTACGGTAAAGCTTGTACAAACCTTTGTTTTTCCTTCGATCTGTTGTTTTGGGTATCCTGCCGCATCGGTTGAATTAATACAAAAACTATAGCTTCCTGCTTTTAAGCTGCCGTTTGACAAGTCAGGTGCATTTGTCTTAATTTTCACATTTAAGCTTGTAGCACTTGATGCTTTATCTGCATCTAATCCATCTATTTCAAAATTATTAAAGGTCGCATCACCGTTAGTAGTGATCTCATAGGTGATCGGAGTAACTCCTGTCGGATTTAAGGTGATCTTACCTATAACATCACCGCTATTTACGTTTTTACCGTATTCATAATCTCCTTTAGTCGCTCCCGGCTGCGGTGTTTTGGTGTATTGAATTTCATGCGGAGGTACTACCTCTAAATCTTTTAATCCCGAAATTAATGAACTCTCTGCCGGTATTCCGTCACCGCTGTATGTTTCATTTACAACTGCGATTTTATATTTGCCGATCGGCATTCCTGTGGTATCTAAAGTATAGGCATTCGCTCCGCTGACGGTTTTTGCCAAAGGCTTATAGAACTTAAAAGTATTATATTGGAATACAAGAACCGAAATCGTATGGGGATTACCGTCTTTTCCTGTACCTGCATTCGCATCCACAAGCAAATCGACACTTCCGTCCTTGGCAACCTTAGTTAATTCAACTCCCTTTTCATTTTGTATTTTCTTCAAATTAGCTTTTATTGAAGAATTTAAGATACGTACTTTCATTTCTCCCCAATTAGCAGTCGCACTCCACAGAGATGAATAAGCAGTTAAAGGTGCTTGTTCATTAATTGTTGTGAAAGCTCCCGATCCGCTTGTCGGTGTTATAGCGAATACTATTTCATCGGTATTAATATATGCCGCCGGGCGCACTGCGCCATAACTTGTTACTGAGTTTGCCACATGTGCATTCATACCATTCATTCCGTAATAGTTCCATCCGTTATAGTTCGTATTTGCAGGTTGTTTGGAATTATTAAAGCCTCGTGTATTCCAATAGTTTGATGAAAACATCCAGTCTTCTTTTGGAATAAGCGAATCATACTTACTCGTATTTACCTGAAACGGACAGAAAAACTTCTTTCCCTTTTCCTTGCTTGTTTTCATTGTTAATTTATCACTGGCATTAGGTTCACATCCAACACCGACACCGCTGTCAGTAAAAGCATATCTAAGTACTCCCAAGTTAATATTTTCCAGTAATTCCATTCCTCTTTCAGAGGCAAAAGAAGAATTTAAATCTGAAATAGCTGCTGCAATATTACTCTCACCGTATGGGAAATAACTATAAGAACCAACCCGCACACGATATGCCTCTCCGTTTGTCGGTGCCACATTAGCGATTGGCGCTGTAGCCATAGAAAACCAAGCTGATACAGGAGAACCTTGTTGCGGCGCAGTAGACACACTTACCACTTCGCTCGGCAATAATCCCAGCATCATCGGATCGTCTTTTGTTGTATCTCCTGAGATATAGTCAGTATAATTGGTATCTCTGTAAATCAGCTGCATCGCTAAGCCATTTTTCATCAATAATTTATCGCCTTTTTGTAAACCAATTCTACTGCCGCTGATCCCTGCAGGTGCCATATGGATTCGTGCGGTACCGCTGCCGCCACTGCCGTATGTAACGGCATTTGCATTCATTTTATCATTATAATATGAATACACAAAACAACCTGTAAGCAATAACATAGTTAAATAGATTAATATTTTCTTCATCTCTCTATTTCCCTTCTTTCTTATCATCTATCTACAAAGGTAGAC
>CANOSP010000052.1 GCA_947569705.1 uncultured Erysipelotrichaceae bacterium
CATGACTTGTCGCTTCGACGATTACCTTACCCATTTGTGTATTAAGACTTGCATTCAAGATATGCACTAAACCGTTACTGTCTACACTGATGACATCGGTAGGACTTCCTGCCTTTAATTGATACGTTACCGTAGAACCGGTTGGATTGCCTGCCGTATATAATTGGAATGTTTTATTTCTTTCATATACTTCTTCATAAGAATTATACTTATTTGCCGTTTTAGGCAACTCGTTTCCTGCATTGTCTGTATAAATGAATTTTTGCGCTCCTGCCGTTACCGTAAAGGTCAGTTCCGCATAGGCATCTGCCTGCCCTGCCGCTCCTTGTTTTTCCGCTACAATCGTTACCGTTCCGACACCATGAATCGTTATTGCTCCGGTATTTTCATTGACTTCTACGACATTTGTGGAACCGTCTTGGATACTGTACTTTACCGGATTGGTATTACTGCTTCCTCTCACTGTCGCAAAGACAGTAACTCCTGTATCTGTCATTGTTACACTCTTTTGACTGATCATATTGATTGCGGCTGTGGTTTCATAGAATTGTAAGTTCTCCGCTCCTGCCACTCCGACATTCACAGTCACTGTAACATCTTTACTGCTCCATTGATCAGATACTCTCACCGTGAAGTGATAGCTTCCTACTCCCAGTTCCGATCCTGCTTTTACTTTGATCGTTCCTTTATTGGAACTTGTAGTAATTTGAAACATTCCCGAATCTTGTCCGTTTATGATTTCATAACGATAAGTTGTTTGTGTACCGCCGATTGTATCGGGAGTTCCCTCAGTTCCTTGAATGGTTCCGATCAATCCGTTTCCTTTTACATTTGATTGACTTGCCGTAAAGGTAGGTACGCTTGTATTGCTTGAAGCACTGTCCGGTGTCAGTGTCGCATTTACACCGCGATAAATAATGATTTCTTTATCCACATATGCAGGGTCATAATTATCATCACCTGTCGCCGGATCATCATCAGCCGTCGCTCGAATCGTTACCTTATTAAACACATTATTTCCGTTATAAATAACTTCACCTGTTTCCGAATCTATTTCAATTAAGCTTGAATAACCACCGCTTTTTGAATAAGTAATCTTTGTCCCTGTATTCGGTGTCGCTGTCGCTGTCTCAATCCAAGCGCTCGCCGCATCTGTCATCGATTTCTTGGTAGTACTTGGATCATCAAACGCCACAGACAAACTCGTTTTTTCTACAGTAAATGTTGTACAAACCTTTGAATCGGAAGTAGCTGCAGTCGGATCTCCGTTCGCATCCACAGCACTTACACAAAATTTATAATCCCCTGCCTTCAATCCGCCGTTCACTAAATCAGGACCGTTATTTTTAATTTTTATATCCAAAGAAGTACTGTTGGAAGCACCGCTGTTATTTAAACCATCAACTTCAAAGTTTTGATACGTATTATCACCGTTTGATTCTACTGTATAAGTAAGCGGCATAATCCCCTGCGGATTCACTGTTATCTTGCCGATAATCTGACCTGTATTAACATTCTTACTGAATTCAAAATCTTTCCCGCTGCTTGCGCCGCTTTGCGGTGTTTTTGTATAGGCGAACTTATGTGGTTTAACTATCTCTAGCGGCAATACATCAGAAATCATTGAACTTTCTACAGGTAACTGTGAAGAACTATCATATTCTTCATTAATGACCGCAATTTGATACTTCCCAACAGCAACGCCTGTTAAATCCAATGTATAATCATTTGTCCCGCTACGTGTAGATTCCAACATTTTATAATATTTGATCTGTGAACATGCTTCATCATACAGAATTATTGATATTTTTGTATTAGTACCTGTATTCGCATTTATTGATAACTTGACAACACTGTTTTCAATGACCTTTTGAGTAGCATTGTTTTTATATTTCACATCTTGTAAAAAGGCTGTCAATGAGGATTGTATCCTTAACTTATTTGCATTCAATTCATTATTTCCGTTCAAGTTATCGGTATCAATCACATAATTATGCCAGTTTCCGT
Organism: uncultured Erysipelotrichaceae bacterium; assembly: GCA_947569705.1. Taxonomy (GTDB): domain Bacteria; phylum Bacillota_I; class Bacilli_A; order Erysipelotrichales; family Erysipelotrichaceae; genus C-19. The sequence goes on from CANOSP010000052.1 coordinate 2,008, forward strand.
CTGTATAGGAGGTATTAGCTGAAAACATAATTTTTGAACTATCTATCGCTCCAAAAGGACGCAAACTCTTTTTTCCTATAGTTACTCCACCTGAACTATTCATATAATAGTCGTACACGACATTAATTTTATCACCTATAGCAATCGTGCTGCCCGTTGATGTGACCAATGTCTCGGGAGTTGTAAAATCTTGAGGACCTTGTGTTAAAGTCATCATATTTCGCGGCCATCCACCCGAAACTGAAGAACGGTAATTCCCTCTTTCATTCAAATAGTAATGAACACTGTTTTTGAAGGCACGATCGCTGACCGCTAATCCTAATACACCACCGGTTTGTATATCTGAATATGTCGGTATATAAAAGTTTTTTGTTATTAAAGCAGTCTCATTTGTATTTAAAGTAATTAAACCTATTTCACTATCTAACAGAGTATTAGGACAGGCATATCCATAAGGTCTGCCGCTGCTGCCGCTTGGTCTTACAGTACTGCATCCTAATGTAGTATCATATTTTGCAATATCGTCTTTAATCGGTTTACTGCTCATTAATACATAGCTTCCGTTATAATCATTATTTCCAATATCCCATACAAGCTCCCTATTGTTATATTTTCCTAATACAACTTTGGACCCTTTCGGCATTTGAAAAACAGGGGCTGATTGGGCATGCAAGATCGACATCATGCTATCAGCAGCATACACATATAATATTAAAAGACTACTCATCAAGCATAGTGATGTAATTAATATCTTTTTCATAACTGCACACCTTTCTATTTCCGTAATTATAATAGTTATCTTATTACCTTTTAAATGTATGAATAAATATCATATTTCGATTATCTATTTATACATTAATTTACAAATAATAAACTATCGACCTATTTAAAAACAGGATACACTTATCCCAACCATCTCTTACAGCCAGTTCAGTATGAGAGTCCTGTCATCTGATAAAAAAGTTCGTCTTTTTTCAAACTTTTTTATAAAAAATTCAAATGTTATCTAAAAACGCCTTTAGAAAAGCCTTTTAACTATGAAATAAAAACTTATTTTATTAGATTTTCATAAGCCTGAGCCCATCCGTCAGATTGAATTCTTTGCCAATACGGTCCTTTTTCCTGTTTCAAATAAAAGTAAATCGGTTCTATCTCATTAATTTCAGAACGATCCTTTTCACTCATTTGTACACCATCCATCGCCCAATGCTTTAATTTAAAATAAGCTTCCTGCGGTGTAAGCTGATTCGATAAATGATAAGCATCTACCGCATTCGATTCATTACGTACCAGAAAGGGCGCAGAAAACACCACTGTACCGGTTATCGCAAGCGCTATGAAAACCGCTTTACTTTGTATAAGCTTAAGCGGCTTTTTTAATTTAAGCGGTTGTACTTGCTTATGAAATAAGAAAAATAAAGATAATGATAAATAACCGGGAATACGGAATGTAAGCTTATAATGATTAGAAGTCTCATATTCACTTACTTTTTGGCGTAATGCTTTTTTAGCTGCATATAAACGAGATTTTACCGTACCCGTCGGTATTTCTAATAAATCAGACATTTCCTTCATCGAAAATTGATAGAAATAAGCATAGAATAATATTTCCTGATAACGATTAGGCAGTTGATTGATTAAATTCATTAAAATATCTTGATCCGCAGTAAATTTTAATTTATCATGAGGAATAAAGTCACTATTCTGCTCTTCATAACGATTAATGACTTCTTCCTGCATTGTGTCAAGGATGACATCTTTATTTTTTTGAAACAAATCTATACATTTTCCGCGGATGATTTTATTCATCCATAAACGAAAATATTTAGGATCCTTTAAGTTTTTAATAGAAGTAAACATTTGGATGAAGGCAGATTGAACTGCATCCTTTGCGTCTTCAATATTATTGGTTAAACGACAAGCAGTAAAAAGGAACGGTTTATAGTATTTGTTATATAATTCATTAAAAGCTTCCGTATCGCCTGCTTGAAGTCGTGCAATTAATTCATCATCTTTATGAAAGTCCATAGCTGCCTCACCTCTCTTTTTTCATTCTATATGTATCTTTGATTTTTGTCAATGTAAAATATTGGATTATTTTCTACATATGCAGTTAATTTTAAGAAAGGCAGGATGAAATTTTTCTGTTTGAGAATGATTAAAAAAGGATGTAAACATTGTTTAAAGAATAACACATTAAGAGGATTGAAACGAAAAAGAGCAGAGACCTTTTTAATTTCTCTGCCCTTGTGATGCTTACTCACTCTCGCGTTTATAGACGATAAAGAATAGTAAACTTAAGGATAATAGACTGATTCCCATATAGTACTTCAGATTCGTACTGTCTCCTGTATTCGCTCCGCCCATGCTTGTGACTGGATTATACATGCCTTTTA
>CANOSP010000053.1 GCA_947569705.1 uncultured Erysipelotrichaceae bacterium
ACACCGGCTTTCTTTACTACCTTACCGCTGTTCGCATCTTTCTTTGTGATTTCTACATCACCTTTTTTATAAAGATTGCGTGCAGTATAAGTAACAATTGTATTATGACCGATCACTTTTGATTTTACCGAATCATCTACAATCAAAGGGGCAGGAACAGAGATCTCTTGGATATAAACCGTATCCGCAATCAGATCCTCAACCGTAACAGTACCATCACTGCCTGTGGTATAAATACCGATCGGATCACTCATATCATTATGATAAGAGAGTTTAAACTGCGTATTAGGGATATAAGTTCCGTCCTCATCCACCTTTGCCAGTTTCAAGTCGCCTCTTTTATATTGATTTGTTTGTGTATAAGTGACAGTATCATTCGGTTTAATTGTGACAGAATGAACCGATGTATCTACTTCTAAAGGATGAGGAACAGACAATTCCTGAATATAGACTGTTTTCGGCTCTAATTCCTGAATCGTAACCGTACCGTCATCACCTGTAGTATAAGTACCGATCGGACTGCTCATATCTGCCTGATAGGATAGCTTAAAAGTGGTATTCGGAACCATTTCACCTTTTTCATTCTGTTTAGCTATTTTGAGATTTCCGAATTTTTGGATGTTGATAGTCACTTCAGACGTGTAAGGATCCTGACCTGATGTGCAAGGTGAAACAGCTTGACTGGTTCCTTGATATGCTTTATCACGAACGACAAAGTTTGTTTGAGTTTGAGCAAGACTCATTTCTCGATTAAACTGTATCGTCAAGGAATCAGGGCTGTTCGAATTCGGAGTCACATATAGTGTATTTCCGTTCTTTGAAACAACAGCGCCTTCAACAGATTTTATGGTAAGTCCGTCTAACACACCATTGGTATCTTGTATTGTCAGCGTTTCATTTACATTTATAGAATATGTACCCGCATGAAAACTTGGTTTGTCATGAAATTGACTTACCTTGTTTAAAATATCATCAAACCAAGACTGCATACTTGCTTTAGTAGGATAAAGATTGTCATTTTTTACATAACTATCTCCTTGATCCAAATATTTCCAAATTAAGTTTTGAGTTAAAAAATAATTTGTTAAAGATGGCTGTGATCGATACCCATACCAAACAACCAAAGCTAATTCATCTAATGTATTTTGAGATAAACCTATTGCGCTTGGTGGTATTTCTTCATTATCGCCTGCATGTACAGGAACTTTTGCCTGTAGACAGAAGGATACTTCACCATCTACTTTCAACAGTGCGCCAGTACCGGATACATAACCAACCATTTTCCAATCAGCGTCAGGAAATTCTTCCGTCACATTATGCTTGATGGCTTCTGCACGAACATTCCAATTCACTTGAAACATTGATAAAGCCATTAAGCCGGCAAGCGTTGAATTTACAATTTTTTTGATTTTGTGCTTCATTTTTTCTCAACCTCTCTTTCATTAAACACAAAGATAGAGTTTTCACTCCGTATATTACACTTTATTATTCGGCGGTCTGATATTTGATTTCATATCTCATCACTCACTTCCTTTCATTAATTTCACATAACAAAAAGTAAGGTCTATTTTTGTACTTTAAATATTCCTTACTTTTGTTATACACATTAAATTTAGAAATCCCAAAAAATTTATATAAAAGTTTTCGCAAAATTTTGCATTGGCCAAAAAAAGACAACCGTTATGATTGTCTTCTAATAAAATCTATGAATAAATAACTTACCACAACCGCATTGGGCAACTCCGTATGCACCACCGATTTTATTCCCTTTTTGTAATTGTTCATGCCTATATTGTTTAGCCCAAGCTTCACATTCCTCATCGGTATCAAAATACATTCCCTCGATTGCCGGACCCCAGTGTTCATGCGGCTTGTCAGCCGGTTGGTTGGATGAGCTACCACTATTACCACTTGTATTCGTGCTTGGCTGTGGTGCAGGTGTATTATTCACTACAGGAGCATTGGTATTACTCGATGTACTTCCTTGATTATTGGAATAGCCATTGTTCGAATTTGTTTGAGTTGGCGTTTGACTCACCGGCTGCTGCACTTCCGGTTCCTGCGGTTTCGCTTTCACGCTAACCTTGTAGCTGCTTTCTGCTTTATTACCATTCACATCAAATGCAGTAATCTTCACCGTATAGCTGCCTGCTTTTTTCACATCTACATCACTCGTAATGAAATAGCCGTTCTTTGTCAGCTTCTGATCATCACTCTTTTTAATATCACCGTCCACCGGATCCTTCACCGATTCAATGTTAGCCGCTGCGTCGAACTTATCACCTTCAGTGATTTCAAGCTTATCTTTCTTCAATTTAATCTCTGGCTTCTTGGTATCCTTTACAGTTACTTTCAATGTTTCCTCTTTTGTTTTCTCATCCGCATTTGAAAAGATCACTGTGATCTCTTGTTCTCCTGTTTTCTTGTTATCAAAGTTTTTCACTTCTTTTACTGTGACATCTTCATCTGATTGCTCTTTGTCAAACAACAGGGAATGATCCGGCTTCTCGCCATATTCCAGTTCCACATTCTCTTTCACTGTCACTTTTAAACTGCTGCCGCAAGCCGCTAAAAGCATGACCGATGCCGCTAAATAGATAATTTTTTTTGTTTTCTTCATGATAAATCCCTCCACCTTTTTTCTATCTTTATTTTATCATAAGGTATATAAATATGAAATATTTATTAATAGTATATTCAACTTCTAAATATAGTTCTCTGCATAAAACTAGTCGTGTGTAATCCTTTCAAAATACAATTTATCATATACTTCTTCTATCGTCATATCCATTGCTTTTGAAATAGCAAGTGCGTTGCTTACCGTTACTCTTTCAAACGGTGTTGCTTCATTCGCAATACCGCTTATTGTTGTTCTCGGAACACCACTCACTTTTGCTAAGTTTGTTACCCCGGTATTCTTTTCTTTCATTAATTCTTTAAAACTCATTAACTTATGAATACCCATAACATTAAAAAGCTTAACATAATTTTCATATGATTCACTTATATCCGTGAATCCATGCATTGTCTTTTCTGCAATGATTTTATAAGCAGCTTCATTCACAACCTTTCCGTTTTGAACTATATGGTATGTTTCTTTTTCAGGATCTCTGATATTTTCTAACCATATATCAGAATTTAACTCTCCCTGCAGCGATAAGCCATATTCATTTTTAATGTTTTTCATTATTTACATCTCCTTTTCCTCAGACTGTGTACCGTCATGTATATCATACGACGGTGTGACGTCTTTTGTCAAGGCATTATAGAAAAAAAGTGAATTTTTTTATGTCCCGGTCTCCGGGACATTATCATAGCGTTAATTTTCGTGTCCTGCGCTATGCAGGCAATACTCGACGAATCTTGGCTGATTCTCATGACTTTGTTAGTCCCCCTCTTCCAAAGAAGCGCTTTGTATAAGCGAAGTATCATTATTAATGTCAGGGTCATCGCAAAATAGCTGCCACGCTATTCTCTGATTTTATGTGTTTATCGCTATTTTGATGAAATCAAAAATCACGGCGCATCGCTCAGTTGCTTTTCCTTATCAGGTCTGACATGTAACGTATCGAGTATTGACTATGAAACTGAATCATCAGTTTATTTTTCAAAGATCTTTAAAAAGACTTATTCTATTTAGATGTTACTTATTGATAATCAAACTCGTATTCTTTTTCTTCAAGCACATAGTGATCATTGGTTTTAAGTTCTTTTAAAGCATACTTTCCCTTATGGTGTATGATCGCATTTAGTTGCCCGTATTCATCAGCCTGTGTGATTGCCACCAAGCTTCCTGCCTTTAATACCACCTGATTTTGATAGATGATGTCCTCTTTCGCATAGATCCCGAATACAACATCCTGTAGTGCATCAATATCATGTCCCAAGTCAGAATGTTCCATCAGCTTTGTAATGTTTACTAAGCCA
>CANOSP010000054.1 GCA_947569705.1 uncultured Erysipelotrichaceae bacterium
ATATAAGTACCGTTGGCTGATCCGTCTTTCTTGAAAATATCAAACTCGACACCGGATTTCTTTACCACCTTACCGCTGTTCGCATCTTTCTTGGTGATCTCCACATCACCCTTTTTATAGAGATTGCGAGCAGTGTAAGTAATTGTAGTATTATGACCGATCACTTTTGATTTTACCGAGTCATCTAAGATCAAAGGGGCAGGAACAGAGATCTCTTGGATATAAACCGTATCCGCAATCAGATCCTCAACCGTAACAGTACCATCACTGCCTGTGGTATAAATACCGATCGGATCACTCATATCATTATGATAAGAGAGTTTAAACTGCGTATTAGGGATATAAGTTCCGTCCTCATCCACCTTTGCCAGTTTCAAGTCGCCTCTTTTATATTGATTTGTTTGTGTATAAGTGACAGTATCATTCGGTTTAATTGTGACAGAATGAACCGATGTATCTACTTCTAAAGGATGAGGAACAGACAATTCCTGAATATAGACTGTTTTCGGCTCTAATTCCTGAATCGTAACCGTACCGTCATCACCTGTAGTATAGGTACCGATCGGACTGCTCATATCTGCCTGATAGGATAGCTTAAAGGTAGTATTAGGAACCATTTCGCCTTTTTCATTCTGTTTAGCTATTTTGAGATTGCCGTGTTTTTGAATTTTGATATTTACATATGACCGATATGGATCTTGCCCAGAAGTACAAGGGGAAACAGCTTGACTGGTTCCTTGATACGCTTTATCACGCACAACAAAGTTTGTTTGCGTTTGAGCAAGACTCATTCCACGATTAAACCTAATTGTCAAAGTATCTGCGCTGTCATTATTAGGAGTTACGTATAAAGTATTGCCGTTTTTAGAAACAGCTGCGCCTGATACATCTTCAATGATTAAACCGTTTAACACACCATTAGTATCTTGTATCGTCAATGTATCATTCATATTCACTGTATAAGTTTGACCATCAAAGCTAGGTGTGTCGTGAAAATGACTTACTTTGTTTAAAATATTATCAAACCATGGCTGCATACTTGCTTTATTAGGATATAGATTCTCATTCGTCACATAACTGTCCCCTTGACCCAAATACTGCCAAATAAGATTTTGTGTAAGAAAATAATTTGTTAAAGATGGCTGTGATCGGTATCCATACCAAACCACTAAAGCTAATTCTGCCATAGTTTCTTTGCTTAAGCCTAATACACTTGGTGGTATTTCTTCATTAGTTCCTGTAGAAACAGGGATTTTTGCCTGTAGACAGAAAGATACTTCACCATCTACTTTCAACAGTGCGCCAATACCGGACACTGGACCATGTAATTCCCAATCTGCGTCAGGAAATTCTTCCGTCACATTATGTTTGATAGCTTCGGCACGAACATTCCAATTCACTTGAAACATTGATAAAGCCATTAAACAGGCAAGCGTTGAATTTACAATTTTTTTGATTTTGTGTTTCATGTTTTCTCAACCTCTCTTTCGTTGAACACAAAGATAGAGTTTTCACTCTATAAGCACATATAATTGGGTGGTCTGATGTTTGATTTCAAATCAATCACTTCCTTTCATCAAATTCACATAACAAAAAGTAAGGTCTATTTTTGTACTTTAAATATTCCTTACTTTTGTTATACACATTAAATTTAGAAATCCCAAAAAATTTATATAAAAGTTTTTGCAAAATTTTGCATTGACCAAAAAAAGACAACCGCTATGATTGTCTTCTAATAAAAATGAGTTACATATAGTTTACCACAACCGCATCTGCCAACACCGTAAGCAGCGCCAACCGGTGTCCCCTTATTACCTTGTTCTATTCTATAATTTATTGCCCATTCATCTAGTTCATCGCCGCTATCAAAATACATCCCTTCCACTGCCGGACCCCAGTGTTCATGCGGTTTTTCAGCCGGCTGGTTAGATGAGCTGCCGCTATTGCCACCTGTATTCGTGCTTGGCTTCGGTGCAGGTGTATTATTCACTACAGGAACATTGGTATTACTCGATGTACTTCCTTGATTATTGGAATAGCCATTGTTCGAATTTGTTTGAGTTGGCGTTTGACTCACCGGCTGCTGCACTTCCGGTTCCTGCGGTTTCGCTTTCACGCTAACCTTGTAGCTGCTTTCTGCTTTATTACCATTCACATCAAATGCAGTAATCTTCACCGTATAGCTGCCTGCTTTTTTCACATCTACATCACTCGTAATGAAATAGCCGTTCTTTGTCAGCTTCTGATCATCACTCTTTTTAATATCACCGTCCACCGGATCCTTCACCGATTCAATGTTAGCCGCTGCGTCGAACTTATCACCTTCAGTGATTTCAAGCTTATCTTTCTTCAATTTAATCTCTGGCTTCTTGGTATCCTTTACAGTTACTTTCAATGTTTCCTCTTTTGTTTTCTCATCCGCATTTGAAAAGATCACTGTGATCTCTTGTTCTCCTGTTTTCTTGTTATCAAAGTTTTTCACTTCTTTTACTGTGACATCTTCATCTGATTGCTCTTTGTCAAACAACAGGGAATGATCCAGCTTCTCTCCGTACTCCAGTACCGCATTCTCTTTTACGGTTACCTTTAAGCTCTTAGAACAGCCAACAACTGACATCAGCATCAAACATGCTACAAAAACACTAATCTTTTTCATATTTTCTTCCTCCAGTAAGTTATCTTTATTTTATCACTATTAGTATATTCACGCAAATTATTTCAACCTATTCCATTGCGGATACATTCTTAATATTATATCCTTTTTCATATTTCGCATTTACTTTAATGCAGTGCAATGAAAATTCATTGTGAGATATTTTCGCATACTCTATGATTTTTTTTGATACAGATTCAATTCTACATCTTGATTCATTGTGTTATTCTCCAATCTATTACTCAAGACTATTTTCTTGTTTTTTTACTCTTTTTTCATGATACCATTTTATAACACTTATGCAATTGGCTAACTATCAATTTTCGCCACACTATAGTTATTCACTATCCTACTCTTTCTCTTTCTCATAATATTTCCCATCCTTTAGATAAAATTGCTTTCCGCCGTTTACCAATGCGCTGCTTTATAATGCTATATATGCCTGTCGCAATTATGACGACTTGCAAACTTCTTTCTGCAATTCTTCAAACAACATAATCTTTTGTTTTTTTTCACCATAGGTTTCAATCGCTTTTCGCAATACTTCTGTATTCATTGTATCTCCTTTCATACATCTAGCTTTATTTGCATATTTTTCTTGAGCCGATATCCAATTCGGCGATATTCATCATATGCAGGCTTCCATATGATTTCGCATTGCTTATACTCATCGGGAAGCAATGTATACATTGTTTCAAGTTGCTCTTGTAATTCAAGCGAATACGGACATCCTTTACAGCCTGTGCGTTTGAAACTAAACGGCGGATAATACAATTCAAACCATCGTCTTGCAATTTTCTTTTCATGTGTTTTTA
>CANOSP010000055.1 GCA_947569705.1 uncultured Erysipelotrichaceae bacterium
TGTCTACATTTATAGACATAAGAGAAAGGAGAAATGGTTATGAGGAAAAAACTAATGATAATATGTATCGCATTGATAGCTGTGTTTTCTATAGGTTATACGTATTTCAATTTGGATATGTATGCGGAAAGTGGCTTAAATACAATAAATGAAGGTGATCGTATTATCGTGGGAAAGGATAATACAGGTCATGAAATCGTTTGGACTGCCAGTAAGAAAAAGACAGGCGAGCTTATTATGTATCATTCTTTGGGCAGTGTACAATTTTGTAATAGCAATACGAATAATATTGCATATACTTACGTTGCTGGTCCAATAACACGATGTGATTTCTATACAACAGCATCAGGGAAATCGCATTCACCTGTTTACTTGTTGGCTAAAAATTTTAATGATGCATATTCGACAAATCGAAGCGAAAATCAATTTGAAAATTCAGCTGTTCGATCTGTTTCTAATACGGTAGGTAATTTACAATATAGTTATGTTCCAAAGATAGCACAGATTGTATCAGGAGAACTGGGGAATATTGCTAATTTACCAGCAGCACCCTTTTATTTAAGTGATACAGGATATGTGAAACACAATCATAATCTTGTTTATGGCACGTTCTTTATAAAGGATGGTATCGCTGAAAAAGTATATTCCTCTGCATCTTCTACAACTCCGCTTCCGGGGTATATAAGTTATTTTTGGGGATATCATCCCGATCAGCAAGGTAATGGTTGGGCAAACAATGATGCGATGGTTTTTTCTCATTTAAATAATACAAATATTTTATATGCTTTAAATTATGATATTAATAAAAATGTTTTAACTTCAAAACCGAGAAGTGGAGTATTAAAGATTCGATATGCTGATCCATCTTATATGATTACTTTTAATGATATGAAGTACAAAGGACAATCTGTTAGTGGAAACAAAATTCTAAAAGATCAGATAATACAATTAGATGCGATTGCCAGTGGAACACTATCAGTATTTGTGTATGATGAAATGGGAAATGATTTATTGTATTACAAAGCATTAAATGATAATAATTTTGATTTGTCAGGTATTCCGGCAGGTAAGTATAAGATAGCGGTTGCGAATGAAGATTTTGATGACAGTACCGGCAGACCTGCAAAGTCTTCGCCAATTTCAAGTATGAAAAATATTGAGATTGTAGAACCACATAAGCTTACTTATACAAAGACACCGCAAAGCGGAGCAACAACCGGTAAGGAATATGAATTCAGTAAGAATGTGAATGCAGGACAAACAGTAGGTAAGATTACGGTGAATCCGCAAGGTGTCATGCCGCTTACTTATACAGTTGAATCAAACGGAGACACTACTTATCAAAATTTTGAATTAGATGGTTTAAATGGTAGTAATGCTTCAAGCAGTACGTCCTTAAATGTGAAAATCAAAGGGGATGCACCTGATTTAATGGATGATGGGTTAAAGGCAGAAAGCTATAAATTTTGTGTAAGTGCTGTGGATGCGAACGGTGAACCGACTACGGCTACTTCTAATTCTAAGGTGTGTACCTCATTCACAGTAGAAAAGACTAGCTTAACAGTAGCTTTCGATGATCCGAATCAAACAAAGAAACCAATAGCAGGTGCGGCGAATTCTTGGAATGAAACTGCGACCTCAACTCCGAGTACAAATACAAAAATTACTTACAGTGTGAGCGGCGGAGATGCGTATCTGATAGATCTTGATTCAGATACGGGCGCGATTACTTACAACGGCAACGGTGCGTTTGGTAAAGTGAAGATACGTGCAACTGTGGATGATGATCCAAGCAGTGGAAATGATAATTATAATTCTGCATTTACGGAAAAAGAAATTGTAATCTACCAGGAAGTAGACGGACATGTGAATCCTGACGGTAATTCATCTAACACTACTGTGCCGACTTTCACTGCTTCGGATTCTAATATAAAGATTAATGGAATTATCGGAACGATTATCGGTACGAAAGGTACATCAACTTCACTTGATAACAGTCAACCGACTTATCGCTATGGTATAAAGGCGGGAGAGGGAGATGCGAATTTCTTTAGCGTTGATTCAAACAGCGGTGTGATTAAAACAACAGCGAATCTCGGTGTTAAGAGTTATCATATTACTGTAACGGTATCGGATAGTTGGAGTACGAAAGAAATTCCAGTGATAATTAATGTCGGAGTAGCTGCGGCAGAGGATTTGAAGTTTTATGAGACAACAGCGGCAGTGAATGCGATTACGACAAAGAGTGTAAAGGTTACAGATACAGGTGTTGTTGTCTTTGCGACGGTAAAGGGCAGTACAAATACAAATCCAGTAAAATACAAAATAAAAGATGGATCCACAAATGTAATTGAGATCAATGAAAACAGTGGTGCAGTGACAATACACGGAGTAGGAACGGTAACGATTGTAGCTGAGAAACAAGGAGCCACAGGACAAGCAAACGCCTATGCGGAGTTGACCTTTACGGTAACGGCAGGAGCGCAAAACTTCATCTATACAGATAATGCAGGAAATGAATTACCGAAATCTGGAAGTAATTACAGTGCCAAAAAAGAAGTTTATGAACCAAACAAGACGTTCCAATTATATACAGCAGGAAATCCGACAGGAAGTACTGTCACTTATCAACTGAAAGCAGGAAGTCCTATTGATGTCATATCGGTAGACGCAAGCGGTTTAGTAACGATTCTGAATGCGAGTCAAAACAGCCAAATGGGAAAAGTGATTATACAGGCAACGAGTCATGATCCAAGTGGTAATTATAGTGATAAGACAATCGAATTACCAATCAATATTGATAAAGGCACAAGAATAATTACTTTTGCGGAAAATCCAATTTATGTTGTGAATGGTAAAGGAAAAGTCGAACCTGTAATTGAGGTAGACGGTGTTGTCGATACATCGGGTGATATATTGATTGAAGTAGACAGTAATGAAGATCATACAATCGCATGGACGAATGATAATAAAGTGATTGATTATAACTATAGCGGAGAAACAGGAAAAGATATTAAGATACATGCGACGAAACCGATGGATCGAAATTACAAGGTAGCGGAAGCAGACGGAACGA
>CANOSP010000056.1 GCA_947569705.1 uncultured Erysipelotrichaceae bacterium
TCGCTTGAATCGTACTTGATCCTGAAATACTTAATACATCATTAGGATTTGGTTCCAGTGTATACTTGATTACTGTATTTTTTAAAGTATCTGTTTGGGTTTCAATCAGCTTGGTATTAAACATACCACCGTTGTTTGGTTCACCGCTTGGATCATATGTGATTTCATAGACATTGGAAGCCAGTGCCTTACCCGGATCCTTGGGGTTCTCCCATCCCACTCCTTCTAATTCTGCGGCTGATATCGTGATCGTCTTTTTTATCGTTGCGGACATCTTTGTCGGTGATGTGTTGTCTTTCACTTCTATTTCTATTTCATAATCACCCGGAGTAAGTCCGCTCGACCCTACCCCGCGATTTACATACACGTTCCCACTGTTATCAATATAAAAGGAACCATTATTTCCTTTCCCACTCGGTAAAGAGTACGTATATGGTGTTACACCGCCGCTTACATCTACATGACCGATGCGATTTCCCACTGCATAGTTTATCGGTGGTTTCGCTTCCGTAGAGCCTGCCTTAATGTTTGATTTATCTTCTACATAATTTGCTGTTAATCCTAATTGTACAACAATCGTTTTTTCTGTGATCGCATCCTCATAATTATCATCTCCCGGCACCTTCGCTTGAATTTTAATCGAACCGCTCATATTACTTGCGAAAGTAAGCGTAGGACCGTCTCCCGCATTCACCGATGTATAAGGCAAACCGCTTACCAGTAAACCGGGCGTTCCGCTGAGAACCGTGTATTCAATTCCTACATCATCCGCAATCTTTTCAGGATGATTATGTGTCGCATGTTCACTGTGAGTTACTGTATTTAATGCATCACCCTTAACATAAGTTGTTCCTTTATCATTTATATCAAAAGTAATTTTTGGTGATTCCTTCGTAATTTCCACATGAATAACCCCTGTTTCCTTTGAACGAAATTTATCTAATTCAAAATTATCCGGACTGTAATACAGACGCTGATTGGTACTTTCATCAATTACCTTTACTTTAAAATAATAATCTCCCACAGGCAATTTATTTTTCATAGTAACTTCTGCTTTGCCGTTAGTAGAGTTTGTCGTAATATCAAAATACGCTGATGGATTCTTAAAAGAGCCTGTACTTCCGCCTGTGTCGGTATCATATACATAAAAATGATACGGTCCTTCTCCTGAAGTCGTATTAATATCGGCAATTTTTTTATCCTTCTCATTTTCAATATTATTGTAGGTTAAACTTTTTGAATTTGGCGTCGCACTGATTGATCGAATAAAATTTTTCTGTGGTAACTCAACTTCAAAATATAATTGCAGCTGCGCTTCTGAAAATACTTCTTGAGTAAATAAATAACTATATGACGGCAACTTGTAACTAGCATTACCTCCTCTTTTACTAAAACCAACTCGCTTACCGTTATGAGCCTCATCCAACCATATTGCTCCGGGCATACCTGAAATATTTGATTCGTTTTTCGTCATTGCATTATAAAGTCCATATGATGGCAGAATAGGAACATTTCCCGCAATATTATTTGCGGAATTTCTTTCAATTAATTTCCCCATTTCATCATCATTACCTGAATTGGCAGAGAATTCAGACTGCGCCAAAAGAGTACATGCACCAACATCTGCAGAAGTAATTTGTGCATTAATTCCCATACTCGTGCATTGATTCGCTGCTCCGTCAAAAGATGTTATATATGCTTTCTTGGTAGTTTGATCGGCAACAACATACCACCATGTTTCTCCATGCATTTGAAATTGATTTTTTTGATTATTTCGATCAAAAACATCGCCCAACAAATAATATTGAGCTGATGACGGCGCTGCATCTACATTAGAATTAAAATAGATATGTCCGATCATATAAGTAACGGCTAATGTTAATAAACATATTATTAATTTTTTCCACATGATTCTGTTTCCCTTCCTTCTTATCATCTATCTACAAAGGTAGACTTTAAGAAATAGCGGGAAAAGAGCCAAAAACGTATGCTTTATAAATAAAAAACATACATTTCTATTTCAGAATAGTATGTCTATAATTGTCTACCATACTAGACATTTTCTTATTGAAATGTATCTTTATGATTAGATCTACTTGACTTTCTTTTTTTATACTGTGAATAGATCATTGTAATTCCGGTTAGGATTAACAGAATCCACCACCATCTCCATTTTGTGCTATCTCCGGTATTCGCACCACCGACTGATTGGTTTTTGTTATTGCTGCCCTGCCAGTCAGAATCCACATTCAGATCAGGAATACCGTCTCCGTTTGTATCAATATTGCGATCCGCTTTGCCGTCACCGTCTGTATCGATATTTAAGATCGGTGTAAATCCTTCTCCGGTATCATAAGCAAAGCCGTTGTAGCTACAATCCTTGTTCGGAATCCAGCGCTTAATCACCGCGATATTCAGATCTGCTTTTCCGTCATTATCTGTATCTATATTAATATCAGATTTGCCGTCACCTTTTGTATCAATATTAATATCCGGTATGTTATCGAAGTTTGTATCAATATTCAGGTCTGAGATACAATCACCGTCAATATCAAGGTTTAAATCAGGCAATCCATCTCCGTCCGTATCTACATTAATATCCTTGCCTTCTAACGGACATTGCTTGCTTGGCTTCTTATTTCCGTTTGGATCATATTCAGTGCCATCAGGTAATGTAACTGATCCGTCCGGATGAATGATCGCACCGTCCGGTGTATCTATCTCTGTTCCGTTAGGAAATTCTACTTTACCGCCGTCAGGTACTTCTACACTGCCATCAGGTTTCTTTTCAGGTTGTTTCCCATCTTCACTCGGTAATCCGCATACCTCATCACCGGTATTTGGTTTTCCATCAGGTCCTACTACACACATATCATCTTTATTGATTTCCTGTTTGTCATTACTGATCG
>CANOSP010000057.1 GCA_947569705.1 uncultured Erysipelotrichaceae bacterium
CTTGATCCCAACCGTATTTTTGAACGTATCGCTCTAACATAACAGTGAATTCAGCGCCCGGAAGACCCGGTTTTATAGGTGCATCGCTTCCTCTGTATTTCGCAATTTTGAACGGCTGTTTCATCACTTGATCGCAGCTGGTCACTGTCTTGATATGTTCTGTGTCAGTAAGATTCACAATATAATCTTTACCGTCAAGCAGATAACCTTTTTTTGGTGGTTTCGTTTCTTTGATTCGATATTTACCTAAATACAGATTATCAAAGGTAGCTGTATAATCTTTGATCGTAGCTGTCATAACCTCGGTACCTGCTTTGATTTTAACAGAATCATCCGCTGGATCTAATATATCTTCCTGTGCATACAGAGTATAGATCGCACCGTCTAATGTACCGTCGCCCTGAGGTCTTTTCCCTACCTCACAATCTTCTTTGGTCAGAATGATCTTGCCTCTGATTTGAGGATTGGATAATGTTTTTTGAATCTTCACTTTATCTTCTCTGATTTGGAAGTTGATACGCTCGTTACTGATATAGTACTTCGGCGGTTGTGTTTTTTCCACAAAATAATAATCACCGTAACGCAGGTTTTTATAAAGCGCTACACCTTGGCTGTTGGTCGCAATCGTCGCAATATAAGTACCGTTAGCTGATCCGTCTTTCTTGAAAATATCAAACTCGACACCGGATTTCTTTACCACCTTACCGCTGTTCGCATCTTTCTTGGTGATCTCCACATCACCCTTTTTATAGAGATTGCGAGCAGTGTAAGTAATTGTAGTATTATGACCGATCACTTTTGATTTTACCGAGTCATCTAAGATCAAAGGGGCAGGAACAGAGATCTCTTGGATATAAACCGTATCCGCAATCAGATCCTCAACCGTAACAGTACCATCACTGCCTGTGGTATAAATACCGATCGGATCACTCATATCATTATGATAAGAGAGTTTAAACTGCGTATTAGGGATATAAGTTCCGTCCTCATCCACCTTTGCCAGTTTCAAGTCGCCTCTTTTATATTGATTTGTTTGTGTATAAGTGACAGTATCATTCGGTTTAATTGTGACAGAATGAACCGATGTATCTACTTCTAAAGGATGAGGAACAGACAATTCCTGAATATAGACTGTTTTCGGCTCTAATTCCTGAATCGTAACCGTACCGTCATCACCTGTAGTATAAGTACCGATCGGACTGCTCATATTTGCCTGATAGGATAACTTAAAGGTAGTATTCGGAACCATTTCACCTTTTTCATTCTGTTTAGCGATTTTTAAGTTGCCGAATTTTTGAATGTTAAGGGTAAACAAACTTCTTGCAGGATCGTATACTTTATTCAGCGGTGACGTTTTCTGCGAATTACCATTATAATAAACGATTGGTGTTCCTTCAAAGTTTTCTGTTACATTTACCATTCTAAAAGTAAATGTATCTCCAGCATCAGCAGTAGGCTGTAGGTATATCGTATTTCCGTGCCAATAGAAATTAACACCGTCTTTATGATAAGATACATCAGGATTAGGATATCCGGCACCTTTCATATAATCGGCTAATACACCGTTTGTATCTGTAAAGGATACCGTTTCATTTACTTTAGCGTTTTTTGATTGCCCCGTGAAGCTTAGCTGTGTAGCGGAACGATCAATTTTTTCTTCGATTAATTGTTTCTTTGCGTCATAATATGCCGGCTTCTTTGTGACTGACCAACCGCGTGCTTCCCATATCATTAACTGTGTAGTAATGTAATTTTCACGTGTTCTCTCTACACTCCAAAATCCATAATATCCAATGCGAGATAGTCTATGAGACAACGAGTAATCAATCATAGCGTTTAAATCATCCTGTGAAACAGTCGTTCCGTCATCGACACGTTTCCACGGCTCAATACAGAATACATTTTGACCGTTTGCACTTAATGCGAAATATCCCGGCATTGTCCAGTGTGTATGTGTACCGCCGTCATCATTATGCATCTCACCTTCTACTTCATAGCCATGTTGGGTAGCACTGTTATCAATTTCATGGGTTACTATAACATTAGCTGCATATGTAGGTAATGAAAGATTGGTAACTGTAACTAGCATGGTGCACATAAGTATAGAAAATTTCTTTAATTTATTTTTTAGTTTAAGCATAGTTATCTTTGTTTCCTTTCTATCAAAAGCTAATACTTTTGAATTATGCTTTTTCATTCAATTAAAAAGACCTTACATTGATAAAACCATTATATTATTTCGGGGACAAAGCCCCTAAGTAAAAGTCACCTTATAATAATTCACTTTATTTGCTCCTTTCGATTGGATATAAGAAAAGCAAGGAATACTTGATTTCTTACCTTCCTTACTTTTGTTATACAAATTCAATTTAGAAATCCCAAAAAATTTATATAAAAGTTTTTGCAAAATTTTGCTCAATATATAAAAAGACAAGAAATTTATTTCCTGTCTTTTTTTATTAAATATTCATTTTTTACTATTTAAAAGCAACTCCATTACATTGTGTTCCATCATTTCTACCTAATGGTAACGTAGCATAACCAGCATATATATCAAAGGAGCTGTCATTTAGCAATGCATTGTATGCCCATTTATTTGCCTCTTCCGCAGTTGGAAATGTTATAATATTGCCCGATGCATCTTTATAGCATTCTTCTGGGTGACCGCTTATAATTGCGTCACAAGGAAGATCAGGATTTTTAGGTTCATTTCCGTTAGGACAAACTTTTTTCGTCACTGCCGGCTGTTGTGGTTTTTGGGTATTCTGACTCGATGTACTTCCTGTATTCGTGCTTGGCTTTGGTGCAGGTATATTATTCACTACAGGAGCATTGGTATTACTCGATGTACTTCCTTGATTATTGGA